>JBFYZZ010000222.1:0-5578 GCA_041309225.1 Deltaproteobacteria bacterium | reverse complement strand
GACCACGTAGGGGTCCCAGCCGTTGGTCGCGGCGGCCTCGTCGTCCCGGGCGACCACCGAGGTGAGGCGCTTCCGGAGGTAGGCCTCGATCTCGTCGTCGGTGAGGCCCATGTCGGCGGCGCGCCGCCGGATGGCGTCACGGGCCTTGGGGCTGACCTGCCCGTGGACCATGCTCCCCTCGAGGAAGAGGTCGAGCATCTCCATCTTGCGACGGAGGTCCCGTTCCGCGATGGTCGCGACGTAGTCGGCGGGTGCCTCCAGCATCACGCGCCGGACCAGGGCGTGGTTCTTGATGAGCCAGAGCGCGTAGGTCCGGTACTTCGGATTGGCCTGCTGCGTCTGCGCCCACGCCCGTTTCTCCTTGATCCGCTCCTCGATCACGGCGGGCGGCGAGTCCGGCGTCACCCCGTGGTACTCGAACAGGGAGGTGAAGCCCGTTCCCAGCAGAAAACCTTCGATGAGCGCAATTTCCTGGGGTTCCATGGGCCCTGCCGAGCGTCGGCCATCCTTTACCCCCGCGGACACGCGTGGGCAAAGGCCCCGTGACCCCGCGGCGTAACGGTGCTACCGCACCCGGGCGGCGTCCAGGCTGACCCGGGCCTGCTCCACCCGCTCGGGGCCCAGGGCCCCCCGCAGGAGGATGCGGACGGCCCGGCTGGCCCCGGTCTCCACATCCTGGACGTCCACCTGGAGGACCTGGTCGCCGGTGTAGCGGTAGATGACGTCGATGGGGGTCCCCCGCGGTCGGGGGGGCAGGCGGTCGAGGACGACGGTGCCGACCACGGTCACCTCGTCGCGCGTGATGCCCTGGCCCTCGGTGACGTCCACGCGCACGGTGGTCATCCCATCGTAGGCGTAGGCGAAGCGGCCCCGGCGCTCGGCGGGCAGGGGCGTGCCCTCGGGCAGGAGGCTCGCGACCCGTTCGCGGCCCGAGGAGTCGAGGACGAGGACGCCGAGGGGATGGGAGGAGGTGTCGACGATCTCGATGGCCGGCAGGCCCGGGGTCCTCGCCGAGGGAGCCTGCGAGGCCGCCTGCTCGATGGACACCTCGAAGGCCCGATGGGCGGGGTGCTCGGGCTGGTGCCGGTAGACGGCCGCCACCGCGGCGCCCTGGGCGACGCACTCGTCCGGGTTGAGCGAGGTGTTGGGGAGCCGTCCGGAGAGGTTGGTGAGCATGCGGCGGATCATCGGCATCCGGGTGGATCCACCGACCAGCACGACGTCGTGGAGATCGGGCCAGCGCAGCGAGGCCTTCTCCATGACGATGCTGCAGGTCTCCGCGCACTGCCGGACGAGGTCCTGCGAGAGGTCGGAGAACTCCTCCTCGGACACGGTCACCGCCATCCGGTGCCCGCGGAAGTTCACGGGGATCAGCGCGCGGGGCTTGGTGGACAGCGAGATCTTGGCCGACAGGCAGCGCTCGTACAGCTCCTGGTAGGGGATGGGCTCGTCGCGCGGATCGACGCCGTACTCCCGGACGAACGTCTCCGCGACGTGGTTCACGAGGCGGTCGTCCCAGTCCTTTCCGCCCAGCTCGGCGTTCCCGTCGATGGCGATCGTGCGGAGCCGTTCGCCCTCGATGGCCATCACGGTGACGTCGAGCGTGCCACCGCCGAGGTCGAACACCATGAACAGGCGGTTGTCACCCACGCGGTCGAGGCCGTAGGCGATGGCTGCGGCCGTGGGCTCGTTCACCATGGAGAGGACGTCCAGGCCCGCGATGGCGCCCGCCTCGGCGGTGGCGCCGCGCTGCGGGGCGTTGAAGTAGGCGGGCACGCTGATGACCGCGGAGCGGATCTCGCGGCCCAGGGCCTCCTCGGCGTCCTGCCGGAGCCGGCGCAGGATGATGGCCGACATCTCCTGCGGCGTGAACGAGCGCCCGAAGAACTCCATCGTGAAGTCGGGCTCCCCCATGGACCGCTTCACGAAGCGCGCCACGGCGGAGGGATCCGCCAGCACCATACGGGCGGCCTCCTCGCCGATGGCGTAGTCGTCGGCGTCGTAGAAGTAGACCACCGAGGGGGTCGTGTTGTGTCCGTCGGCGTTGGGGATGACCCGGGCCCGGCCGTGGTGGTCCACGGTGGCCATGGCCGAGAAGGTGGTGCCGAGGTCGATGCCGAGGATGAGATCGTCGGCGGATCGGGTGACCATCCGGCCACGGCCGGACGGCAGGAGGCTCGGACGAGGGGAGGACGAGGACACGGATCAGTCCTCCTTGCCCTTGAGCCCGTGGCGGCAGACCACGACCTCCTCCGGGCGCAGTACGCGACCGCCCCGGGAGAACCCTCGCTTGAGGACCTGGTCCACGACGTTGTTGCGGGCGGTGTCCTGGGTGGGTACCACCTTCACGGCCTTGTGGATGCGGGCGTCGAAGGTCCGGGTGCCTTCCACCGGGACGATGTCCTGCCGGTACAGGACCTCCAGGAACTCGTCCACCAGGTACTGGAAGGACTCGGCGATCACCTCGGGGGTGACGTCGGGCTTCACCAGGGATCGGTGGAACCAGGAGAGGCTGTCGTAGAACATGAGGAGGTCGAGCAGGAAGGGCTTGGTCGTCTGGAAGACGAAGTCCTCCTTGTACTGGGTCAGCTCCTGGTGCAGCCGATCGAAGGCCTCTTTCTGTATCTCGGCCGCGACGTTGCGCTGCTCCAGGGCGGCCTGGATGCTGGCCAGCGAGCCGGCGAGGTCCGCCATGGAGGGTTCGGTTCCGTCCTTTGGGGTCAACTCGGACCTCCCCCGGCTTGGAGCTCGGTGGCGAGGTTGATGAAGGTGTCCTCCAGCGACACGCCGTCTTCCACGAAGTGGAAGTCGGTGCCGGTGGAGGCGAGACTGCGGAGGAAGTCCTGGCGGACCTCCCGGCCCACGCCGACGGTGATGAGACGCCCGCCGCTGCTCTTGACCCGCTCGGCCTCGGCCACGGTCTCGTCGGGTTCGTCCGGGTGCCCGTCGGTCAGCACCACGAAGATGCGCTGTACCCCGGCCTTGGGTCGGACCAGGTTGCGTGCCGCCCTCAGGGCCGCCGCGAGCGGCGTGGAACCGATGGGCGTGAGGTTGTCGACCGCCTGGCCGAGCTGCTTCGGGTCGGCCGTGAGGGGCGCCAGGATACCGCCTGGGAAGCCAATCACCGCGATCTGGCGCCCGGGCCGGAGCGTGCGCTCCATGAAGGACGCGGCGGCCCGGCGGGCCGAATCGATCTTGGGCCCGTACATGGAGCCGGAGCAGTCGACGAGCAGCACGATGTGCTGCGGGACGCGCCCATGGATGAGGTCCTCGAGGGTGAGGGTGCCGGTGGACAGGCGGTGGGGGAGGGTCTGGCCCGAGGTCAGGTCCATGGCCTCGACCTCGACGATCCCGTTCACGTTGTAGCGAAAGGTGACGCCGAGGCGGGACTGGCCCGCCCCCCGCGGCGGGATGCCATAGAACTCGAAGTGGCCCAGGACGCTGCACTCGAGGGGATCGGGATTCTCGCCCTGTACCAGCCAGAGGTCCATGGTGGTCTGGCCCTCGTGGGTGGTGACGTAGTCGTCGCGCGTGCGCTCGGCGGGGATGCGGCTGTTGCGGAGGATGATGTGGCTGTTGTGGAGCCGCCCGTCGCGCAGGGCCACCATGCCGAGGGAGTGGCTGGTGACGTCGTGGGTGCGCAGGTCCACCGGCGGCGCCTCGCCCGACAGCCGGGCGGCCTCGATGGCCGCGCTGAGTGCCGCTCCCAGACCGACGCACTCGTCCGGGTTGATGTCGGTGGCGGGTGAGCGCTGGAAAAGGTCCTCCACCATCCGCCGGACCATGGGCATCCGCGTGGAGCCGCCCGCCAGGAGCACGGTGTCGACCTGGGTGGGGGCGATGGAGGCGTCGTCGAGGACGTCGCGGGTGAGCATCTCGCAGCGCTTGACCAGCCCCGCGGTGAGCTCCTCGAACTGCTCGCGCGTGACCTCGGCACGCAGCACGTGCCCCATGAAGTCGAAGAAGATGTTGACGCGCGGGCGGCGGGACAGGCTGATCTTGGCCGAGACGCACTTCTGGCGGAGATCCTGGTACGCCGTGGCGTCGTCGAGCGGGTCGATGCCGTACCGCTGCTTGAACTGGTGCGCGACCCACTCGATCAGCGCGTCGTCCCACTCCTTCCCGCCGAGCTGGTGGTCGCCGTTGGTGGCCACCACGTTGAGGTCGTGGCCCACGATGTCCACGATGGTGACGTCGAACGTTCCGCCGCCGAGGTCGAACACCAGCACCCGGCGGTCCTGGTCGATGTTCGCGAGGCCGTAGGCGAAGGCGGCGCTGGTGGGCTCGTTCACGAGCTTGAGCACCTTCAGGCCCGCCATCTCGCCCGCCATCATGGTGGAGCGCCGCTGCTTGTCGCCGAAGTAGGCCGGCACCGTGATGACCGCGTTCTCCACCGGCTCTCCCAGCCTAAGCTCAGCGTCGTGCTTGAGGCGGGCCAGGATGAACGAGGAGAGCCGCTCGGGGCTGTACCGCTCGCCCCGGTACTCGAAGAAGTAGTCGCTCTCGCCCATGTGGCGCTTGACGAACTCCACCACCTGGTCGGGGTAGACCATCACGGACTGGCGCGCGTAGTTGCCGACGACGACTTCGTCCTTGTCGAACAGGATGACGGACGGGGTGAGGCGATCGCCCTCGGCGTTGGGGAGGACCTCCGGTACGCCGTGCGGGTTGACGTACGCGATGACCGAGAAGGTGGTCCCGAGATCGATGCCTACGGCCTTGACGCTCATGGGGCTTCCAGGATCCTCTCAGACCGGCGGGGTGCACCGGCAGGCGTCCGCTCAGCAGCAGATACGCTACTATAGCGGGTCCGCGGCCGCGGGCCAGATCGCCGGTCGCGCGCGATCCACCGAGGAGTCCCCATGACCCTGGTCCTGGCCAGCACGAGCCCTTGGCGGGCCGCCCTGCTCGCCGCGGCCGGGATTCCGTGCACCACGGAGGATCCCGGGGTGGACGAGGCGCGCCTCCAGGGGGGGGGGCCGGAGGAGACCGCCCGGTGCCGCGCGGCGGCCAAGGCCCTGGCCGTGGCGGCCCGCCTCGGGCCGGGCACCCTCGCGATCGGGGCCGACCAGGTGGTGCACCTGCTGGGGCGTGCGTTCGCCAAGCCGACCGACACCGCCGAGCACCGAGCCATGCTGTGCGCACTGCGGGGGCACGTGCACGACCTCGTGACCGCGGTGTGCCTCGCCAGGGGTGAGCCCGGTGGGGGCGCGGTCGTGGTGGAGGCGTTCGAGGAGCGGAGCCGCCTCGCGGTGCGGGCCGATCTCTCGGACGCCGAGATCGACGCCTACGTGGCCCTCGGCGAGGCGCGGGGCTGCGCGGGGGGATACCGCGTGGACGCCGTGGGCCTGCAGCTCGTCGAGCGCGTGGAGGGAGACTGGACCAACGTGGTCGGCCTGCCCGTTCCCCGGCTCGTCACCGCGTTGAGGCGCCTCGGATGGCGTCTCGGGGCGGCCGGCGGGTTGGCGCCCCGGGCGGGAAGGAGCATGCCGTGAGCGGAGACCTCCTCGACGAGCTCGCGGACCTCACGGCCGAGGTCCGCTCGATCGCGGACGCCCTGGCTGGGGCTGGGGTCCGG
>JBFYZZ010000221.1:0-7425 GCA_041309225.1 Deltaproteobacteria bacterium | reverse complement strand
GCGGAGATCGGGAACCCCGCGCCCGTGGAGCCCACCCCGTCCGCAGCGACCCCGACGCCCGTCGTGCCGGTCGAGGCGGCCCCTGCGGCGGCCGAGCCGCAGGCCGTGCCGGCGGCGGCGCCGAGCGCCCCTCGCCGATCCTCGACCCGGTCTGCGGCACCCTCGACACCGTCGGCGACCGGAGCGGGGGCGACCCCACCCTCGGCGCCTGTGGTGGAGCCCCCGGCCCCCGAGGTCGCCGCGGGGGGGGCCGCACCCGGCCAGTTCCGGGCGGTCGGCGACGTCCGGGTGCGCCTCAAGGGCCCGGCGGGCACCTTCGGCCCCGGTCCGGTGCCGGCCGGCACCTACGAGATCGAGGCCGACTTTGGCAAGGGCCCCACCCCCGTCGGTCGAACCGAGGTCCGGTCCGGCCACACGATCACCGTACGGTGCAACCCCATCACCTGGACCTGCGAGGAGAGCGGACCGAGATGATGCTCCTGCTCCTTCTGGCTTCGGTCGGCGCGGCGGCCCCCTGCTCCTCCCTGGGCGAGGCCGAGTTCCGTTCGCTCCTCCTCGACGCCCAGGCCGCCATCGACCGGGCGGATCCGGACCTCCAGCGCACCTTCGTGCACGAACTGGAGCACCGCATTCCCTGCCTGGCCTACGTGCCCACGCCGCGCGAGTGGTCCGACTACCTCCTCTCCCTCTCGCTCGTGCGCTTCGGGGCGGGGGGGGACTGGCAGACCCCGCTCCGGACGGCCCTCTGGGTGCGGCCCGATCTCGATCGGGGGGTAGGCGCCTCCCATCCCATCGCCACCTTCGACCCCGGCTCCGCGCCCGGGGTGGGCGAGGCCCTTCCCGCTGGACGCCCGGTCTTCGTGGACGGCGTGCGGTCCGACCACCTGCCGCCCGCCACGGGCCTGCACCTCGTGCAGCGTGGCGAGGACGGCTACTGGTCGTCGCTGGTGGTGGTGGACCGCGCCGTGCCCGCCGGCTGGGTGGACGCACCCATCGAACGCCCGCTCCGGTGGGAGGGTTGGATCACCACGAGCCTCCGGGCGGGTGTCACCGGCCTGTCCCAGGACCCGGACGCTCGGGTGGATCCGGCCTTCGTTCCGGCCGAAGACCGCGCCGACGCGCTCCTCGCACTCGCCGGCGACGCGACGGTGCGGCGGGGTGCGCTGGGGGCTACGGTCGACGTGGGCATTGGCACCGTCGGCCTGGCGCAGGTCCAGGGTTCCCACCTCGAGGCCGGTCTCGGCCTGGCGACGGACCCCGTCCTCGTCCTGCTCGGGGCCGGCGTGGCCGGTGCCACGGTGGTCGAGGGCGTGTCGCCCTCGCCGGGCGAGCCGACCTGGGTCACCCACGCCCTCACCATCCCCTACGGTGCCGTGCTGCTCGACGTGAGCGGCGCGCACTCGCGCCTCGGGGCGCGGGTCGGGCTGGGGGTCGGGGAGGCGTACCAGCGGGTCCGCGCGACCGTGGGATGGGGGTTCGGCAAGGGGCCACGTCGGCTGTGGGCGGGCATCGGCGGGAGCGGCCAGCGGACGCGCTTCGAGCGCCTGTCCACGGAGGACCTGGGGGCCGTGAACGTGCAGTGGCAGGTGGCCCTCGACCTCGGCATGCGATGGAGGAGCGAGCCATGATCATCCTGTTCCTGACGCTGGCCTGCCAATCGCCCGAGCAGCCGGACGACAGCGCCGACGACTCCGGCGGCACGGCCGAGACGGGAGGCGACACCGGGATGGCCGGAGCCCCGCTCGTCCTGGACTCGATCTCCCCCGAGGGCGGCTCGGTGCTCGGCGGCGACCTGGTGATCCTGGACGGCGCCGGGTTCGACGACGAGACCCTCGTGCACTTCGGCGACCACCCGGCCACGGTCCTCACGGTGTCGGAGGCGAGCCTGAAGGTCGCGAGCCCGGCGTCCGACGCCACGGGCACCGTGTCGGTGAGGGTCGGGCGTGGCGACCGGTCCGACACGCTCGCGGACGCCTGGACGTACTACGCCGACACCGGCGGTGCGACGATCGGTGTGCTGTTCTCGAGCCACGTCGAGGACGTCAGCCACCCGGATCCGTCCAGCGGGTACGTCTACGGGTTCTCGTTCTACTACTGGTTCCTGCCCGCCAAGGACGTCGAGCCCTGGACGTGGCTCGGGCCCAACACCCTGGAAACCTGCGCTCCCGCGCCCGATGCGACTGAGTTCGGGCTCGAGGGCGGTCCGCCTTGGGTGGCGGCTACGATGGCCGGCGACGACTACCGCCTGCCGCTGCACACCTTCGGTCCCGCCTACTACCTCGACGAGTTCGCCACGCGCATCGACGACCTGGCCGGAGAGCCGGTGACGCTCTCCTGGAGCGCCTCCACGCTCACCGACGAAGAGGAGGGGCTCGACGGAGGCACCTGGGGCACGCGGGCCGTCATCCTGTCTCCGGCGCTCCAGGACACCCTGCCTATGGACGGCACCGGGCTGCCCCTCACCTGGGTGCCCTCCGGGTCCGATCTCTTCCTCGTGCAGATCACCAGCCTGTACACGCGCGAGAAGGTGCGGTGCTTCACGGCGGACGACGGGGCCTTCACCGCTCCCGAGGACGCACTGCCCCTGCTCTCCTGGGGGGGGTACTTCTACGTCGAGGTGATGGGGGTGACGGTCACCCACGCCACCACCCGCTCCACCCACGGCACCGTCTGGACGTTGCTCGGCACCGGCCAGGCCACCTACCTCTGGTTCGAAGCGGAGTGACCATGCTTCTCCTCGCCCTGCTCGTACCACCCGCCCTCGCGACCACGCTCACGGTGTGCGGCGGCTGGACCACCGACGACTGCTACCCCACCATCCAGGAGGCGGTGGACGCCGCCGTCGACGGGGACGTCCTCTACCTCGGGGGCGGTTCCTACGCCGACTATTACGAGGCGGTCACCATCGAGGACAAGTCCATCAGCATCCTCGGCACGTACGGCTACGTCCTGTGGATGTCCCCTGGCGGGCTGAACGAGGCCCTGACCATCGACAACGCGACGGTGGACATCGACTCCGTGGCGTTCCTGGGCGACGAGTATCGGCTGTTCACGATCTGGAACTCGACCGTCGCCTTCCACCACGCCCACTTCTGGGGGTCGACCCAATCCGACGCGGGCGGGGTGGGCGTCGCCTTCTACTCGTCCCTCACGCTGGACCGGGTCGTGATGGACGGGGGCTGGTCCTACAACGTCGGCGGGCAGCTCTGGGTCTATCGGAGCGATCTCCACATCGACGGGTGCGCCTTCCGGGGCGGCTTCGCCCAACTGGGCGGCGGCAGCATCTGGGCCTACAACGTCGACGGCGACGTCCAGGTGACGAACTCGCTGTTCGAGGGGAACTCCACCGAGAGCTGGGGCGCCGCGCTCTACCTCGGCACGGGTGGGCACGGCAGCACACCGATCCTGAGCGGCAACCGGTTCGTGTCCAACACCGGCTCGGGCGGGGCGGTGGTATGGGGCGGGTACGGGGACAGGGTCGTTGAGGACAACGTCTTCCTGGACAACGCCGGGCAGGGTGGCTCCGCCCTCTCCATCACCTCCGGGAGCGCCACCATCGTCCGCAACCTGTTCTGCGCCAACGCCGTCGAGGACGGCTTCCCCGACTCCGGTGCGCTCACGGTGTCCACCTCCCGGAGCCTGCTCGTCGCCAACAACGAGTTCGTGGAGAACGCGAACGGCGCCCTGGCCATCGAGGGCGTGGTCGACGGGCTCGTCCGCAACAACCACTTCGTGGGCAACGTGGGCCCCGAGGATCCGGTGATCGCCCTGCCCAACGGCGAGACGGTCTCCGCGGTGCGGGTGGCGTACAACGTGGTCGCCTTCAACCTCGCCGACTTCGGCGCCACGCCCAGCCACAGCCAGAGCGGCTTCGACCTCTACGATCACAACCTCTGGTTCGCCAACCAACCCGAGATGCCCGCGGAGACCGACCCGGCGGGCCTGTTCGCCGACCCGTACCTCGATTTCTACGTCGCCGACGGGCGCTGCAGCGAGGCCGCTGGCGTCTACGACCGCGACGAGTTGTGGATGCCCTGGCTGAGCCCCATCCGCGACGTGGGTTCGGACGACCCGGACGACGGGATCGACCTCGACGGCAGCCCGCTCGATGTCGGTGCGTTCGGCGGTCCCCACGCCCGTGCGACGCCCGACTGGGACGACCCCGACGAGGACGGTTCACCCTCGCTCTTCGACTGCGATCCGGTCAACGCCGACATCTTCCCCGGGGCCGGGGAGATCATCTACGACGGCATCGACCAGAACTGCGACGTCCTCTCCGACTTCGACGCCGACGAGGACGGCCAGGACGCCGAGTTCTTCGGCGGGTTCGACTGCGACGACACCGATCCCTCGGTGTACCTGGGGGCCGAGGAGACACCCTACGACGGGGTGGACCAGAACTGCGACGGGGAGGATCTCGCCGACCTCGATGGCGACGGCTTCCCGCTCGGCCTGGACTGCGACGACACCGACCCGACCATCAATCCGGGCGAGGTGGACGACGACGCCCACGTGGACCGCAACTGCGACGGCTACGTGGATCCGTCGGTTGGACTCGATCCTGCCGGGTGCAGTACCGCACCGGGATCCCCCTCGTTCCTCCTCCCGCTCCTCGCCCTGGCCACGCGCCGGCGGCGGCGGTCCGTGCGCTAGCGACCCATCCCCTCCAACAGCCACACGGACCCTTGGCCGTAGCACAGCCAGCCGCCGAGGAGGAACTCCTCCGGCCCGTCGCCGTCGAGATCCCCGGCGCAGGCCGTCTGCATCGCCACGGGCGCCACGCCCGTCAGGCTCTCGGGTCGCCAGTTCGCGTCGGCGTAGGAGTTGCCCTCGGGCGGGCCGTACAGGGCCACCATGCCGTGGGATCCCCCGGAGTCACCATCGCGGCCCACCCCGCCCAGCGTGTCGGACAGGCCGTCGCCGTCGACGTCGCATCCTACGATCCGACGGCCCAGGAAGTAGGTCGGGATGTCCCCGTAGAACGCGGCGTCTGAGTCGTAGCCGGTGAGATCCCCGGTGAGATCGGGGCCCCCGAAGAAGTAGCCCACCCGGCCCTGGTAGGTCCGGAAATCGGAGTTGAGGCCGTCGCCGACGAGCAGGTCGTCGGTGCCGTCGCCATTCGTGTCGCCGCCGTCCAGGACGGAGACCCACATGTCGCTCGTCAGGGCGATCCGGAGGTCGGCGTCGGCGGGGTTGAGCGTGCCGCCCGCGACGGGCCCCATGAAGACGAGTGCGTCCGAGCCGGCGACGAGCAGGAGGTCGGCGATCCCGTCGCCGCCCACGTCGCCGCCCGTGCGGGCGGGCTGGGCCGACTCCGCCCCGGTGGTGACGAGCACCGCGGCGTCCGAGATCGTGGCCGTGCCGCCGGCGATGGGCCCGGACAGCACGACGAGGTCGCCGTCCACGCCAAAGGCGAGGTCGGGATCCCCATCCCCGGTGAGGTCGCCGCCCGTGGCCGGGTCGTTCCCCCCCTCCACGACGAGCCGGGCGAGGTCCGAGACGTCGCTGTCGCCGGAGGGCAGGGGGCCGAGGAGCACCGAGAGGGTGGTCGCCCCGGAGACGGAGCCCACGACGCCCAGCTCGGCCACGCCGTCGGCGTCGAGGTCGCCGAGCCCGTTCACGGCCTCGACCGTTCCCAGGCCGACGACGTGTCCGACGGCGTCGTCCACCGAAGCGGGCCGGCCCTCGAAGAGCGCGACGCCACCTGTCTTCGCGGCGATGGCGATGTCGGGCCCGCCGTCGCCCGTCCAGTCCTCCTTCGTGGCGATGTCGGAGCCCAGGCCCGAGTGGATGCCCTCGTCCCCGTACAGCACGGGATCCAGTTCGTCGAGGTAGTACACGCCATACCACCGGCAGGCGGAGTCGGACTCGGGATCGCAGTCGTCGTCGAGCCGGTTGTCGCACACCTCGGCGGCGCCGGGGTGGACCTGGGCGTTCCCGTCGTCGCAGTCGCCGCCGGTGGAGAGGGTGTCGGGCGGCTGCTCGCATGCGGAGGTGGGCGCCGCCTCGTCGCCGTACCCGTCCCCGTCGGCGTCGGGGTACCAGGTGCCGGCGTCCACCGCGTCTTCGTCGGTGGTCCCGTCGCAGTCCTCGTCGATGCCGTCGCAGGTCTCGGTCGCACCGGGATGCACCGCGGCGTCGCCGTCGTCGCAGTCCTCGGGGGTGCGCCAGCCGTCCCCGTCCGCGTCGATGCCCGTGTCCCCGGTGTCCACCGGGGGACCGGTGTCGTCCCCCGGGGGGTTCCCGTGCGGTGCGCAGGCCAGCACGAAGAGGAGGAGGAGCATCGGGGGCGCGAGGGGGGAACGTCGGGCTATCCCACGGTAGTCGATCTCGGGGTCGGGGCACAAGGCGGCTCGGAGCATTCGACGTGGCCGTCGCGCTCGCCGGTGGGAGGGCTCCTCACGCCGTTCGCGCCGGGACCTTCGATCCGAAGGACGATCCATGGAGGGCTCAGGGCATCTCCGACGGATTCCAGGCCTACCGTGACGACCCCTCGGTCGAGCCGCCTTCCGGATCGGGGCGCCCGGGGCGGTCGAGGTCATCGCCTACCGGATGCCCGCGTTCCGCTACCTCGGCCGCATCCTCGTCTACTTCGCCGCGTTCCGGGACCACTGCAGCCTGTTCCCGGCGAGCACGAAGGTGATGCGCCGGTTCGCGGAGGATCTGGAGGGCTTCGGCACGACCGGCAAGGGCACGACCCATTTCACCGCGGAGCGATCCCTGCCGCCGGCGCTGGTCGAGGCGATCGTCGGGGCGCGAGTGGCCGAGATCGAAGCCGGGCGGGCCGTCTCCCGCGTCCGTGGCGTCGAGCGGCGGGGTGGGTGACCGATCCCCCCCGGTCCGCGTGGATCGAGCGGTCTTCGCACCGGGCGTCCGGGATACCTGGATTCTCCCAGGAGCGACGCTCGTGCCGTCCCTCGCGGTCCCCATCGACGGCCCCCGTCCGCGCTCGCGGCTCCGGGAGTGGCCCCTGGCGGCCGGGGTGGCCCTCGGCTGGGTCTTCCTGCTGCTCCCGACCTGGCCGCGCTTCGTCCAGCCGCAGGGGGCCGACTGGGAGACCTGGCTCGCCAGCGCCGGCCACCTCCTGCTGGACCCCGCGGCGTTCGAGTACAACGCCTGGCGCCAGCCCGCCTTTCCGCTGATCGTGGGTCTCCTCGGCGGCCACGGCTCCTGGGTGACCGCGGGCGAGTGGCTCGCGCTCGTGGCCTCGTTGGTCACGGTCGCCGCAGCCGGGTGGCTCGGCCGCGGACTGGCCGGTCCGATCGCCGGCGGCCTGTCGGCCCTGGCCACCGCCGGCATGCCCCTCGTGGTTCGCGGCTCCTTCTGGGTGAACCCGTACCCCCTCGTGGCGGCGGCCACCGGGGTGGCCCTCGCGGCGGGCGCGGCCTGCACGCGGCGGCCAGCCTGGGCCTGGGCGGCCCTCGG
>JBFYZZ010000220.1:0-26225 GCA_041309225.1 Deltaproteobacteria bacterium | reverse complement strand
AAAAAAATGGGCGCGCCCATAAAAATAACGGCGCGCCTACATATTCGGGCCACGCCCATACACCCTTCCTTTCTTCGTCCCTTCGGGTACGAGGAGCCCCTCGGCGACGAGCCGCTGGAGCAGGCGCTTCGCCCGGTCGGGCGTGAGCCCGCAAAGGGCCATCACGTCCTGGCGTCGGATCCAGCCGTGCGCCTGCATGTGCTCGCGGACCGCTTCGGTGTTCCGAGCCAGATCGTCGGTGCCCCGTCGCGCCACCCGTGCCACGAGCGCGTAGACCGCACCATCGGCGCGGTGCTGGACCTTCACGAGACCTGCATCCACAAGCTGGTCGAGAACGATCGCTGCCACGACCGGGTCCTTCTGGATGCGCGGAGCGACATCGGCGGCGGTGAGCTGGTGCTCTGACCGGAGCGCGGTGAGCGTGATGAGCTGGTCGATGGGGAGCAGGCGGCCGAGGCGGCGTTCCTCTTCGAGGACCAACGTGAGGAAGGCGATGTCGGCGTCCGGGGTGGCCAGGTCCACGGCCACGGTGGCCGACGTGCTGCGCGCGTAGGACGGCGCGGGCCGGCCGTACCGGAGTTGGCCCCGGTAGATCACGTCCACCCCTCGCCCTGTGCGCTCCACCATGCCGATCCGCTTGAAGGCGTCGGCCAGGAGAGGGTTCCGCGGCGTGGGGTCTACGACGAGGAGGTTCTCGGGAGTCACGCCGTCCATGAAGCCGCCGGGATTGCCGACCGAGAGCTTCTCATGGGTCCACTGGACGTGGACGGCGCCGAGACGCGTGTAGTCGCGGTGCTGGAAGGCGTTGAACACGGCCTCGCGGAAGGCGCGGCGGTCCACCCTGGGGACGGGGATCCGGGCCAGTCCGAGCAGGATCTCCTGCTCCTCAAGCCGGGCGAGGAACTGCTCCTCCACGCGCTCGAAGCAGGCGAGGAGGGGGAGGCGGTAGAAGTCGTTGACGCGGACCTCCAGATCGTCGAGCACCTGGAAGGCGACTTCGTGCGTGGCGATGTGCCGGCGGATGGACTCGACCTTGCCGATGAGCAGGAGGCCGGCGACCGTGGGAACCCGGCGATTCCCCTCCTGCCGGACGAGACCGAGCGCTCCGTCCAGTTCGTCGTCCGCGAGGTCGAGCAGGGCCTTGTCGCCCGCGTTGTCCTGGATGACCCGCCGGAGACGGTGGCGCTCGACCGGGTCCAGATCGTCCCGTGACGCGTCCGTGACGACAAGCGCGCTGTAGTCGAGGAGCCCGAGGTCGGACTGCCGGGTGGCGAACTCGTGGGGGAGGAAGGGGACGTTCTCCGGACGACCGTCGGCGAGGAGACGCCGACGGTGAAGGGTACCCGAGGAGGTGGCGACGAGCCGGTGGGACCGGGGAACGGCGATCGCCGCGACCTGTCCTCCCTCCACGTCGAGGATCTCGACACGCACGCTCAACGGGGGAACGGTGCGGTGTGCCACGAGCGAGGCCAGGCCCATGGGATCCCCGTGCTCGGCATGGAGGCCGGTGACGACACCGTCGTCTTCCACGCCCAGGTAGAGGGTGCCGCCGTCTGTGTTCGCGAGGCCGACCACGGCGAGGACGAGGTCGTCGTCCCGGAGGCGCTTCCGGTCGCTCTTGAACTCGACGGTGAGGGATTCGCCGGGGGGGAGGGGCATGGGGCGTCCTATTCCGTCACACCGAACGGAACATGTTCGACTGCCTCCGTGCGCTGGCGACGCTCGACGACGCCGGGATCGAGGTCGTCTCGCTCACCGAGCAGGACTCGGGCGACAAGTCCATGCGCAAGCTCATCCGGCCGATCCTGGCGTGGCTCGCGGAGCGGTACTCGGAGGAACTGGGCCGAGCCCGGCGGCATTACCTACCAGGCACCGCCTGGCCCTCCGTATGGTCATCGGGCACGAAACGGGACGAGGACGGTGAGGGTGGAGGTGGGGGTCAAGCGCGTGGAACGTATCCCAAAGGAGCCGCAGGTTCCGGTAGAGGCCGGGTAGAGCCCCGCGGCAGCAGGATGCGGTAGCCGGACCGCGCCTCGGCGGCGTCTCCGAACTGGGCTCCGAGGCAACGAGCGTGAGGCCCGGGCACGGACACCGAGGCCACCGGGCCCAGCCTGCCATCGCGCCCAGGCGCTCCAGGCTGGCCCAGGATGCGTCCAGGGGCGACGAATCGCTCCGGATCGCGAGGCCACGACCGTGGTCCACAACGGCACCCCGCCGAGACCCCCTCGGAGGCCGGGATCGGGTTGTCCAGAGGGGCCGGTCCACGGTGGACCGGAACGGGCTGCTTCTGGTATTCGGAGGCCGGCCAACCGGCACTCTACCTGGCCATGCGGTGGCCCGGGATGCCTGTGATGCCAGGCCAGTCGTCGGCCTGATCGGGTGCCGGGCCTCGGGACGTGCAGAATCCTGGCGGATGCATCCGGTCCCAGGAGCACCTCGTTAGATCGCCCGCCAAGGGGTTCCCGATGTCCGTCCCCACCGCGCCGACCGCCGCCCTGCCGCTGCCCGCACCTGAGGGCGTGGCCACCTTCGTGACCCGGTGGGCTGCCTCCCGCGCGAGCGAGCACGCCGTCTACCAGCAGTTCTTCTCCGAGTTCTGCGACCTACTGGGCGTGGAGCGCCCCGACCCCGCCCTGGAGAAGCAGGGGGACTACCGGTTCGAGAAGCCCGTCCGGGTGGTCCTCCAGGATGGCAGCGCCAAGGACGGCCGGATCGACTTCTACAAGCGCGGCTGCTTCGTGATGGAGGCCAAGCAGGGCTCCGAGGCCGGTGACGAGGCCATCGGCACCGCCCGCCGGGGCACGCCGGGATGGGAGGCGGCCATGCGCCGGGCCTTCGGGCAGGCCCGCGCCTACGCCATCGCGCTTACCGACGACCGGCCGCCCTTCCTGCTCACGGTGGACATCGGCCACGTCTTCGAGGTCTGGACCGGCTTCACCCCCGGCGTCTACGGAGACTACCCGGCCCGGCGCACCCTCCCGTTCGCGGACCTCGCCCGGCCCGAGGTGGTCCGCTTCTTCCAGGCGATCTTCACCGACCCGCTCTCGCTCGACCCCGCCCGCCGGGCAGCCAAGGTCACGCGCGACGTGGCGGCCCATCTGGCTGCCCTGGCCCGCGCCCTGGAGCAGGCCGGGCACGATCCCCATGCGGTCGCCCGCTTCCTCATGGCCTGCCTGTTCACCATGTTTGCGGAGGACGTGGGGCTCCTGCCCGCCCGCATCTTCACGCGCGCCCTGGAGGAGCACTGGCTCCCGGACCCGTCACGGTTCCCGGCCTCCGTGGCCCACCTGTGGAACGCGATGGACAAGGGCCTCCCCTTCGGGTTCGAGGACCGCCTCCTCCGGTTCAACGGCGGTCTATTCGCCAACCCGCCGGTCCTGGCGCTCACCGCCGACCACCTCCGGCTCCTCCAGGAGGCCGCCCGGTGCGACTGGTCCTCGGTGGAGCCCTCCATCTTCGGCACCCTGCTGGAGCGCGCCCTGGACCCCGCCGAGCGCCAGCGCCTCGGTGCCCACTTCACGCCGCGGGCGTACATCGAGCGCCTCGTCCGCCCCACCGTGATCGACCCGATCCGGTCGGAGTGGGAGGTCGTGCAGGTCCAGGTCCGGCAGATCGTCGGGGACGGCTCCGCCGCCTCCCCAGCCGACGTGGCCCGGGCCGTCCGGGCGCTGCGGGACTTCCATCAGGGCCTCTGCCGGCTCCGCATCCTCGACCCGGCGTGCGGCACGGGCAACTTCCTCTACGTCACGTTCGACCTCCTGAAGCAGGTGGAGGCCGAGGTGGTGCGGGAACTCGCGGACCTGGGCCAGCGGCAGGTGGGCCTGGAGATGAGCGGGGTGACGGTCAACCCGAGCCAGTTCCTCGGGATCGAACTCAACCCCCGCGCCCGCGAGGTCGCGGAACTCGTCCTGTGGATCGGCTTCCTCCAGTGGCAGCACCGGGCCACGGGCACGGCGCACCCGCCCGAGCCGGTCCTGCACCGGTACGGCAACATCGAGTGCCGCGATGCCGTGCTGGCGTACTCCGGGACCGCCCTGCGTCGGGACGAGCACGGCCGCCCCCTCACGAGCTGGGACATGCGGACCTACAAGGTCCATCCGGTCACGGGCCTGCGAGTCCCGGACGAGACCGCACGGATGGAGATGCTCGACCCCCTCGATCCAGAGCCGGCCGACTGGCCCCCCGCCGACTACATCATCGGCAACCCGCCCTTCGCCGGGACCAAGCGGATGAGGCTCTACCTCGGGGATGCCTACGTCGAGGCATTGCGCGGCACCTACTCCGACGCCGTCGAGGACAATGCCGACCTCGTGATGTACTGGTGGCACAAGGCCGCCGAACTCGTGGAGGCGGGACAGGTCCGGCGCTTCGGGTTCATCACCACGAACTCGATCACCCAGGCGTTCAACCGTCGGGTGGTAGACCGGCACCTGCGCCGGGGAGCGCGCATCCTGTGGGCCATTCCCGACCACCCATGGACCGACACGGACACGGGGGCTGCCGTACGGATTGCGATGACCTGCGTGGCGGGAGAGGCCACGACGCCGGTCCGCCTGGGACGGGTGACCTCCGAGCGGCCATCCGCGGCCGAGGACGGAATCGCCGAGGTGCAGGTGACGGACCGCGTGGTGGACGTGATCCGGCCCGACCTCACCGCGGGCGCCGCCGTGACCGATGCGGTGGCCCTTCGGGCCAACAGCGGGATCTCCGGCATGGGCGTCGCCCTCCACGGTGCCGGGTTCATCCTCCTGCCGGAGGAGTACCACCGTATTGCGGCACTCAACGCCACCTGCCTGCGGCCCTACATCGGAGGTCGTGACCTCCTCCAAGGGCAGCGCGAGCGCTACCTGGTCGACTTTTCGTTCATGGGCGAGGAGCAAGCCCGGGAGGCCAACCCGCATGCATTCCAGGTTGTCCTGGATCGGGTGAAGCCCGAGCGGGATGTGAACCGGAGGGAGAGCATCCGACGCCTCTGGTGGCGGTTCGGGTGGGAGCGCCCTCTCCTGCGGGCCGCGTTGCACGGCCTTCGCCGGTACATCGCGACCACGGAGACGGCCCGGACCAGGATTTTTCAGTTCATTCCCGCCGAGTTCATGGCAGACCACAAGGTCGTGGTCGTCGCCGATGAGGATGCCCTCGTTCATGGTGTCCTGTCATCAAGGTTCCACGTTGTATGGGCGACTGCCGCAGGAGGGCATCTCGGCATCGGTAACGACCCGATCTACAACAAGTCCAAGTGCTTCGACCCGTATCCTTTTCCCGATGCCTCGCCCGACCAAGCTCACCGAATCCGCAAGGTGGCCGAGGCTCTTGACACACACCGTACGGCGCGGATTCGCGAATGCCCCGGCCTGACTATCAACGCGATGTACGGGGTTCTTCGGAAGGAACGTGCTGGGCTCCCGCTGTCCCCCAAGGAGAGAGCCATCCACGAGTCCGGGCTGATCTCGGTGCTGAGGGCCTTCCACGACGACCTCGACGCCGCCGTAGCCGACGCCTACGGCTGGCCCGCCGACCTCCCCGACGACGAGATCCTCGTCCGCCTGGTTGCGCTCAACCGTGAGCGCGCTGCCGAGGAGGCCCGTGGGGTCGTCCGCTGGCTCCGTCCCGATCTCCAGGCCCCCACGGCCCCCGAGGTGGTCCGCGAGCAGGCGGCACTGCCCGGCCTGGAGCCCGTCGAGAACTCCGACGAGGGTGAGGAGGCCGCCCTCCCGCCATGGCCCGCCGAGGTGCCTGCCCAGGTGCGCGCCGTCCGCGACCGCGTGCTGGCCTGCCGAGCCCCCGTCACCCCCGACGAGGTCGCCCGCGCCTTCGTCCGCGCCTCCCGCAAGGTCGTCCAGCGCCACCTGGAGGCCCTGGAGGGCCTGGGCATCCTCGTCGCGTTCGACGCGCCGGACGGGGTGCAGCGGTGGGGCGGGAGCGCCTGACCACGTGAGGGTGCTACCTGGTCCGCGAGAACGTGGCTCGATAAAGGATTTACCGATTACCTGACGGTGAGTGGACCATGGGAACCTACGAAAGCACTCCTGAGCAGTTCACCTCGACCTGCCCGGTTTGCGGAAACCGGGGGCCATTCTACAAATACGCCGTTGACATCGACCACGCCCTCCAGGGTGTGCGGCGGGACGCGGCCAGACCTGGGGACGCCATCGCCTGGAACTTCGCGGTGCTTCGGTGCCCCATCGCGTCGTGCTTCGCGCCCGTCGTACGCGTGACGGAGCACCGACTCGCCGAAGATGGAAGGTCAACGCGCCAGGAGCAGCACGTCGTCTACCCCCTTGACCACGGCCAGCCCCCTGCGCCAGGGGAGGTTCCCCCGGAGGTCCGGGTGGACTACGACGAGGCTTGCTCGGTCTTGCCCCTGAGTGCCAAGGCCTCCGCTGCTCTCTCACGTCGGCTGCTGGAGAGGGTGCTGGAGAACCCCGGGGGGTTCAAGGAAGAAGGGCTATAAGCCAAGATCGACATGGCCAAGGGCTCCCTACCAGGGTGGGCATGGGACCCGCTTCACCTCCTCCGGGAGATCGGCAACAACGCTGCCCACCCTCGACTCGATAAGGCAGCGGGGACCATCATCGAGGTAGAACCAGGTGAGGCGGAACTCGGCCTTGACGCCCTTCGCGCGCTATTCGAGCACTACTGGGTTCGCCCCGAGAAGACCAGAAAGGCAAGGGAGAACCTGAACGAAAAACTGGTGGCCGCGGGCAGGGCCCCGATCAAGGAGTAGTCCAGCCTGCCGCCAACGGCGCCCGGACCGCGCCCTATCCGACTCAGTGTACACCCTTCCCGACACCTGCGCTGGCCCGGCAGTCATTTCCTGGCCCGACCAGATGGAGCCCGTTCTGGTCCTCCCCTGGACCGACCCTGTGGACCTGGTGGGCCCAGCTTCCGAGGGGGACTCGGCGGGGTGGCGCTCTGGACCGACCGCTGGAGAGGTCAAGATCCCAAACCTCCTGACCTACCCCTGAGCAGACCTGTCCGGTTCGTCCGGTTCTGAGGCCTCGGGGCAGGCCTGGGTCCTGGGAAGGCCGTCGAGGAAGGGGGCCGGGGAGCCACTTCGAACTGGAGGCGGCGGCGGGTGAAGAGGTACCGAAACCGATCCGGTTTCGTGGACACCTGCGACGCGGCGATCTGGGTCCCCGCGAACGAGATCCGGTGCCTCAGCGTGTTTCGATCCGGGCCCGCCCGCGGGTCCGCCGCGGATGCACCGGTACTCACAGGTCGACGAGCGCGCTCCGGTCGAGCACCACGCCCGCCTGCACGACCGCCTCGACCTCGCCGACGTTGGCGATGTCGGCGAGCGGATCGGCGCCCAGGACTACCAGGTCCGCCACCTTGCCGGCCTCCAGGGTTCCGACCGTGTCGCCGATCCCGAGCCACTCCGCGGCGTCCGCCGTGGCCATCCGGACGAGTTCGTCGTTCGGGATGCCGGCCTCGGCCAGCCAGGCCAGCTCCCCGTGCAGCGACCAGCCCGGGACCACGTAGGGGGCAGGCCTGGTCCGTCCCGGCCAGCAGCGGCACCCCCGCGGCGCGGGCGATCGCGACGTAGTCGAGCAGGATGCCGAGGGCCTGGTCGTAGATCCCGTTGGCGTAGCCGTACTTCAGCTCTGCAGAATACTGGGCCATCTCGGCCTCCCAGGCGCTGCGCATCGTGTCGGGCACCGTGGCCAGCACCTCCGCGGGGACCAGCTCCGCCGCCTGCGGGTGGTACATCTTCGCGAACACCTCGATGGTGGGGTCGTTAGCTATGCCTGCGGCGGCCATCGAGTCGAGCAGGGCGAGGACGTCGGGAGCGGAGGGGTCCTGCCGGTTCCAGTCGGTGTATGGCAGGCTGTGTACGGGTCGGTCGATCCCCATCCCGACGGCCTCCTCCCACGTGGTCGCTCCGAGATGGCTGAGGACCCTCAGGCCCCGGGCGTGGGCCGTTTCGATGGCGATCCTCGTCTGCTCCGGACCGAGGGTGGTGTAGACCTTGAGGAAGTCGAAGCCCGCGTCGGCCTGCCTCTCCACCTCGGCGGCCACAACCTCGTCGCTCGCGAGCGACACGGAGATGCCTCCGCTCCAGACGGGCTCGCTGCCCTCCAGGAGCGGGCCGGCCATGAACAGGCGCGGTCCGGGGATGTCCCCGGCCCCGACCGAGGCGCGAAGGGCCAGGCCTTCGTCGAAGAGCGCCGCCGTGTCGCGGACCGTGGTGACTCCCCAGAACAGCTGGGCTCGGAGCATCCAGCGGGCGATCTCCTCGTCCCAGGTGGTCGAGAGTCGGCCGATCATCGGATTGAGGCGCCGCTCGGTCAGGGTGACGTGGGTGTGCATGTCGAAGAGGCCCGGGATCACCCAGGCGTCCCCTGCGTCCAGCGTCCGGCCGCAGTCCCGCGCGCTCGACTCGGACGCGTCCACGACGGCCTCGATGGTCCCGTCACGGACGACCACCAGCCGGTCCGTTTGCGGATCCGCCTCGCTACCGTCGATCAGCGTGCCCGCGTTCACGCACAGGACGGCGGGATCTCTGGGCGATCCGGTGTCGCCGGTGTCTGCGTCGTCCTTGCACGCACCCAGGGGGACGAGGGCCGCCACGAGGGTGGGATCGAGGGGAGTCGGATCGAGTTCATCGGGCCTCCTTTCATTGCGGTTCGGGAGGCAATGGGATGCACCCCCGTCACCGGGGCCCACCGAGGAGCAGGTAGGCGGCGCCGGGCCAATACGTACCGGCACCGGGCGCACCCACCAGCACGTCGTCGTATCCGTCGGCGTCGACGTCTCCAGCCGAAGCGACCGCGTAGCCCGCATCGTCCCGGTCTTCCTCGCTGGCCAGCCGTGCGTCGGCGGCCGAGAGCGACAATTCGCCCGAGGCTGGGTTGATCAGGAGGTAGGCGGCGCCGGCCCACCCGTCGTAGCCCGGAGCGCCTACGAGCAGGTCGTCGAGGTCGTCGCCGTCCACGTCCCCGGCCGAGGAGACGGCTGTGCCCGCGCGGTCATCGGCGTTCTCGCCCGCGAACCTCGCCGAGCGGTCGGCGAGGGACAGGTCGCCGTATACGGTCTCGAGCACGAGATAGGCGGCGCCGGCCCCCCCGTCGTAGCCCGGAGCGCCGACGAGGAGGTCGGCGTGGCCGTCGCCGTCGACGTCCCCCGCGAAGGCAAGAGCGGTCCCGGCCTGATCGTCTGCCGCTTCGCCTGTGAGCCGCGCATCGGCGTCCGACAGGTCCAGGTCCCCTTCTGCGGGACCGAGCACCAGGTAGGCCGCCCCGGCGTCCGCGCCGCCCGCGTCCGCGGACGGAGCCCCGATGAGGAGGTCGGGCACGCCGTCCCCGTCCACGTCGCCGCCACCGGCGATCGACGCGCCGGCCCCGTCACCCGGCGTCTCGCCCACGAGCGCGGCGGCGGCGACGGTCTCGAGGTCTACCGGTCCGGCTACCGGGCCGCGGACGAGGTATACGATTCCCGCGCCGCCCGACGAGGAGTCGTCGACGCCGAGGAGCATGTCGTCGAGACCGTCGCCGTCGGTGTCGCCCGCCGGGGCGACCCGGCCGGGCGCGGGCGTGAAGGTCGCATCGCCCTCCTCAATGAGTGCCACGCCTCCATGACCTGGATCGGGCCGTCCGAGCACCAGGACCGCCTCCACGGACCCGAGACCGGAGTCGAACGAGGCGATGAGCACGTCGTCGAGACCGTCGCCGTCGGTGTCGCCCGCCGGGGCGACCGCGAGGCCGTTGGAGCCTTCGAACCGCCCCACTCCGGGTTCGACGGAGATCAGGAACCCCGCATCGAATGCCAAACTCGTGTAGATCAAGACGTACGGCGGGCCGACGATGGGTGTGTAGCCTCCTGGATCCACGGTACAACCGACGACCACGTCCGGGCGCCCGTCGCCGTCGAAATCGCCCGCCGTGGACAGCGCGTGGCCGCATTGATCGAAATTCCCTTCCCCGCGCGCCACCGCGTCGGCCGACTCGAGGTCGCGGGGGCCGCACCAGAGCCCCTCGTCCAGGATCCCGTCGCAGTCCTCGTCCTCGCCGTCGCAGGTCTCGATCCCTCCGCGATGGACGCTCGCGTCGGAGTCGTCGCAGTCGTCGCCACCGCTCGCGGTGGAGGCATTCCCGTCGCCGTCAGCGTCCTGGCCATCCGCCCCGTCGCAGTCGGCGTCAATCCCGTCGCCGAAGGCGTCGGTCGCGCCGGGATTAACGTCCGGGTCGGTATCGTCGCAATCGCCCTCGTCGGGGGTCCATCCGTCCCTGTCCAGGTCGGTCGGACCGATGTGGACTGCGGCGCCAGGGTCCGAGTCCTCTCCGCCGCCCGGGGCTTCGCCCCCTTCGAACCAGAGGTCGATCACTCCGCAGGACAGGGCCAGGGTGAGGAGGAGGGGTGTCAAGGTGGAGTCTCCTTCCGCTCGTGCGCTTCGGGTCGAGAGGCATCGAGTGCCCGCTCGCACCATGCGAGTCGTTCCCGCTCGGCGTCGTCGATAAGATTGGCGGCAGCGAGTTCACGGAGGGTGGGCGCAGCGCCTGCGCAGCCCTCCTCGTCCCAGGCGAGGCGGGCCTCGGCGTGCATGAAGTCGGTGCGGCGATGACCGGCGACGCCCGCGCCTGCACGTGCTGCGGCCAGGGCTTCGGCCCGGCGATCGGCCGCGATGAGGGCCTGGAGGCGCACCAAGCGCAGTTCCTCGACGACCACCGGGTCCCGGGTGAGGGCGAGGCCCGCTTCGGCCGCGACCAGGACCTCGGCGGGCGGCCGCCCCTCGGCGGCGAGCGTTCGGGCCCGGCCGAGCAGGCCGGGGGCGGTGCCGGGTAGGCAGGACAGCTCGGCGCCGGCCACGAGCACGGCGGCGTCGGATCCGGTGCAGGCGGCCTCGACCCGACCCTCGATCACCGAGACCCGGGTGCCCCGGGCGTCGCGGGTGACCTCGAAGCGCGTGCCGGACACGTGCACCCGTGCCTCGGCGGTGTGGACGGTGAGGTCGACATCGGCCTCCGGGCTCAGGGACAGCTGGAGCGTGCCCACCTGCCACTCGACGTCGGCCACGTGCCTCCCGCCCACCAGCCGGCCGGTGCCCTGGTAGGACACGGTGAGCGCGTCGGTCGGCTGCTCATGCCGCCACTCGGCCGGGGAGTCGAGGATCTGGTCGTACCCCGGCGGCGGCTCGGGGCGGAGGAGCCACAGCGCCAGGGCGGCCGCAGCGGCCAGTCCGCCGGCCAGGGGCGCAACGAGCGTGGCGAACCTCCAACGGCGGCGGCGTCCGGCTACGCGACCGAGGATCCGGCGCTCGGCGAGGGGGTCGGAGCCCGGGAGGACGCCCAGCATGCGACCGACCTCGACGTCGGGCGGAATGCGGACCCGGGACGCCACCCGCTCGACCTCGTCCGGGGTCGCCGCGGTCCTCTCCCGTAGCCGGGTCCAACGCTCGCGCTCGGTGGTCACGGCTCGCCCCCGAGCCCGCGGCGACGGGCCTCCACCCGCAGGCGGAGCCGGGCGTCGTGCAGGCGGCCCTTTACCGTTCCGAGCGGTACCCCGAGCAGCCGGGCGACCTCGGCGCCGGTGCGTTCCTCGAGGTCGCAGAGCACCAGCACTTCGCGGTGGACGGCGGAAAGCGCGTCGAGGGCGAGCCAGAGTTGATGGACGTCGTCGGAGCGGTCCGGCCCTGGCAGCGGGGTCAGCGGCTCCGACCGCCGATCGAACCACTGGCGGAGCCAGGCCCGGCGCCGGTGTCGGGCCACCACCCGCCGGGCGATGCCGAAGACCCACGAGGGGAAGCACTCCGGGTCCCGGAGCCTTTCCAGGCGGGTCAGGACGACGATGAGTACGTCGTGGGCGGCGTCCTCGGCGTCGATCGTCGGACCGCCCAGGCGGCGGCACCAGGCCAGGATGGTGGGCAACCAGTCGCGGACGAGGGCGTCCTCGGCGCCTACCTCGCCGCAACGTGCGCTGCGGACCAGCATCCCGATATGGGCAACGGGTTCCATCGACATGTGTAGTGCATCGAGAGCGCCAAAAGGTTGGCCTAAAGTTCGAGCCGCAGTGCGAGACCGAACAGGACCTGCCATTCCGACAGCGTGATCTCGGGCTCACTCCCGACGTGCACGTCGGTCCGGAGCAGATCCCGCCGCACTTCGGCGGTGGGGACGAGATCCACCCGACGCTCGAGGTGGGCACGGATCGCGACGTCGAGTCCGACCCAGGGGACGACCGCGCTCTCGACGAGTTCGCCGTCCTGGGTGTACCGCCGCCAGGCCAGACCGGTCTCCACGGCGCCGGACAGGGCATTCCACCCGAGTCCGAGCCCGGCGATGGGCCCGTACGCCGTCACCGAGGGGGTCCCGGTGACGTCGAGTAGGGCCGCCGGTCCCAGGACCTCGGCTCCCAGGCTGGCTTCGAGCGGTCCACGACGCCCTCCGATCCGCAGTCGCCCACCCGGCGCGAGGGTCGCGGACGGTGCGGCGACGGCGCCGCCCTCGACCTCGATCCAAGGCTGTACCTGAAGACGAGACGGCGCCTCGGCGACGGCGGGCGCCGGGACGGCGGACGGGGGCGGCCGGGCGATGGCTCGCTCGGGTGGAGGCACCGCTCGGGCTTCGGCTGGCGGATCGACCGCCGCTGGCGGATCGCGCATGGTCACGACGGCAGGAGGTTCAGGCCTCGGCGGCGGCTCGGGGGCAGCCACCGTGGCGGGGGGATCGGGCGCAGGAGGGGGTGCTTCGGCTCGCGGGATCGGCGGCGGCCGTGGGGGTGGGAGGATCGGCGGGGCTTCTGGCGGCGGGGGAGCGGCCTGTAGAAGATCGCTCCAGCCCGGGGTGGTCAGGGGCGTGGCTAGGCTGGCTGCGATCCAGGCCACGGCCTCGCGGCTCGCGACGTCGAGCGGCGCGGGGACCTCGACACGGCGCTGCTCCCGGTCGCCCGCCAGGACCCGGATGGTCCAGGTGGAAGCGGTCGCCGCCATCTGGACACAGAGTTCGCCTCCGGCGGGCGGCCTGGAGTCGAGCCCGGCGAGGGTCAGGACCTCGTCCCACGGCCCCGCCGGTTCCCCCGGTGGCAGTCTCACCGGGACGGCGTGGACCGGCCCAGCCGAGGCCAGCAGGAGGATGGCGCAGAGCCCGAACATGATCTGAGGATACACCCTTCACCGTCGGTCGTTGTCGCCGTGCCACCTCTGGACGACCGGACCCGAGCGCGCCAGTGGAGCACCGTCGTTCGGCCAGCCCGGGCACGACGGCAGCCCGGGAACCGGGAGGACCGCTGCGGCCGGGGGTGGCGCGGGCTCCAGCAGGACCGGCGCGTGTTGCGGGCGTGGGGCGCAGACGGCGTGCGTTGCTTCCCTTCCTGGTTGGCATCAACCCGACGCGGCTGCCACCGGCCGACGCCGGAGAAGGAACACGGCGCCCATCAGCAGCACGAGCGGCCAGCCCAGCCCGACTCCGATAAGGAGGCCCAGGGTCATGCCGAGGTGGCCGAATGCGGGCGCCTGCTCGAGGTTCAAGCGCGACACCTGCCAGAAGAGGTCGGACATCGCGACCATGACCATGCTGGCCAGCCACAGGCCCTGCACGAGGATGTACTTCCGGACGTCGTGAGCGAGGGTCGGAGACCACCGGACCTTCTCCGGCAGCGCGTCGGTCGCCTGCGCCAGGACCTTCGAGGTGACCCAGGACGTGACTAGGCTCACGCCGGCCCAAAGGATGGCGGTCGGACCATCCGGTTCGACCTCAACCAGCAACCTGCTGTCGAAGCCTTGTTCACCATGGCGAGAAGGCGTGGTCCAGTAGTGTGCGGCCGGGATCGGGTCGAATGTGCGACCTCCTCCGAGGACATGAGGCCCGTCCAGTCCACGTGGACCAGGATCTTCGGACTTGGCTTCCTCGGGAAACCCTGGCACGCCCACGTTCTGGACCAGGACCCATGGCTCTCGGGGCCGCGCTGTGCATCTCACCCGGCCACTTTCGCCCATTCGCCCGACCCGGCGGCGGTGAGCTTGTACGGCGGGCTGGCCTGCCCAGCGCGAAGTGCTTCGCACCTCCATCGCACTCCGTGACCGGCCATCGTGGGCATCTTGGCATGGCAACACGTCATGTCGGAGCCCGTCATGTCATCCCTCGACCTCGCCACCTACATCGACTTCCTGCACCAGGAGCTTGCCGACATGCCGGTCATCGCCATGTCCAGCCTCCGCCAAGCTGGGCTCATGCGCGGCCCGCTGCCACCCCGCCATGTCGAGGAAGCCCGTGATGCCATGAAGCAGCTCCTCGCCACGTCGGGCGGCGGCGTGCTGGTCCTGCCCATCGTGGACAGCGTCCTCGCGCCGAGCAGGGAGCGGGTGGTCAAGGCGCTTTGCGCCTTGGCAGAGGAGATGGCACCCGGCTGCGTCGGCGAGGCGATCCCGGTGGACCTGACCGAAGGTCCGGGAGTCGCCCTGCGCCTGGAGCCGCCGGAGGTTGTGCGGACCCCCGAGGTCCCCGACGAGATGCAGACGGTGGAGGATGCCGAGTCCTACGAACTGGACCAGTCCCGGCTCGTGGACCTTGGCGTGCCGCCTGCGAGCCTGTCGGAGGACGACGACTCGACGCTCACGCCGGCCGAGCGGGCGATGATCCGGTTGGGGGCGGCCGTGGAGCGGGACGGCCTCGCGGTCCCGACCGTGGCGGGCCTGGTGGCCCTGGGACACCGCCCGTACCGGCGGCTGCCCGGGATGCGCGTGTGGCTCCAGGCGGGTCGAGGCGAGTGGGTGGAGGACTCGCTCCCCGACCTCCTCGCCAACCTTGCCCGGCATGATGCGCTCCGGGGCTTCCCGCCCGCGATGGTGAAGGAGATGGTGCTCAACGCGATGGTCCACCGCGACTGGAGCCCGGCGGCACGCACGCTCCCGGTCCGAGTGCTGGTCGCTGGCCGCCGCCTGGAGGTCGCGAGCCCCGGTGCCCTGGGGAGCGCCGACTGGCCTCCGAACCCGCGGCTGCGTGCACTCGTCCGCCACCTGGGGCTCGCCCGAGGTCAGGGGAAGGGCCTCGCCCGCATCGCCGATGAACTGGGCCACCGCGGCTGGCCCGAGATCGAGGTTCTCGAACTCGACGGCGAGGTCTCGGTGGCCGTCGAGCGGAAGGTCGGGCCTTCGCTACGATCGGCACCTGCGATCTGGTCTCCCGTCCCGCTCCAGGCCCGACCGGCACCGCGAGCGCCGACTCCACCGCCTTCGAGGCCGTCGGCTCCTGCACTGGTGGCGACCCGTCTCGCCCCGCGTCCTGTCGAGGCCAGGGGCACGGTGGTGCCCACCCCGCGCGAGACGCGCTCGATCCCGAAGCCCGCTCCCGCCCCGCCGCCCGACGCTGCGAGCGTCCGGGACGCCGCGGTGGTCGCCCTGGCCCGCGAGCAGGGGACGGTCACCTCGCGCGGGGTGCAGGAGCGCCTCGGCTGGAGCCGGTCGAGTACGCGGGACACGCTCGCCCGGCTCGTGGCGGCCGGCACCCTGGAGCGCCTGGCGTCGTCGTCCCGCTCGCCGAACCAGTCCTACCGGCTCCGGGCGTAGACCGGGAGCTCGCCTCGGAACGACCTCGGGAGCACCCGCGAGCACCCGCAGCCCCGTGCGCGGTTTGCCCGATGTGAAGCCAGGCAAGCCTACAATGGGCCTGTCTTGCTCCAATGGGTGGCACCCGCAGGAACGGGCCGGGAGGGCGGGGGTGGCCCAGCCGCGGGGTGGAAGGGCCCTCGATCTTGCGGGTGCCCCCCCTCTTGAAGACATTCGACGAAACGGTGCCTGACAAGCAAGTATGTCTTGGAAATGGACTGAGGCTTGCGGGTGCTCGCGGGTGCTCGACAGGCCGATCCGAGTTCGGGCGCGAGATCGCACTCGGAGGCCCCATAGGCTCGCCCGCGGCCCTACCAGTGCGGCCCGTACCGTCCGGACCCGGCGGAGTGCAGGTTGCCGAGGTCCTCGTCGGAGAACCAGGTGGAACGATCCGGCTTGAGGAGCAGCGTCCTGGCCTCCTCGGGGTCCACCAGGGGGTCGAGCAGATCCGCGTAGTGGCGGAGCAGCGAGTACCACTCCTCCAGGGGCTCGTCGCGCTCGTCCTTGGGGAGCACGGCCAGGACCGCCTGGATGAACGTGCGGACATCGTTGGCGGCCCTCCAGCGCTGTGCCATTCGAAGGGCCTGGGACACGAGCGCCTGCTGCCGTTCCGCTTCCTTCCTGGCAGCCTCCGCGCGCCTCGCGCGCTCCGCCCACTCCGCCTGGGCCTTTGCGTGTTCCTCCCTCTGCTTCTTGAGCGCGTCGGCTCCGGCTTGGAGCGCGTACCGGAAGCCGTCGAGCTTCTCCTCCACTGAGCCGGTCGTGCTGTCCGCCCAGCTCTGGCGGGCCCCGGTGCGCGCGAGAGTCGTGATGGCAAGCTTCAGTTTGCCCGTCGGGACGTACTCGCGCACGACCCCGCTGGGCAGGAAGAGCCGTCGCCTCTCCTCGGGTGTCGCGGGTCGAATGGCGCAGTGCGTGGTCTCCCGGAGTTCGAGCTGCATTTCCTCCGAGTCCCAGGTGATCCATGTCTCGTAGCGCGAGAACTCGTTCCGGCGTCGGACCTCCAGCTTCGCCGAGGTCCCCAGGATGGAGCCGAGGATGAGGGCGTACACGCCCAGCGCGCGTTCGACCTGGTCGGGCGAGACCCGAACGGCGAGGCAGCGCCGGTGGCGGTGGGGGACGACCCAGCCGTACTGGTCCCGTTCAGCTCCCTTGAGAGCGGCCCGGCTCGCCTGAATGAGTTCGTGGTCCGGGATCGGGGGGAGCTTGACGACCACCCGGCTCACCGACGAGACCGGCCGCGGCACGCGGAGCTTCGGGCTCGCCGCTGTCGGTACGCCAGGCCCGACTTCGGGAAGTGGGGGCACGACCACCGGATGGCCGAGCCCGACCTTCGTCCAGTGGTCGTGCGGAGGCCGCGGCACCTTCAGGAGGTCGCAGGCCTTCACCAGCTCGCCGTACGACGTACCGTGTTCCGCTGCGATTTTGTTGAGGGGGGTCGACCAGACGAGGTCGTAGAGGGTCTTGCGGTCGGGGGTCCACATCGCGCCCGCGTAGCCGGCGTGGACGGTGATCGGGGGACCTGGGACACCGCCTTGTGACGCGGGCCGGTATGCGCGTCAGGCCGCGGCCTCTCCCGCCTCCACCTTGAGCAGGGCGTACACGTTCTGCTTCAGGTGGTCGTCCCGGCCCATGACGATGCGGAAGGGCCCATACCTCCGGTCCCTGCGGCGGGTGAGGGACGATGAGAACGACACCCGGGCTCGCCGGTCGGAGGTGCTGCCCGGATCGAGGTTGAAGAGCTTCCGGTCGCCCGCGAGCGCCATGAGGTCGCCCGCAGTGACGGGGGTTCCGCCGTACTTCTCGCTCCAGGCCTCCACGAAGCCGTGCCAGTCGGCCTCCTCGGAGTCGGCGTACTCCTGCGACTCGTTGCGGTCGGCGAGGAAGTCCGGAACCCCAGCGGTGGCCAGGATGCCCCCCACGACCTGGGACCAGGGCTCGAAGGAGCCCAGGCGGACCGCGCCGGCCGGATGCCCTTCGGCGAGCCAGGCGCGGACGAGCGTGAGGAGGGCCGCTACGATGGCCGGGCGCTCCTCCTTAACCCAGGCGCGCAGTTCGGGGTGCCGGAACCCCTCGCGCAGCCAGGGCCGCTCCGCGTTGGCGTCGAGCCGGATGCGCACGCTGCGCCGCGCGTTCTCCCGGGAGAGGACCGGGTTGTTGGCGGTTGCCAGCCAGAGCGCGCGGTTGGGCACCAGGACCATGCGCGTCTGGCCCAGGAACCGGTCGCTCCAGGCGTCGCAGGTGAGCACGGCCGCGATGGAGGCCGAGTCGATGGCGTGCCGGATGTTGTCGAAGAGCACGATGGTGGGCGCGGACTGGAGGGAAGCGGTGACTTTCTTGCGCACCTCCTCCTCGGCCGTGGGCAGGGTCATGGGCTGGGCGGCGGCACCCGTGGCGACGAGCGCGATCACGTTGGCGAGGAGGCCCTTGCCCGTGCCCTCCGAAGGCGCCTCGATGACGTGGAGCGGTGTGGGCCCGGCGACCAGGTGGCGCACCAGGGGCAGCAGGAGCGCGGCGAGCGCGTGGGCCCGGTCGCTCGGCCGGGCGAACGGGAAGTCGCCGAAGAGGTCGTTCATGAGGAGGGAGAGGGCTTTCGCCCGGTCGTCGGCCGTGGGGGCGGTCGGAACGGCGGCCGCCGCGGCGGCCACCCGCTCGTCGGCAAGGTGGTAGAGCCGGGCCTCGGGCTCGTACCCGGCCTCGGCGACCAGTCGGCCATCCATGCAGAGGATCGGGACGTGGACGACCGCGTCGAGCACGCGCAGGCCCGGCTCGGGGAGCGCGATCATGTCGCGCACCACGTCGAGGGGAAGCCGGGAGACACGCTCGCCTTCCTCGCCCTCGGCGACCCAGGTGGCCGCCCGGTTGAGCATGGCGGAGAGCAGGTTCGGGTCCACCGGCTGGAGGGCGGCCTGCCCCTCCGGCTGGTTCGCGGGATCGGGGATGAACACCACGTCCTGGCCGTACCGGAACAGGCGCGGGCCGAACCGGGAGGAGCGGAGCGCCGCCCAGGCGTCGCCCACGATCTCGAGGAGCTGCCGGCCGCTCACGTTGACGGAGGGGAGGTCGTCCGGCATCGTGCCGTCGGGCGACGGCTCCTCGCCGAGCACGAGGGCGAGCGCGTCCGCGGGGCGGACGCCCTCGTGGACCTCGCACAGCCGTCGCACGAACTCCCGGCGCTCCGCCCGGGTGGCCCCGATGATCTTCCGGCGGGTGGATTCCAGGGCCACGCCGAGGGCGGCGGGCGGCAGGTCCTTGGGCACGACGTCGATGAGCCAGGTGTAGGGCTCCCAGGGCACGGCGGCGTCCACGAGCGCCTGGAAGGCTGCCGGGCCCCGGGCGACCAGGAAGTCGTCCGCCCCGGTCTTCTCGTGGCCGTCGAGACGAGGCACCACCACGTACCGGACGAGCGCCCCCTCCCGGGTGAGCGCCCGGCAGAGGCGCTCGTGGGCGAGCGCTACCATGTCCTTCTCGATCCGGTCGGAGTCAAAGCAGACGAACACCGGGCGCTGCCGCCAGTGCCAACGCTTGAGGTCCGGGTGGAGCGGTTTCTCCGGCGGGGCCGCCTGCGACCGGGGATCGTGGAACAGGAACACGCCCGGAAGCCCGATGGCCGGGAAGCCCTCCTGGCCGAGCTTGAGCGCCTTCTTCTCGCCCTCGGTCACGAGGACCGGGCGGGTCACGTCCTTGCGGAGGGCGTCCACCGCGGGTGGGACGTACGGGTAGAAGGAGAGCCCGTCCTTGATCCGCGCCTTGAGAGGGTTCTCGTACTTCCGACCCGGCTCTCTCACCTTGGCCGGGTCCACCCGGAGACGGGTGTACGGCACGCTCCGTCGGTCCACGACGACGGTGGTCCCCGGGTAGGGGAAGCAGAGGCCGGAGAGGCCCGCGGGGTAGCCGAGGGCCTCCGCCTGGGCGCCGTCCACGGAGGAGAGGCGCGCGGTCTCCACGGTCGAGTCGAGGAGCCCGGAAGTCCGAAGATGCTCGCGGTGCTGGGAGAGCAGGCGGGGGCGGTCGTAGCCCTTGTCCCAGGGCAGAAGGACAGGTGCAGCATGGGCGGCCATCGGGGACCTCGCGAGGAAGGACGGCGGTTACCGGGAGCGGGGATGGAGGCGGAGTCCGGGCGTGGCGCTTCCGCCGGGGGCGCGGTGGCGAAGGTGCGGAAGCCGAGGCTTCACCCTGGACAGCTTCGTCGGGGGATCGTGCCGGGTGGGTGCGGACTCGTCGCCCAGCAGCGCGTCGACGATGAAGCCCGCCAGGACGAGCAGGCCGAACCGCAAGACCATCCGGCCGAGGCCGTCGCGGAAGGAGGCCGCGATGGCGTCCTCGACCGCGAGCTTCGGGGACCGCGGGGTGGCGCTCGTCGTGGGGTTCATCGGGCACCACCCGGGGCGTCGGCGAGGTCGCCGGGCAGGAGGTCCCACAGCTCGTCCTCGGGGATCCCCTGGAGGTAGAGGCTGTGCAGGAGGCACTGCCGCACCATCGGGGTCAGCGGCCGGTGCCGGTGGAGGACCTGGCTCCAGTACGACCGGGAGAGGCCCAGGTGGGCGGCGAAGTCCGCCTGGGTCAGGTGATGGCGGTCGACCTCCTGGGAGACCCGCAGGGTCCGCAGGAGGTAGGTGAACGGACGACGGTAGCAGCTCATGGGTCGCTCCTTTGAGGAGAGAACCATGCTGCCGCCGGGGTGGATGGACAAGCGTTCAACGTTCCTAATCGTTCCCCACACCTGGAGGCCTCCCGGGCCCGGAGCGTGGGGAACGATTCAGGGGTGTCCCAGGGCCTTTCGGGTCGTAGTCTGGCGACATCGATCCCGAGGGCCCCATGTCCGCGAACCCCGACCTCGCCACCGCCGCCGCTCACGTCCGCTACGACATCGAGACCGGCCGCGCCTGGGTCGCCACCTTCGACACCCCCGAGGGCGACGCCGTGCTGGAGTACCGCGCTCCGAGGGGCATGAGGGGCGACGACTCCTTCCTATCCGGACCCCCGCGCCTGGTCCTCTGGCGCCCGGGGGCGCCTCCCCGGATCCTCGCCGACGTGGACCTCGTAGCCCACGAGGGCGTCGCACCCGCCCTCGATGCCGTGGCGGAGCAGGCCGCCCGGATCGCGGGGGCCGAACGCCCCCAACTCGACCTCCTGCTCCGGGTCGTCCGAGAGCACCACCTGGGCACGAACCGCCGCCCGCGCGCCACCCAGGTCGGAGCCTCGGTCGCCTCCACCGGCACACCGTCATGGGCGGCCTGGGCCTCCTGCCTCACGCCGAGCGACCTCCAGGCGGCCATCCTCGCATCGCTCCGCCCGGAGGCTCCGCCAGCGGAGGCCTGCGCCGCCTGATCTGCCTGGCGCCCCTCGCGGTTCTCTGGTAGTTATGTAAACTACAAAGCACCTTCTCAAACGGCGAGGCTTCCATGATCATCGGTGCCGCCTACCTCCGCTGTTCCGACCCCCGGCAAGACAAATCGATCGATCAGCAGCGGGAGGAGATCGCCCGTCGCGCCCAGGCCGACGGGGTGACCATCCCCCCCGACAACTGGTTCGTGGACGAGGGGATCTCGGGCCGGTCGTCCAAGAAGCGGCACGCGTACCAGGAGATGATCCGGCGCGCCGAGGCGCAGCGGGACGCGCAGAAGGGCAGGGTGCGGGTCCAGCCCGTCGAGCGCCTCTACGTCTGGGCCTTCAGCCGGATCGCCCGGAACATGTTCGACTGCCTCCGGGCGCTGGCGACCCTCGACGACGCCGGGATCGAGGTCGTCTCGCTCACCGAGCAGGACTCGGGCGACAAGTCGATGCGGAAGCTCATCCGGCCGATCCTCGCCTGGCTCGCCGAGCGGTATTCGGAGGAGCTCGCCCACAACGTCCAGCGCGGGATGCGCTCCCAGGCGGAGAAGGGCTTCTGGCTCCACGGACTGCCCCCGTTCGGGTACGCCGCCGTGCCCGTCCAGGGTGGGGGCTCGCGACTCGTGGTCACGGACGAGACCCGGGCCGACTTCGAGACCGTGCAGCGCGTCTTCCGGGAGTACCTGGAGGGGCGTGACGGCTGGAAGCGACTCGCGGAAAAGCTCACCCGCGAGGGCGTCCGGTCGCCCTCCCGGCGGGACATGCCGCGCCGCCGAGGCCTCCAGGTCTGGCGAACGAAGCACCTCCAGCAGATCCTGACCAGCCCCACCTACGCGGGGCACATCGCCTACGACGGCGAGATCGCCTGCCGGAACGCCCACGAGGCCGCGGTTTCCCAGGAGGACTGGGATCGCGCCCAGGCGCTCCGGCACCTGAAGGAGAAGGTCCGGCGGAACCACGAGGGGAACGGGCACAACCCGATCCGGCTCGGTGAGCGGGGCGTGCTGACCCCCTGGCTTCGCTGCGGGCTGTGCGGCGGCCGGATGTCGGTCGTCCTGGGCGGGAGTGTGAAGAAACGCCCCTACCACTACTACAACTGCTCGTCCCGCATCGACAACAAGCTGACCTGCGCGGGCCTCTCGGTCCGCGTGGAACGGCTCGACGGCGCGGTCCTCGACCACATCCACCGGGACGTGCTCACCCCCGAGAACGTCCAGGGACTCGTGGCGGACGCCCTCACCCGCCTCGCCGAGGCGCCGGACGAGGTCGCAGCCGAGCGGCAGCGGCTCGAAGTCCAGGTGGCCGACCTGGACCGCCGCATCCGGGTCACCGGCGCACAGGTCACGGCCGGCGTCCTCGACCTGGAAGACGCCAAGGCCGTGAACGCTCCCCTCGTGGCCCAGCGGGAGACGGCACGCCTGCGGCTCGCGGCGCTGCCCGAGCACCGTTCCCTGCCCGCCGCCGACCAGGTGGACCCTGAACGCTTCCGGGCCGCCGTGCTTCAGGCGTGGGCCGCCCGGCCGCTCGCCGAGCGACGCGTGGCCCTCGACCGGCTCCTCGAATCGGTGACCCTCTCCGAGAAGGGGGCCACCATTGCCTATCGCGTCAAGGACGAGTCCTTAGCGTTTCGCTACCAAGAACCCCCTGGCCCGCCTTCGGGGTCATGGGGGCAATACGAGGTGCGGGTGGAGGCCCCCGAGGCGCGACTGCCGGCGGCGCGCAGTCACGGAGCGATGACGCCGCATCGTTTCCAGTAGTAGCGTCGTCTGGCCAACACGGCGTTTAACATGATGACCCCTTCTGTGCCCCGGTGCACGTTCAGCAATTCGGTATTGACTCCTTTGGAGTAGACAAGCGTTCCGAGTCCTCCCAAAATGGTCATGTCCTCGCGGTCAGCACACACCCCCCCAACCCACGGCTCGAGAGGGTCTTCGGGAAGCAGGCCTCCGAAAAGCAGGGCAGGCTGTGTCGAACCCTCAACGGACAGCACAAGACGCCTCTCCGCATCATCAACGTAGCAAGGGAGCCTGCCGTCCCAGGGGCGGCGGGCGTCTTCCAGTGATTTGGTTACGTCCTCCAGTAACACCCAGCCTCCGCGAGGGGTTGCCGGCTCCGAACCGAAGACGAATCCGATATCGAGGCTGGTTAGCTTACCTTCAACGGGCACAGACATGAGGCGCACCCAAGGCTCGACGGACGCGTCGTATAAATCCATGCGAGTCTCGACCACGCCATCACAAATCATTATGCCGCCGACAATCAGGTACTGCCCAGCTGGGCCAGACCATGCTAAAAGGTTCGCTAGTTGGGGTTTACAAGCGAGTTTCCCCGAGCTGGTTTTTACCGAATCGCCGTCGCTCCAGACAAGGACGATGTCACGTGTGCTCATGGGAATCGGTGCCACTGCGTTAGCGATGATCGTACCCCGCTGTCGAGGCTCTACCATTTGCCATTCCGTGGTAATGGGAGCGAGAAAAGGATCCTCACTAGGCGGGATGAGCCCACCTGAAGTACCAAGCCTGAGAGCACACACACCCTCTTCGCACAATTGAAGGATGGTTCCGTCCGGCTGCACTCCCACATGAGAGAATCCTGTATCTAATGCCTCCGGCGCATCAGGGAGCCAAGTCGCGCTATACCTGGATGTCTCCAGGTCTATGATGTGCACTGCACGTCTAAACGGCAAGGACTCCTTGTACGCGTAATACAGGGCCAGGCGATCACTGGACGCGAGTTGTGAACCTATTATCGTACCGCGAAGAGAGGCTTGCCAGATCCTTCGGGTGGTGTCCAAATCTCCGCTGATCTGGTGGATGGTGTGGCTCACCCCGTCTACCGCAATGACATCCCCTTGGGCACAACGCGGACGTGGAGGAATCGGAACGACATGTGACAGATCCCGCCAGAATGGCACAACCACCTGCGGGCGAGAAGACGAACTCAACGGTTCGGGCTGGACCATCCGACATCCGACCAGCAGAAGGAGGAGGGGCATCATTTCGGGGGCACCAGTGCGTGCCAGTGGAGCGGGGTTCCGTGGATGGCATAAGCAGGCACACTGCTCATGAACCCGCCGATGTCGACGTTCTTGCCCTGAAAGATATCTTCCATCCGAAGGTAGTTCTCCAAACGCGCTTTGGCGATTGACGCCGAGTTAACTCCGTGCTCAAGTGAGAACGGGTCATCGCGAGCAGCTAATAGGCCGGCGGAATCGTTCCGACGAATCGCGGTGGCGATCCCTTCAACTCTCTGCGCTTGGGCCTCCAGTCGAACCTCGGCGGCCATCCCGGCGACAGCCACGAGGGGATGTGCATTCTCCTGCCTTCCCAACCTGGCAGCCCTTACAGCATCTGTCTCGGTTACTTTTTGAAGAGCGTGAGTTCCCTCGTGTACCAGGAATTCAAGCTCGGGGGGGCCGTAGAACACAAAGGTGTCCGTTTCAAAGTTATATCCACCAACCCTACGCGAACTGCCATCTCTGGCATCGCGGTCCTTTACCGTGATCCTACCCTCATCTGCGGCCTTCTTCATGAGTTCAGAAACGTCCTCTAGTTCCTGCCTTTCCTCCATCGTGACGCCCAAGGTGTCTAGAAGGCCCTCGTTGGAGAGAGCTTGGTCGAGGGGTTTCAAGGTAGACTCGGCCTGCGCTTTCGTAAGGAGGGCGCCCTGTGCAGACGATGTTGAGGCGCCAAGGGGAACGGTGTCCTGGTATCCACTACCGTCCAGTCGCTGCACAGGACTCCCACTAGAGTAGCAGAATGGAGACCATTGTGGTATCGCAGCCGCCACCGGATCCCCCTGCAAGAACCTCCCACACACGGGGTCAAATGTCCTCGGCCCGGTCATGCAGAGGCCGGTGTCCTCGTCGCGCTCGACGCCGATGAAGCGATAGCGGTTCCGGGCGTCCCTGCGGTCGCTGGGCCTTCCGTAGGGGAAGTACTCTTCCTGGGAGAGCAGCGTGCCGTCGGCCTTGGTGAGTACGTGTCCGGACTTGAGGTGATCCCCGTGGTGGTAGAAGATGGGGAGGGATGTGGAGTCGCTCCCGGCGAGCACCTCCTCCATCTGGGCGTGCCGGCCGTGGCCTTCCACGTGGAGCACGGTCTTTGTGTAGGCGGTGGTGCCCACCCGCCGGTGGTACTCCCAGGGGCCGAGGTAGATGCCGAGGGCCCGTACTCCCGTCTTGTTCACGAACCGGAGCACCCGCTGGTCGCCGTGCCGGAGGTAGCGGACCGTGCCGCCACCCCCGAGGTCCACGTACCGCACCTGGTTGTCGAAGGTGTAGGCAAGAGCGTTGATGCGCGGGGTGTGGAGGGTGTTGCCGTTCTCGTCGTAGGTGAAGTTGCCCGTGGTCGGGTCGGTGAAGGATCCCGCCTCCCCGAGGTCGCCGTTGAAGAGGTCGATACGCCCCGCCTTGTAGTAGAGGTTCTGGGTACCCGACCTGTACTCCTGGTTCGTGGTGAAGTTCCCGACCTCGTCGTAGGTGTAGCGGAAGGTGTAGGGCTCGTAGTCCTTGGGGTCAGGACTTGGCACCAGGACGTCGGCAGTGCGATCTACCACGGTCGCGTGCTTCTTCCCGGTGGCTCGGATGAGGCGGTAGCGGGGGTCGTAGGTGAAGGTGCGGCTGTTGGGGATGAGCTGGTTCGAACGGTAGCTCGATTCGGCGAGCTCATCGGTGATGCGGACGGGGTTTCCGGCTGGATCGTAGGCGTAGGAGAGATCCTGGAAGTGGACGGTGGTGGGGGAGGGTTTCTGGGTGAAGATGCGCACCAGCCGCTCGAGGTCCTCGTCGTGCTCGAAGATTGTCTCGACCCCGTTGCCGTGCGTGTAGCCCGTGACCTGCCCCCGAGCGTTGTAGGTGACCTTCGTGAGCACGTCACCGTAGGTTCCCGTGCCGGGATCCACCTCGATGCCAGCCAGGACGCCCGCCTCGTTGTAGGAGGACCGCGCAGTCCAGCCCTCGGGCCAGGCGACCTCCGTGGGACGACCAGCGGCGTCGTAGGTCGTCGTGACTTCAACCGTGGTGGTGTCGGTGAGATCGTCGAGTTCGAGCCAGTCGGTGATGGAGGTGCGGTCGGTAACGGGAATCTCCGGGTCCCAGGCGTCGCCCTCCGTCCAGAAGTCGGAGGTCGCATCGTCCCAGTCCCGGCTGCTACCGTCCTTCACGGACCAGAAGCGATGCGAGGTCCGGGTGACGAGACCTCGCCAGTCGTACTCGAAGGTGCGAAGCCCATCGGCGTCGCGCTCCTCTTCCCGGCGTCCGCAGAGGTTCTTGGCCTGCCAGTCCGAGAGGTCGGGGTGCCCCGAGTCGTAGTCGACGTAGATCCACTTCCGCCGGAGCTTCGCGCCGCTGCCG
>JBFYZZ010000219.1:0-13434 GCA_041309225.1 Deltaproteobacteria bacterium | reverse complement strand
CGGCCCGAGTACCAGGCCGACCAGGAAGCCCTCGACCTCCCGGCCGACCGGCTTGGCCGCGAAGTAACCGCAGACGCCGCACACCAGGGCGGACAGGACGATCAACACGACAGCGACGGTGCTCATCTGGGCTTCCTTCCGGTGTGGACGGTACCACAGATGCCGGCCTGGCCGTGGGCGCGCGGGGGCTCCTCGGGCTCATGCCCTGTCAAATACGGGCTGTCAACGTCAACTGCAACGCGGGGGAGGTGACCATGGTGGCCCACAGCGTCTGCCGCGAGCTCGGGAGCGTCGCGCCGGCGGTCCTCGATGAGGTCGCCCGGCGATGCCGCACCTGGACGGACGATGCCTTCGCCCGGTGGCTTGGCGTGGACCGGTCGCTCGTCTCCCACTGGCGCTCGGGCGCCCGGCTCATGCCCGTGGAGGTCCTCCCGCTCATCGCCAAGTACACGGGCGACCCGGAGGCCGTCTACGGAGACCTGCTCGCCAGGGCGGGGGCGCGGATCACCCTGGATGCCGAGCCCAGCCAGCCGGGCGATCCGCGCTCCCGGATCCGGGAGGTCCGGCGCGACGTCGGTGCCCTCCTGGTCTCCTGGGAGCGGGCGACCGATCCAACCTCCCCGGGCGGCGAGGACCTTGGCGAGTCCGAGGCCACCCTCCTGCTCGGAGACGTCGAGGACCTCATCGAGGATCTCGGCCACCTCCGGGACGCCCTGAAAGCCCGGCGGAAGCGCCGGTAACCAACCACGAGAAGGAGTCTCCATGCTGTGCGACGACTGCGCCGACTGCATCGACGGCCGGTGTCTCTCCCCGAACGACGAGGCCCGGAAGCGGCACGACGCTGCGGAACGGGACCAGTGGGACCTCGAGGACTGCGAGGACATGCGCGAGCGATCCGTGCGCCCCTCCGAGGACGAGGACACGGACGACCGGCTCGCCGACCTGTTCGGGCGCCTCGCCGAATCGGATCTGTGGCGGGACATCGACGGTGAGGACCCGGAGGTCCGCATCCAGCGCCGGGCGGACGACGCGGCTCGCGCCTTCAAGGGCGGGCGCCGGCACCTCCCGGAGCATGCCATCGACAGCCGCCGGCCGCTCTCCACCGACCTGCGCCGGCGCCTCCTCCGCCTCCTGGTCGACTGCCCCGAGCTCGAGAAGGCCCGCGGCCGGAAGTACCGGTTCACCTGGCGCACGACCGAGTGGCGCTCAGCTGGCTCCCCGGTCTGGGGTTCATCCAAGCCCATCCCCCAGCCCCAGCGGGAGAAGTTCGGCATCCCGGAGTCCTGGGAGGTCATCCTCTCGCTGCCGGTCTGGCTCTGCCTCGACGACGATGCTCGGAGCCGGCTGCTCCACCACGAGCTCATGCACGCGGCCCGGCACCAGCGTGGCCACGACGTCGAGGAGTGGCCCGAGACCGTCGCGCGCTACGGGCTGGGCATCAAGCCCCACGCGCTCCTGGCGCTCTCCGGCATCGCGCACAAGTCCACCTTGGCCCGCGTCGAGACCTGGGGCCTCCTGCCGGGCGGCCAGGTGACCTTCCTGCCGACCAAGGGTCTCGATACCATCGAGGTCCGGGTGCCGGCATGATCGCAATCGGGATCGACCCCGGCAAGAGCGGGGCCCTCGTCTGCATCCGGTCCGATCACGGCGAGGCGCCCGAGGTCCTCCACGAGGTCACGTTCGACGAGCTCGGCTCGGGCTGGTGGGTGCCGCCCGTGATGACCGACCTCTTCCGCGGCCTGCCCCGGCCGGACCGGGTGGCCCTGGAAGCGCCCCAGGCGGCCCGGACACCCACCGGCATGGGCCACGGCACGCTCGGCATCGGAATCCGCTGGGGCTACCTCCACGCGCTCTCGTGCCTCTCCTGGCCCGGCGCGGACATCCTCACCCCGGCGGCCTCGACGTGGACCTCCATCCTCCGGGACCAGCCGGGGGAGGGGAAGGCGCGCTCCATCGCCCTCGTCTCCTCCCGGCTCCCCGGCCTCCATCTGGTCTGGGGGCGCAGGCGCGTTCCCCACGATGGCCTGGCAGACGCTGGTGCTCTCGCGCTCTGGGCCCTCGCACGGAGGCCCGCCGCATGACCACGGTGCTCGCCGGCGGACTCTTCCTCGAGCCCGGGCACCCGGGGGCGATGGAGGCCCGCCGGCGGCATCGGCTTGCGAACCCGGATCACGTCCGGGCCAAGAAGATCGCGCTCGTGAAGGGCTGGCGCCGATTCCGGCTGCCACCTCCGTGGCTCGACGCGGGGATGATCCTGCCACCTCCGCACCCGTGGGCGGGCGGCGTCGCTCTTCCACGCCGAGGCCTCCTCGAGGACCTCGGCGATCCGGTGGACTGCCGTTCCTCGCCGCCGGCGCCCGGCCTCCCCCTCGAGCTCGAGCTTCGGCCGTACCAGGCCCGGGCGCTTGCCGCGTGGGCACACGACGAGGAGGGGCTCGTCGTCGCACCCTGCGGCTCCGGGAAGACCGTCATCGGCCTGGCCGCCATCGCCCGGACCCCGTCGCCGGCACTCGTCCTCGTCCACACCCGCGACCTGGTCCACCAGTGGGCCGAGCGGGCGCACGACGCCCTCGGTCTCGACCCCGTCGTCTGCGCCGAGGGCTCCCGGCCCCTCACGGGTCGCCTGGTCGTCGCCACCATCCAGACGGCGGTCACCTGGCCCTTCTGGGACCGGCACGCCTGGGGGAAGGCCTTCGGCCTTGTGGTCGTCGATGAGTGCCACCACGTGCCCGCCGCGACGGTCAGCGAGGTCCTGCTCTCCTTGCCCGCTCGTCGGCGCCTCGGCCTCTCCGCAACCCCGGAGCGTCAGGACGGGCTGACCCCGATCCTGCACTGGCACCTGGGTCCGACCGCAGCCGCGATCGCCCAGGAGGACCTCCTCGAGGCCGGCGTCGTCATCGCGCCCGCCGTCGTCCCGGTCCGCACCGGATACCGGGCGCGCCTCGGTGACGAATGGGGCACGATGCTCTCCACGCTCGTCACGGACCATCGGCGGACCGAGCTCGCCGCGGACCTCGCCGTCCGCCTCGCGGCCGAAGGGCGCCAGGTCCTCGTGCTCACCGAGCGCGTCTCCCACGCCGGCGAACTCGCCGAGCTCGTCCGGGCTCGGGGCGTCCGCGCGGCCGCCCTCCACGGAGATCTCGGCGCCCGTGAACGTCGGGAACACCTCGAGGACGCAGCGGCTGGCTCGCTCCGGGTGCTCGTAGCCACCCAGCTCGCCGACGAGGGCCTCGACCTGCCCGCCCTGTCCGCGCTTGTGCTCACCTGCCCCCAGCGGGCAACGGGACGCTTGAGGCAGCGCGTCGGCCGCATCGCTCGCCCCGCTCCGGGCAAGCGCGACGCCATCGTCCTCGACCTGGTCGACGACGGCTGGCTCGCTCGCCTCTGGGGGCCCAGGTCCCGCCTCTACCGTGAGCTCGGCTGCGAAGTCCGGGGGGCCGCATGAAGCCCCAGGACCGCACCCGCACCATCCTCCGCTCCGGCCTGGACCCAGAGACGAAGCTCATCGCCATCGCCATCGCGGACTGCATGGATGACCAGGGCGCCGGTTCCTTCGTCTCCATCGAGACAGGCCTACCGCGGGCCACCGGGCTCTCGAAGATCACGATCTACAGGAGGGTCGCCGCCGCAGTCCAGGCTGGGTGGCTGGTACGCCTTGGAGTGAATGGCGCAACCAGGCGCGAGTGGAGGATTCACTGGAGTCAGATCCACGACGCCGTTCGGCCCCGGTCCGAGGGACCTGGCACCCCTATCTGCGAGACAGGGGACCCCTGTCAGAGAGACAGGCCAACCCCTGTCAGTGGGACAGACGACCCCTGTCCGCCAGACAGGCGATCCGACCATGATCCGACCAGAGATCCAACCCCCCTAAGCCCCCCCTGCGAGGGGGGGCGCGAGGAGCGATCCCAATCGAGACGACGGAGGCCTCACCGCTCCGTCGGCTCCAGCTCGAATCGGATCCCCTCGGCCTCGGAACACGGCCCTCCGTTCTGGCGAGGCGATGGACCCATGCCGCGTCAGACCGCCCTCGACCTGTTCGGCGCGTACGCCTCCGTCTTCCGGGAATGCGGAGAAGAGGCCGTCGTCGGCGTCGTCTGCACCCTCGACGAGTGGATGCAGGCACAGTCCGCCGCAACACTCCGACTCGCCGCCGCCCACGGCGAGGTCATCGCAGAGGAGGCCATCCCTTGACCCGCCTCGTCATCGACGAAACCCTCCGCTCGAGACTCATCCAGGCCCTCGGCGACCTCGACCACCCTGACTACGCCCGCGTCGCCAGACGCACCGGCATCCAGCCCGCCACCCTCCGCCAGGTCGTCCGCCGAGAACGACTCCGCATCCAGGCCGGCGGCGCTCCCCGTGAACCCGTGACGGATGCGTTCGAACCAGTCACGGAAGACGACACCGTCACAGACCCCATCACGACCTCATCAACAAAACGCCGCTCCACTGTAGTGCGCCTCGTAACTGCAAAGCGGTTTATCGGCGATCCGAGGGTGCGCCCGAACCAGGCAGCGGCCATCGAGGCGCTCGTGAACGGGGCGACGGTCAGGGGAGCGGCGGCGGTTGCCGGGGTGAGCGACCAGGCGGTCTATGCCTGGAAGCGGGATCCGGGGTTTCAAGCGGCGCTCCGTGAGGCGGTCCAGGTCGCACAGGAGGCCTTCGCGGCGCGCCTGACCGGGCTGCGGGAGCTCGCGGCGGACAAGGTGGCGGATGCGCTCGATGTCGGCGATCCGAATCGGTACGCGCTGGACGTGCTGACGACGGCGTTGGACCGGACGGGCTTCCCGAAGGCCGAGCGGATCGAGGCGAGGGCCCATGTGACCGTGGACGCCCGGATCGCCCAGCTGTCGGACGCGGAGCTCCTCGAGCTCGCCTCTGGCGTGGACGTGGACGTGAACGGGGGCGAGGAGTGACCGACGTGCGGGAGCAGGCCCGCGCGGAGCTCGAGCGACGCCGGCTCGAGGCCCGGCGCTGGGCGGCCGTCCGGCACCTTGCCTGGTTCGTGCGGGCCCTGTGGCCGGTGATCGAGCCCCGGCGGAAGCTGGTCTGGGGCTGGCACATGGACTTGATCTGCCGGCGCCTCGAGGCCTCCTACAGGGGCGAGCTCGGGACGAACGAGCTGGTCATCAACATCCCGCCCCGACACTCGAAGAGCTCGCTCGTGTCCGTGCTCGGGCCGGCCTGGTGGTGGCTGCACCACCCGGAGGCGCAGTTCCTGGCGCTCACGAAGGCCGACCGGAACGCGGCTCGGGACGCCAGGATGATGCGCCTGGTGGTGAAGAGCGACTCCTACCGTGAGCTGCTCGTCCGGATGGCCATCCTCGAGGGGCGGGACCCGGGAGCGACCTGGCGGATCCAGGAGGACCAGGACCAGGTGCACGACTTCGCGAACTCGGAGGGCGGGCGCCGGGTGAGCGCGACGACGACCTCGGAGAGCATCACGGGCAGCGGCGCCGACGTGCTCATCGTGGACGACCCCCACGACGCCGAGGAGGTCGCCCGGTCGTCCCCCGAGCAGACGGTCCGGCTCATGCGCCTGGTGCGGGAGAAGTACGAGCAGGTCTGGACAACCCGCCTGAATCCGGGCGGCGTGGTGCAGTGCATCATGCAGCGGCTGCACCAGGCGGACCTCGCGGGTGTGCTCCTCGACCAGGGCGCCGCCCACCTCGTCCTGCCGTGGGAATACGAGCCGACCCACCCGTTCGTGGACCCGGAGGATCCCAGGTCGGTCGAGGGCGAGCTGCTCGCGCCCGAGCGGTTCGGCGAGGACGTGCAGGCCCGCGTGGATGCCTCGCCGACGGTGAAGGCCGGGCAGTACCAACAGCGGCCCTCGCCCCAGGCCGGCGGCCTCTTCCGCCGGGAGTGGTTCGAGCGCCGGCGCTGGCACGGGGACTGGCAGGCCCTGGGCTGTACGCAGCTCGGCATCTTCCTGGACTGCGCTTTCAAGGCGAAGGACGACAGCGACTTCGTGGTCTTCGAGGTCTGGGGGCGCAAGGGGCCCGACCGCTTCCTCATCGACCAGGTCCGGGCCCGCATGTCCTACACGGCGACCCGGGCCGCCCTCGTCGCCCTGTCCGCACGCTACCCGACCGCGCTCGTCAAGGTCGTCGAGGACAAGGCGAACGGGAGCGCGCTCATCGACGACTTGAAGACGGTCATCCCCGGCCTCATCGCCTTCGACCCTGGGACGAGGAGCAAGTACGAGCGGGCGTCCGTCTCGTCCGCCGTGCTCGCGGAGGCCGGCAACATCATCCTGCCCTCGGATGCCGAGGCGCCCTGGGTGCCCGGCTGGATCGAGGAGCACGCGGCATTCCCGAACGGAGCCCACGACGACCAGGTGGACGCCACGAGCATGATGGCGCTCTATTGGTCGAGGCCGGAGCTCGGAGTGAGCTTTTAGCCGAATCGGGCCGAATCCTGTCACGGAAATCGTACTCGCTGTCACGACTTTCTGTCCCGATCCCATTGACACGCTGTCACCACTCCGACACGCTGTCATCATGGCGACCTCCGTGAAATGGTGGCGCAGGATGCTCCGGGCTCTCGGGATGACGACGAAGGCCTCGGGCGAGTCGTTTCGGGCGGGTGCGGACTTCGGCCGGGAGCACCAGACGGAGAATGCCTACCCGGTGGAGGCGTCGCTCTCCGCGTATGGCGCGTTCCCGTGGGTGGTCGCTTGCGCCACGGTGATCGCGGAGGACCTGTCGCAGGTGCCGCTCCGGCTGCGGCGTGGGGATGGCCCGGACGCCGAGCGGATCGACCGGCATCCGGTGCTCGACCTGCTCTCGAGGCCGACCTCGTGGCAGAGCAGGCGGGTCTGGGAGCGCCAGCTCGTGGTCTACTGGCTGCTCTCCGGAGACGCCTATACGCTCATGCTGGGGATGGGCGGCGCGGTGGGGCCGAAGGAGCAGCCGAGCTCGCTGCCTCTGCTCCACCCGATGCGGACCACCATCCTGCCGGGCGCGTTCGGGGGTCCGCTCGCCTACCGGTACAACGGCGCTGGCGAGGTCACCGACTACCCAGCCGACGCGGTCCTCCACTGCAGTGCGCCCTCCTGGGAGGATGGCCCGGAGTCCCTGCTCGGCCAGGGGGTCATCCGGGCCCTCGCGAACGACCTGTCCGGCGAGCTCGCGGCGAGCAAGCTGTGGGCGAAGCAGGCCCAGCGGGGTCGGCCGGACGTCATCATCTCGCCCGCGGATCCGGGGGCCGTCTGGGAGAAGGACTTCCGCGAGGCCGTGCTCGACGCCTTCGATGGGATGGTGGCCAAGCGGCGTGCGCTGGTCATCGGAGGAGGAGCCAAGGTCGAGACGCCAAGCCTGGCCCTACGAGACATGGAGTTCAACGAGGGCCGGCGGTACACGCGGGAGACGGTGCTCGCAGCGTTCGGCGTGCCCCCCACGAAGCTCGGGCTCCCGACCGCCAACTTCGCGACCTCGAAGGAGCAGAACGTCCAGTACTGGGAACGGCTCCGGGCTCGCGCGGCTGCGCTCGACGACGAGCTCACCCGCCTGGCCATGCGGTGGGACGCGGCGTTCCGTGTGGAGCATGACTTCTCCGAGGTGCCCGCGCTGCAGGAGAGCCGCACGGAGCGCCAGGAGCGGGTCGAGCTCTGGTGGACGATGGGCGTGCCGCTCGCCGATGCGGCGGCCTACGAGGGCTTCGCGGACCTGCCGACGACCGAGGTCGAGGAGCCGTCCGACGATGGTCCGCCCGACGACGGCGACGATGACCTCGACGAGGGTCGGGCGCTCTCCGGGGGCCTGGTCCGGTTCTTCCCGACGCCCAGGCTTCGGGTCGCGCCGACGACGCCGGGCGCACGGGACGTCCTGTGGCGGAGCATGGTGGATCGAGTCCACGTGCCGACCGAGCGCAAGATGGCCGGCGCGATGGCCAGGTTCCTGCGGGCCCAGGGGCACCGGGTGGCGGACCGGCTCGGCGAGATGGTGGAGGGCCGGGCGGCCCAGGGTCTCACGCGCGAGTCGCCCGCGGTCTCCCTGCCGGCGAACATCGATGCAATCCTCGCGTTCATCTTCCCCGAGCGGGATGAGGCCGCGAAGCTCGAGGCCGCGAGCCGGCCGCTCATCGAGCGGGCGCTGCGCGCCGCGTTCGACCTCGGGGTGGAGCTCGTGGGCGTCGACCTGCGCTGGGATCCCACGCGGGTCCACCAGCCGACCGAGGACCAGATCGGTTCGCTCGTGGTGAACGTCAACGACACGACCATCGAGGCCATCCGAGCCATCCTGCAGAAGGGGCTCGAGGAGGGCGCGACCATCGCCGAGATGCAGTGGGCGCTGCAGCGGGACGAGCACTTCAGCGCGATGCGAGCCCTCCGGATCGCCCGGACCGAGACGACCAGGGCGATGTCCGCCGGCACACTCGCCGCCTACGGCCAGGCAGTGGCCGAGGGCGTGGCGCTCCGGAAGCAATGGCTCTCCTCGAGGGACCATGCGACCCGCGACTCGCACTGGGCGATGGATGGCCAGACGGTCGAGGTCGGCGCGGACTTCGTGGTGCCCGCCGAGGGCAACGGCCACACGGCCGACCCGGCCGACGTCGGGGCCCACGGCAGCGGGCCGGGCGACTTCGCGTCGGCCGGCATGGTCGTCAACTGCCGTTGCACCACCATCCCCATCCTCGAGGAGGACGCCGCATGATCCCGCTCCGCCGATCGCTGCTCTCGGTGCGCAGGGAGGTCCTCGAGGACGGGACCATCCGCCTCCACTTCACCGCCTCGACCGCGACGCCCGACCGCTACCAGGACATCATCGACCAAGCCTCGTGGAGGCTCGACAACTACAGGATGAACCCGGTGGTGATGCTGGACCACGACTACCGGGTGGAGAAGGTGGTCGGTCGGGGCGAGGTCGCCATCGTGGACGGGGCACTCGACCTAGTGCCCACCTGGGACCTCGAGAGCCCGCATGGCCCGATGGTCGCCGGGATGGTGGATCGCGGGACCGTGTCCGCGGTCTCGGTGGGCTTCCTGCCCGGCAAGAGCGTTCCCCGAGCGTCGCTGCCCAAGGAGGATCCGCGGTGCGGCGAGCGCGGCTGGGTCTACTTCGACTGCGACCTGCTCGAGGTGAGCGTGGTCGCCGTGCCCGCCAACCCCGAGGCCCTCGCGGCCAAGGGTGCGGCCAAGGACTGGCCTCCGGCCGCTTCCGTGAGCGTCGGGTCGGTGGTCGACGAGGTGCTCAGGCTCCTCCGAGAGATGGACGCTCTCCCCAAGAACCCCGAATCCGCCGAGTCCGGCCTGGATCGGTACTTCCCCCCCAAGGACAGGTGACACCATGACGCCCAACGTCGAGATCATGAAGAACCTCGACCCCGCGACCGTCACCGACGGGCCGTCCCTCCAGCGGTTCGTCGGGGCGACCATCGGGGCCTTCAAGGAGGTCGGCGACGACCTGGCGGCCCAGCGCACCGCGGCCGACGACCTCTCCAAGAAGCTGCAGGCCGCGGCCGAGAACGCCGCCGCCAAGCCCCCGCCCCGTGCCATCGAGGGCTCCGAGGCCGACCTCGGCCGCCGGTACGTCGGCGAGGACGGCAAGCTCCGGCTCATGGCCGAGCGCCGCACCTTCAAGTTCGCCGGGAAGCAGTTCGAGGCGGAGATGCCCGGGCTGCTCGACGACACGGTGGACACCTGCGCCTGGCAGAAGGACCTGCGCCGGGCGCTCACCATCCGGAACCTCGCCCGGCTCGCCATGAAGCGGCCGAGCACGCCGGACATGGACGCGAAGGTCGCCTTCATCGCCAACCGCGCGCCGGCGGCCATCCGGGAGAAGGTCGAGAAGGCCTTCTACGACTACACGAACGTCGGCGGGGAGTGGATCCCCGACCAGTTCGTCCCGGATCTCTACGAGGAGTTCCAGGTGCCCCGCGGCCTGGCCTCGCTGTTCGAGACGATCCCGATGGAGCGGGAGACGATGATCCGGCCGAAGCTGACGACCGGCGTCCGCCCGTACATCAAGAGCGAGATCACCTCGGACGACCCGGCGGCCTACACGGCGAGCACGCCGGTGACCGACTCCGGGACGATCACCGTGGGCGGCCTGGCGGCCCGGGTGGTCGTCGACGACGCCGCGGCCGAGGACTCGGCCGTCGCGGTGATCCCGACCCTCTCCCGCCTGGTGACGGGCGCCCTGGTCGACGGCTACGAGGACGCCATCGTGAACGGCGACACGGCGGGTACCCACGAGGACGCGGTGTCCTCGTGGAACGTCCGGTCCCGGTGGGGAACCACGGGCCTCGGAGGCGCCGCGGACCACCGGCGCGCGTTCCTCGGCCTGCGCGCGCTCGCCTACGACCGCTCGCTCACCGCGGACGGCTCGGCCGCCCAGACCTCCGCCGGCCTCGCGGCCGTGATCGGGGCGATGGGCGAGCGGGCGGCCTCCGACCTGATCCTGGTCGTGTCCCCCGAGGTCATGTTCACCAAGCTCATGGCGGACTCCTACGTCGTGACGGTGGACAAGTTCGGGCCCGCCGCGACGATCCTGACCGGCCAGCTGGCAGCCCTGTTCGGCCACCCGATCATCATGTCGCGGTTCGTGTCCGCCGACCTCGCCACCACCGGCCTCTACACCGGGACCGGCTCGTACTCCGGTGTGCTCGTCTGCGACCGGAGCGCCTTCGCGAACTACCAGCGACGGGCGGCCATCGTGGAGATCGACAAGGAGATCAAGAGCGGCCACATCGAGATCGTCGCCACCATGCGGCGCATCTTCTACACCCTGTCGGGCGCCACCGAGAAGGTCGTCGCCTGGAACTTCAAGTGGCTGTAGTCGGCTGACCCGGGGCCGGCGCAAGCCGTCGGTCCCGGGCCTTCCGGCAGGTCCACCTTTCCCCTTCCAACGGAGACATCAACATGGGACACTTCCTCCTCCCCCTCCCGCGCCAGGCCGGCGGCGCCGCTTCCGACAGCGCGGTCTACGGCGTCAACCCGAGCGCGAAGAAGTTCGCCATCCGCGGCGCCTACTGGGTCAGCGACACCACGACCGCCCTCGACGCCACGAACACCCTGACGGTCGCCGTCAAGAACGGCTCCACGACCCTGTTCAGCGTGAGCAACGCGGCGCAGGCCCTCACCGCCGGCGACGCCTACGAGATGACGAAGGCCTCGGCGACCGGCACGCTGTTCGAGTTCAGCGAGGGCGACGAGATCGACGGCGTCGGGACCAACGCGGCGTCCGGAAAGGCGCACGGCGGCCACATCGTCCTCGAGTGCGAGTGGATCCGGTAGTCGGATGCTGCTCCGCTCGCTCCTCCCGCACAGCTACCAGGGCACACGGCCTGGGACAACCAGGCCGTGGGCTCCTGGCGAGACGCGGGAGGTGCCGGCCGAGACCGCGACCTACCTGCTCGGCGACTTCCCCGGACTGTTCGAGGAGGTCGCCGAGCCGGTCGCGGTCGTCATCGCCGAGCCTCCAGCGGATCGCGCCATGAAGAGCCCCGCGCGCCGCCGGAAGGCGAGGTGACCGATGGCCTACCTGACCGCTGCGGTCGTCCGGGCGACATGGCTGCAGGGGCTCGTCGGAACGAGCGAGGACACGCTCATCGGCACGATCATCGGCCGAGCGGAAGCCGCCGTCGCCCGTTTGCTCGGCTACCCGGGCGCCGCGCCGACCATCGAGAGCGCGTCGTATACGAGGTATTCGGGCGATTCCGGCGTGTTCGTCGTGGGTCGGAAGCTCCGGCTCGAGCCGTGGCCCGTGACCGCGGTGACGAGCATCTACGACGACCCTGACGAGAACTGGACGAGCCTGTACCTCGTGGATCCGGCCGACTACGCCGTCCAGTCGTGGGGCGTCATGTTGAAGCCGGGCTCCGCCCACGGCGCCTGGTCCGAGGGCGCGATGAGCGGCCAGGCCGTCAAGGCGACCTTCACGGCCGGATTCGCAACCGTTCCCGCGGACATCATCACCGCCACCGGGATGCTGGTCAAGCACTGGTGGCACCTCCGGACGAACCAGGGCTTCTCCTCCGTGCCCGCGGGCGAGGCGTCCGCATCGCTGCGTGAGGAGACCATCCCGGCGGCCGTCCGGCAGCTGCTCGCACCCTACCGGCTGCCCTCGGTGCTGCTGTGATGACCCTGGACGAGTTCGGGCGGCGGCTGACCCAGCTCGGCACGGGGGGGCTGCGCGAGGTCCTCCGGCCCGTGCTCATCGGCGCGTGCCAGCTGGTGGAGAACGAGGTGAAGCTGAACCGGCTCACCGGCCAGGTGCTGCGCTCGAGGACCGGCCGGCTCCGGGCGTCCGTGTCCGCGACCGTGGAGGACCGGGAGGGCGCTCCCGCCCTCGTGGCCCGGGCGGGCGGCACCGATGGGCGAGGTGAGGTCGGGTACGCGAGCATCCAGGAGCACGGCGGGGTGGTCGTCCCCAGGACGGCGAAGATGCTCCGGATCCCGCTCGGGCCCGCGCTCACCGCGGCGGGCGTGGACCGGTTCCCGACTCCGCTCCGGCAGTCGGCGCCGGGCATGTTCTACCTGCGCCGGTCGAAGGCTGGGAACCTCCTCCTCTTCCATCGGGAGACGGGCATCCCCTGGTACGTGCTGAAGCACTCGGTCACGATCCCGCCCCGGCCCTACCTGCGGCCCGGGGTCGAGAAGGTCGCCCGGGACCACGTCGTGCCCACGCTCGGCCGGTCGGTGGTCCGGGCCATCGTGACCTACGGCGGTGGCGCATGACGACCAACCTCAAGGCCGTCCGCGAGGGGATCCAGGCCCGGCTCCTGCTCATCGGGTCGACCGGCTACTCGTTCCTCGACCTGCGGACCGCGACGAACCCGGATGCGGTCAAGGTCGGGCACTACGTCGAGCCCTGGAAGAGCGGCCAGCAGGCGTGCCTCTGGCTCGTGCGGGTCGAGCGGACGACGGGGCCGACCCTTCCCGGGCACAGCCAGAAGGCGATCTTCGGCTGCCTCATCTGGTTCCCCGCGACAGCGGACGACCCGGAGACGAAGGAGGACGCCATCGAGGACGCCTGGACGGACGTGACCAGGCGGTGGCGAGCGCAGACGGACCGCACGCTCGGAGGCATCGCGCTCGACACGGATCTCACGCTCGACGACCTCCTCGGCGCCGAGGCCGCTCAGGCCGGCACCACGTGCGTCCTGGCCGTCCGGTTCACCGCGACCTTCCGGGAGGACCTCCCCTGATGTGGTACTCCTCCTCCTGGCGCTTCCGGGCCCCGATCTCCGTGGACTTCAGCGCATGGTCGACCGGCGCCTCCGACATCCGGGTCACCCTGTCCGCGGCCTGGGACCTGTTCTGGGACAACGTCGCCAGCGACGGGAAGGACGTCCGGGTCTGCACGGCGGACGGCGCGACCCTCGTCGGCAAGATCTACCTCCAGACCTGGAACTACTCGACGAAGAGCTGCGTGCTCGACATCGAGCAGATCACGCCCTCCAAGGCGTGCCAGGCCCAGCTCTGGCTCT
>JBFYZZ010000218.1:0-3241 GCA_041309225.1 Deltaproteobacteria bacterium | reverse complement strand
CTGGCCGCCACCCTCCAGGCCCAGGCCGCCGCGCTCGCCCGGACCCGGCGCGAGATGGCGTGAACGCGCGGGGCGGCTCGCCGTGGCGCAGCGACCCCGCGCCCGGGTAGGGGGATCCCCTCGCCCCGGAGTCCCCCATGCACCGCGCCCTTCCCCTCCTCCTCCTGACGGCCGCCGCCTGCGACGACGGCACGGGGCCCGCCGAGACCGGACCCGCCGAGACGGGGGAGACCGCCGGACCGACGGTCTGCGAGACCCTGGGGCTGTCCGAGCGGGACTTCACGGCGGTCGCGCCGACCGCAGCGCTCCTGGCCACGGCGTCCGACGTCACGATCCCCACCACGACCGGTGACTGGAACCTCGCCGCGCACTGGACCGGCTGCGACGTGTACCTGTTCGTGCAGGACGCCCCGAAGCAGAACCGCGGCCTGGACGACAGCCGATTCTGGTCGCGCGACGTGGACGACCTCCTCGCGCGCTCCCCGCGCAACGTCCACTGGTTCTTCGTGGCCACCGACAGCCAGGGCAAGAACCGCGACCTGGCCCTGTCCACGCTCCAGACCGCCATGGACGAGGCCCTGGCGGAGCTCACCGCCGAGGAGCAGGCGTGGTGGGCCGACCGCGTCCACTACGTCACCGCGCGCCACGTCGATCTCCCGGACTGGCTGGGCGACCTCATGATCTCCCCCGGCTGGGGCGTGGGTATCGACCGCTTCCAGCGCATCCGGTACATCGGGTCGTACGGGGATCCGAACCGCTACAACGCGGAGGCGGGCTGGTTCGACCCCAACCTCTCCATGGCGGCGAACGAGGCGATCTACTGGAACTTCGAGGCCGATCGGGAGGACCGCCTCGCCGCCGCGGACGCCGAAGTGCACCGCCTCTTCGACGCTCAGGTCGTCTCGGATCCCTCCTGGTCCGGCACTCGTGCCTACGCGGACGTCGACCTGCCCGACGTCGCCACCATGGCCGGCTTCGACACCATGGAGCTGGACATCACGCTCGACTGCGTGGGCGAGGGCGAGTACGGCGACTGCCCCGCCTGGGACTACATCGACTGGCTCTGGCTGTGCGACGCTGGCGCCCCGGACACCTGCAGCCAGGAGATGGGCCGCTGGATCACGACGTACCACCGAGAGGGCCGGTGGGTGCACGACGTCTCCCCGCTCCTACCCCTGCTCGCCCAGGGCGGCGCCCGCCGCTTCGCGTTCTACTCCACCAACGAGTACGCGGTCACCCTCGATCTCCGCCTCGTGCGCGCCGGGAAGGCCACGCGTCCCACCGCGGTCACGCACCTTTTCACGGGCGGCCACTTCGGCGAGACCTACAACGACGCCTACGCGCCGGTCATCGCGGACATCCCGGTAGGGGCGAAGGCGGTGAAGCTGGCCACGGTGCTCTCGGGCCACGGCATGTCCAGCCCCGGGAACTGCGCCGAGTTCTGCGACACCGAGCACCACTTCGGCGTGAACGGCACCGACAACGTCATCTCCTTCCCCGACGCGGGCAGCACCTGGGGCTGCATGGAGACCGCGGGCGAGGGCACCGTGCCCAACCAGTACGGTACCTGGTGGTACGGCCGCGGAGGCTGGTGCCCCGGCCGCGAGGTCCCCATGACCGTCACCGACGTGACGGCCCAGGTCACGCCCGGGCAGGCCGCCACCTTCACCTACGCGGCCTTCTACCGGGACCAGCCCTACACGGGCAGCGGCGCCGAGATCCGGCTCGAGGCCTGGGTGGTGGTGGAGGAGTAGGCCCCTCCCCACGCTACCGTGGCGGCTCGCCCCCGAGCGGGAAGGGCACCCACGCTTCGACCTCGATCGTACCCCGGGCGATCCCGGTGGCGTCGTAGACCTTGCGGCCCTCGCCCTCGTCGAGGTGCCAGAGCACCAACGTGGTGGACTCGACGTCGTACGGGCGCCACTCGGGCTCGAAGTCGGAGCCGTAGAAGGCCACGTCGGACAGCCGCGCCTCGCCGATGTCGCCGCGGAACGCGACGTCCTGCTCGGGCCAGCACCCGAGGTGGAGGGTGGTGACCGGCGCCGACCCGAGGGCGACCGGCCCGAGCATGAGGCGGGTGCCGTCGAGGTAGAGCGTGGCGTACCCGCTCTGCCCGTAGGTGAGGGCCAGGTGGTGGTAGGCCCCGTCGAATAGCGACACGGGGGAGACGACGGCGGTCTTCGCGGGAGGCGGCTCCGAGGGGCCGGCCACCAGTCGGCCCTCCGTGTCCTGGTAGATGGCGAAGGCCCCGTTCCACGCCACCACCGGGAGGATCCCCGAGCCCGGCGCGGCCTCGGCGCGGAGGTAGACGTCGAACGTGAAGGTGCCCCCGAGGTCGATCTCGGCGGCGTCCACGGCGATGCAGTTGGGGGTGTCCGCGAAGCGGACGCCCCACGGGCCCTCGGCCGTGTCCACGCCGCCGAGCTCGGTGTACCGCTCCTCGTAGAGGTCGCGATCGATGAGGCAGCCGGCCGCGAGGATGCAGGGCAGCAGGAGGAGGGCGCGCATCGGACCGCTCCGGAGACACCGGAAAGATAGCACGACCTGCCCGCCGGTGGTCGGGTCCTCGGCTCCGCAGCGTGGTATCTTGCCGGAGCCGGCCGGGTCGCTGTCGCCCGCGCCGCCCGGAGGCCGGATGGCCAGCGCTCTCCTCCTCGCCCTCCTCCTTCCCTCGGCCGGGGCCGCCTGCGACGACGTCCCCTCCCTGGTCGCGTACGCCGAGCGTGCCGCGCTCGAGGATCGGCTCGACGTCGTCAGTGCGACGCTCGCGGACCTCCAGGCCGCCTACGGCTGCAGCCCGCCGGCCGATCCCGCGCTCCTGGCCCGCTCCTGGCTGGCCGACGGCGTCCGCGCCGCGAAGGCCGGCGACAGTCGCTTCGCCTCCCTCGCCTTCGCCTCGGCCGCCCGCGTGTCGCCGGGCACCTGGAACGACGCCTACGGCCCCGAACTGCGCGCGCGGTACGACGCCGCCGCTTCGGGCGTCCGCGGGCAGGGCCAGATCCGTGTCTCGCCGGTCCCCACGGGGTTCTCCGCGTGGCTCGACGGCCTCGTCACCTCCTTCCCCACCCGGGCGCCCGAGGGGCTCCACCTGGTCCAGGTCGGGCCGGCCCCCGATCGCATGGCCTTCGCCCAGGTCTTCTACGTGCCCGCGAACGACACCTTCTTCGTGCTCACCGGCCTGACGGGGGTCCCTCCGGCGGTGGCCGCCGCTCCGGCCGCTCCGGCCGCTCCGGCCGCTCCG
>JBFYZZ010000217.1:0-2862 GCA_041309225.1 Deltaproteobacteria bacterium | reverse complement strand
AATGCCCGACACGTCCACGTCCACGACCTCCCAGCGGAGCGGGCCGAGCGGAATCCGCACCGCGTCGATCCGGCCCGGGCCGTGGACCGTCACCCGCCAGGCGCCGTGGGGGCCGGTCTCCGACCGGTCGAGGCCGACGAGGCTCCCCAGGTACCCGATGGCGAGGCCGTCGCCGAGGGCGTCGGGGCGGTGCCGGTGCCCCAGGAGCCAGCGGTCCACGGGCAGGGCTGCCAACGCGGACGAGGCCACCGGGGCATAGGGACTGGCGCCCGCGTCGAGGTCGGCGTGGAGGAGCCCCAGACAGGGCGCGTCGGGGCGGCGGCCGGCCAGGGCCTCGTCCAGGCCCGGCGACTCGAGCGGGCTCGGCCGGTGGTGGGGCGCGGGGAACGACCAGCCCAGGAGATCGACGTCCCCCAGCGCGATCCGCTCCCAGCGACCTCCGGCCCCGAGGAGCCGGAACGCGGGGATGCGGGCCGCGAGGCGCGGCAGGGCAACCCCGTCGTGGTTGCCCGCCACCCCCACGACCGGGATGCCGGCGGCGGCCAGCCGCGCGACGCCCCGCTCGAGGTGGCCGTACGCCTCGAAGCGGTCCGCCACGTCGTCGACCACGTCGCCGGCCAGGAGCACGGCCGAGGCCGCGCTCCGCTCGGCCTCGACCACCGCCTGCTCCCAGGCGGCGACCGGTCCGAGGGCCCCTGGGTCGAGCCCGAACCGACCGAGGTCGTCCGGCCTTCGGCCGAGGTGGAGGTCGCCGACGACGAGGAGGGACGAGGCCATGCCCACGCTCCCGATCGGGCGCCCCACGCGCGGGCGTGGGTCGGCCCTACGGCTTGTGGACCTCCTCTAGCTCGGCCGAGGTGATGCCGGGCACCCAGTCGGACTGCACGAGCCCCACCCCCGACTTCATGGAGAGCTGGCCCTCGATCTGCAGGGCCATCTCGACGAGGTCGAAGTCCCAGGTCCAGCAGCCGCGGACCCGGCCGTACGCGACATCGACGTCGGCGTTCGTGCTCGTCAGCGTGTAGGTACCCGAGAGCTCGAGGGCCTGGGGGGTGCCGCTCACCACGAACTGGCCGGCGGGCGCGACCACCTGCGGCTGGTCCTTGAGCGATCCGTCCAGCGGGATGGTCCAGAGCGGATTGAAGAGCCACTCGAACACCGGCTCGTCGTGGGTGCCGCTCCAGTACTCGATGGCCCGGATCCTCACCTCGGTCATGCTGCCTTCGCCAAGGTCGATCCACGCCCGCACCCCCTCGGGCTGGGCGACGCCGAAGTCACCGAGCGTGACCTCGGTGTACGCATCCCCCTGGTACTCGCCGTCCACGAAGGCGGCGGGCCAGTGCTGGGAGTCCCCGCCGGCGTCGTAGACCTGGTACACGTAGGTGGTGCCGTCGGGTGCCGGTTCGAGGGGAGCCACCTCGTCGGGGCCGGTGTCGTTCGGGTCGCCGGTGCATGCCGCCAGCATGAGGATCAGGATCATCGGGGGTCCTCCAGGGCTCGATCCAGGGCGCTCCTATCGCTGGCGGTCGCGCGGGTATCGAACCCTTCTCGCGCTTGACATTCTCCTCACCACCGAGGGAGGGCCTGCACGCCTCGCCAGGACGAGGGCCACGAGCCCGAGCAAGGCGAGCGGCGCCATGAGCCCGGACCCCGTGGTGCCGCAACCGCAGCCCCCGTCGGCGTCGCCGCCATCGCTCTGCCCATCGCCGGTGTCGTCGGGCGGCGTGCCGGTGTCGTCGGGCGGCGTGCCGGTGTCGTCGGGCGGCGTGCCGGTGTCGTCGGGCGGCGTGCCGGTGTCGTCGGGCGGCGTGCCGGTGTCGTCCCCTCCCCCGGCATCGCTCCCGTCGCAGTCCTGGTCGATGCCGTCGTCCGGGACGTCCTTCACGCCCGGGTGGACGGAACCGTCCACGTCGTCGCAGTCCGTGGCGTCGGCGACGTAGCCGTCGGGCTGGTCGCACGCGCGTACCGATTCGAGCGCATTGCCGTACCCGTCCCGGTCGAGGTCCATGTACCAGGTGGTCTCGCCGGCGGCGCCGGCCTCGTCCACGCCACCGTCGCAGTCGTCGTCGATGTCGTTGCACCGCTCCGTGGCGCCGGGGTTCACGTTCCGGTTGCCGTCGTCGCAGTCGCCATCGCAATCCGAGTACCCGTCCGAGTCGGCGTCCTCGCATCCGTCGTCCACGGTGAGCTCGAGGCTGGTCGCGAGGTTCCACACGTCGCCGGTGGCGGCGCTGTTCCGGTTCACGGCGTTGCCCGCGCCGCGCAGGGTGCAGGTCCCCTCGGAGGTCGGCGCGGTCCAGGTGAAGTCGAAGGTGTAGGAACCGGACGACATGACCGCGGCGGACGAGTGCGTGATCTCGCCGGAAGAGAGCCGGGTGTCGGCACCGGCTGCGAGGGACCCGCAGGTCGCCGACACGTCGAGGCCCGCGCCGGTCTGGCTGGCGTGGGCCACGGTGAGCGTCACGTCGATGGTCTCGCCGGGCTCCACCGTGGTGGACGACGCGTCGAACGTGACGGTGGTCGCCGAGGACGAACTGCTCCCGTGGCAGGTCGTGCAGCCCGAGGTCGAGGAGCCGGTCCTGCCGGTGGAGTAGGCGGCGGCCGGCTGGGCCAGGAGGACGAGGACAGGAAGGAGCGTCATGCAGACATCCGGGGGTGGGGGGCCCGTGGCATGTGTAGCGCAGATCGGGTCCTCGATGCACCAGGCGCCCCGATCGTCACGTCGTCCACCTGCCGGCGCCTCTCCCGTCGGACGGCATCCGGTGGCGCCTCCCGATAGAAGCGTCCCAGCCCCAGGAGATGCCATGCCCCGACCCCTCCCCCTCCTCCTCGCCCTCGGAGCGTCCACCATGGCCAGCGCCG
>JBFYZZ010000216.1:0-2991 GCA_041309225.1 Deltaproteobacteria bacterium | reverse complement strand
AAGAGATCGACTTTCTGGACGCCCTGCACCAACAGCAGCTCCCGGCGGAGGAACTCGGTGTAGCGGCGCAGTTCCGAGGATGAGTAGCCGTCGCCGGTAATGGCCAGGAAGATGCCGTAGACGTCGCCGAAATCGTCGATCACCATCGAGGTGCCGCGTACCGAGGGCGGCAGCTGCGATTGGACGTCGGCGATCTTGCGACGAAGTTCGTCCCACACCTGCGGGATGGCGTCCTTGTGGAACCGGTCTTTGATACGCGCGCTGACGACGGACATCCCGCGCGAGGACTCCGAGTCGACGCGATCGAGCTGGCCGAGCTGCTGCAGGGCGCTTTCGATCGGGTTGGTGACCTCTTTGGCGACCTCTTCGGCGCTCGCCCCGGGGTAGGGCGTGATGATCAGCGCTTCCTTGATCGTGAACTCCGGATCCTCGAGCCGGCCCATGTTTTGATAGGCCACGAACCCGCCGATGAGGATGAGGATCATCGCGACGAAAACGACACGGTTATTGCGGATGGAGAGCTCGCCGGGGTTCATGACTGGCCGCCTCCAAGCGCGTCGCCCAGATCCTTCACCTTCATCTTTTCGCGCAGGAACGTCACCCCCGCCACCGCGATGCGGTCGCCCGGTTGCAACCCCTCCGTGACTGCGATCTGGCCGCCCGCCGCCTCGCCGAGCTTCACCGGGCGGCGCGAGACGGTCTGATCCGGCCCGACGACCCACGCCACCTGCGCTCCCGTGCCGTCCTTGAAAACGGCGGAGATCGGCACGAGGATCCGATTGTCCCGGCTACCGCGGCGGTGAGTGGTGAGGGTGACCGTGGCCGTCATACCCGGCAGCACATTCAGGCCGGGCGGGGACTTCATGGTGACACGGACCTGGAAGGTCTGCGTGACCGGGTCGGCCGCTTGCGCCATCTCTTTGACGCGCACCGGAAACTGACGTCCGGGGGCGCTGCTGAACGTCGCGATCACTTGCGCAACCTCGGCCGCGCGGATGTCGGCGATCATGACGGACTCCGGCACGTCCACGACGATGTCGACCTCGTCCACGTCCTGGAACTGCACCACCGGTTCCTTGGCCCTGAGGTTCTGCCCCTGCTCCACGAAACGCCGGGCGATCACGCCGCGGAAGGGAGCCCGGAGCGTGGAATCCTTGAGGTCCACGTTCGCCTCGCCCAGACGGCTTTCCAGCACCCGGACCTGGGCCGCCTGGGCCTCGATGTCCTCCGGACGGGCGACGCTGCTCTGCTGGAGGATCTGGAGGGCCGCGTTGTAATCTTCCTGCGCGACGCGGTAGGCGGTCTCGGCACGGTCGTAATCGGTGCGCGGGATGGCCTTCAACTGGATCATCCGCCCGAAGCGCTCGAATTCTATCCGGGCGTTCGCGAGCCTCGCCTCGGCCGCCCGCACCTGCGCCTCCCGGCGCAGCCGCTCCTCGGGTCGTTCCCCAGCACGCAACGCGTTGAGGGCGGCGCGCGCTTGGTCGAGCTGGCCCTGCACGGCCCGCACCCGGGCCTGGAATTCGTCCTGCCGGAGCTGGGCGATCAGCTCGTTCCTGGCGACGCTCTGCCCCTCCACGATCGGCAGCGTCACGAGCAGACCGGGTACCTGGAATGCCAGGTCGACGCTTCTCGACCCTTGAACCCTTCCCGGGAAGGAGCGGACTTGAGTTGCCTCACCGGCTGCCACGACCATCGTTCGCACCGGGCGAACCACCTCTGGACGAGGCGCCTCCTGCCGCGAGCATCCGACGGCGAGTGAGATCATTGCGAGCACGATCGGCACGCTTGGACCGTGACCCTTGCGAAGATCACCCTTGGGTGTCATGACGGCTTCATCCCTCCGCGCGCGCTGCGCCCGCAATATCATGGTTCAATTGATGCCGCAGAGATAAACGCGTCTAAATCACTCTTGTCCAAATCAGCCTGCGTTGAATGCCGAGCCTCCCCCGGCTATGGTAGGGATTGATCGAGGATCCCACCCCGCAGCCGGGAAGGAGGCCAAACGGTGAAGCGTGTCGTGAGCGTGTTCAGCCAACTGCTCCAACTCTTCCCCCGAATCGAGTTCCAGCGGGCGGTGCAGACCCACCGGGCGGAGCGCCATGCGCGCGGCTTCACCCGCTGGGGCCAATTTGTCGCCATGCTCTTCTGCCGGCTCGGCCGGGCGACGTCCCTCCGGGAGATCTGCGGGTGCCTGGCCTGCGCCGAGGGGAAGTTGAGCCATTTGGGCATCACGGCTCCGAGCCGGTCGACCCTGGCCTACGCGAACGAACACCGTGTGACTGCAGTTGGTTGGGACCCCCCCGCGTGCCCCGGCGGCCAACAGAACCCCGGTGGCCAGGCAGCGGGGCGTCTCTCCCGCCCGATCGTCCAGGCCGGGCGGGAGGCACTCACGGTTTCGGCGGCGTCCGCGCCGTTGCCACGACCTCCAGCCCGCCCCGGGCCGCCACGGTGTCGAAGTGCAGCTGCGGCGGCTCCTGCGACAGTTCGATCGCGGCGAGGACCAGGCGGTAGTCCTCGGAGGCCAGGTGGCGGTCCAGCTGCTCCCGGCTCTCCCACTCCTCCCACAGGACGACCCGCCGTGGGTCCTCGGCGTCGACGAGCAGGGCGCATATCCGACAGCCCGGCTCCGTCCGCGTCGCGCCCATCAGCGGGGCGAGGGAGGCGATGACCGTCCGGCGGTTGGGCGCGGACAACATCAGGGTGAGCGTGCAGACGATCAATGTGACCCCTCCGATCCAACACCAGAGGCCGGGGCGCGGACCTCCCCAGACGCGCATGAGTAGCAAGCCGCGCGCCGCGGCAGGAGGCCGGTCAGATCGGTGGAGTCACGATCAATGGATTCCAGTGGTTGGCGTGATTCTCGAGGCTGGCGGTGTGCTGCGGGGCTTCCCGGGAATCCCTACTGAGGATGGAGTTTCTCCAACACGATTGGAGATTCCGGTCGGGCGCTGAATCCCGAACTTCTTCATCCGCGCCTCCAGGGTGGTG
>JBFYZZ010000215.1:0-24835 GCA_041309225.1 Deltaproteobacteria bacterium | reverse complement strand
GTGGCGCGCCACCGTGACCTCCCCGAGCAGCGCGAACTCGGACACCCCCATGATCGGCTCGGCGCGCGTGGCGATGGCGCGGCGTCGTGTCCCGGCCGCCGTCGCCACCTCGGCGGGCAGCGAGCCGTCGAGGAGCACCGCGGGCAGGCCGCCCCGAGCCTCCAGCGCCTGGAAGCGCGCCCACGCCGCCCGAGCCACCTCTTCGGTGAGCGCCTCGACGTAGTACGAGCCGCCCGCGGGATCGGCCACCGCGTGCAGGTGCACCTCCTCCTGGAGCACCACCTGGGTGTTGCAGGCGACCCGGCGGGCGAGCGGATCGGGCGCGCCCAGCGCCTCGTCGAACGGACCGGTGTGGATCGTGTCGGCCCCCGCGGCGGCGGCGGCGAAGGTCTCGGTGGTGCCGCGCAGCAGGTTGACCCACGGATCCCGCGCGGTGCGCGTCCAGGGCGAGGTGCGGGCGTGGATCACCATGCGCGCCGCGTCGTCACCGGCCCCGCAAGCGGTGGCGATCCGGTACCACAGGCGCCGCGCGGCCCGGAGGGCGGCGATGGAGAGGAAGAGGTCGCGGCCCACCGGGAACGTGAACACGAACTGGCGGACCGCGCCGTCGGGGTCGAGCCCCGCGTCGAGGAGCACGCGCAGGTAGGCCACCGCGGTGGCGCAGGCCACACCCAGCTCGTCCACGATCGTGGCGCCCGCGCGGTGCCAGGGCACCGTGGACACGCCCACTGCGCGCAGGGCCGGCGCCTCCCGGGCGCACCAGGCGGCCAGGTCCGCGAGGGCGGCGAGGGTGCGGTCGAGGGACCCGGGCAGGCTGCCGTCCGCCGCCAGGGCGGCGAGCGGATCCGCGTGGAGGGCGCCGCGCAGGCCCGGGGCCCGTGCCCCGGCCGCGGCCAGGAGGAGCGCCGCAGCGGGCAGCGCGGTACCGCCGGCGTCGATCGCGATCGCAACCCCTGGATCCAGGCCATCGATCAGGATCCGGGCGTCCTCGATCCCGGCCAGCGACACGCCCTCGCCCTCGGCGCCGCCGGGCGCCGGATCGCACCCCGCCCGGCCGCGCGCGTCGAGGCGGGCCAGGAACCCCCGGGCGCCCAGGGCGAGGTCCCGGTCTACGGCGCGCCGCAGGTCGGCGGGCGTGGGATCCGCGTACTCCTGTCGGATCTCCCAGCCCCCCTCCGGGGGGACGGCCGCGGTGCCGCGGGTGTAGGGCGGCTGGCCCGGGAACCCGGCCGGATCCGGCGAGGGCAGGTCGTCGGCGGTGTAGAGCGGCTGGACGGCGATCCCCTCGGGCAGGTGCGTGACGAGCCGCTTCTCGAACGGCGCGCCCTTGAGCGTGCCCTCGACGGCCTCGAGCCAGTCGGCCCGCGTGGCGGGCGGGTACGGGGATTCGGCCATGGTCCACCTGGAGGGCCGGAGGGAGGCGATTCCTAGCCTGCACGGCGACCGGGCGCCCGTGCGCTGCCCGTCCGAGGGATCAGGACGTGTCCCGCGATGCGTGCAGCAGCCGGATCTCCTCCTGGAGACGACGGATCTCGTCCTCGAGGAGGCCTCGGCGCATCCGCTCCTGCACGAGCTGGTCACGGAGGTAGTAGACCACCTGGTAGGCGTTCTGCTCGCGCGTGCGGGCGGCCGGATCGTCGCGGGGGGGCGGAGCCTCGCGGGGCGCGGGGGGGGAGGGCGTGGCGGCCTCGGGCGGGCCGGTCGGCGGCGGCTCGGCGGGCGTGACGCCGGACCCGGTGGGGACGGGCTCGATCAGGGAGGGCTCGATCTCGGGCAGGCTTTCGGAGGCCGGGTCCTCCGCCTCGCCCTCCACGGGCGGGACCAGGTCGCGCCAGGGGAACGGGGCCTCCATGTTGTCGGTGTCGAGGATGAAGAAGGGATCCTCGGACACGGGCGTGAGCTCCACCTGGGTCCAGACCGACCCGGGCGGGAGGGCCTCCAGGGCGGCCCGGTCGCGGTCCCAGGTGCGGTACTTGGCGTTCTCCGTGCCCGACGAGGACACGAACACGAACTGCCCCGTCAGCACCTGGTCGACCTCCAGGTCGGAGAAGATGCCGTTGGTGCGCAGGTCGGACTCGCGGACCAGGACGTCGCTGTCGAACATCACGAGGCCACGGCCGTCGAGCACCGTGAACCGCACGGTGTACCGTGGCTCCACGCCGGCCTGGCGCCGCACGCGCAGGTCGATGCGCCGCTGGGGTCCGGTGCCGCGATCGTGGAGGGCCGAGGTGCCCATGGTCGTGCTCCGCACCCCTCTATGCCGGGCGGCGCCGCCCGGCCGCCCCCGCCGGCGGCGACCGGCGCGGCGTCACCCCTCCCAGGCGCAGTCCCACGTGGTGTCGCCGAGGCCCTCGAAGATGCCGTCGAGGCCCCAGTCGAGGTCCCACCGGTCCACCCGGCCCCACCGATCGTAGGCGAAGACGTAGCGCATCTCGGGGGTGCCGTCGGCGTCGTAGTCGATGTCACGCCACTCGCGGCGGCCGCCGGCGTCCCAGGCCGTGGTCTCGACGTAGTTGGGCGCCCCGTCGCCGTCGAGGTCGAAGGTGTAGCGCACGAGGCGGCCGTCGGGATCGGTGCTCCAGGTCTCGACGATGTCGGTGTCGCCGTCCGCGTCGGTGTCCTGGAGGACCGCCTCGAGCGTGCCCTCGGGGCCGTCGGTCCAGATCCAGGTCCAGACCTCGTCGGCGGCACCGTCCGGCCCGCGGTCGACCTCCGCGCCCGTCTCCCGTCCCCCGCCGTCGTAGGCCCAGGTGGTCCGCACGTCCGGGTCGCCGTCCGCGTCGGTGTCGTGGTCCTCCTCCACGAGCAGCCCGGCGCTCCAGATCCAGATCCACGTCTGGTCGACGATGCCGTCGCAGGGCAGGTCGCGCGTGCCGGCGACCTGGAGGCCGGCTTCCCAGGTGTACGTGTAGACGTCGTCGAAGGAGCCGCTCCCGTCGATGTCGTACCGGAGGGCCACGCGACGGCCGTCGCCGTCGTACTCCGTGACGATGATCTCGTCGGGCACGCCGTCGAGCAGGTAGTCGTAGGTGAGCGTCGCCGTACAGTCGGCGTAGACGTTCTCGGGGGGCTCGCCGCCCGTGTCGTCGGTGTCGGGTGTGGAGTCGGGCGCCGTGTCGCCCGTCTCGGACCCGCCGCCGGTATCCCCGCCGGGCCGGGTCACCGTGGGATCGGCGGCCGAGGACCAGGCGGAGTCCGAGGGGGCGGCCCCGCACCCGGCGAGGATGGCGACGAGGAGGAGGAGGAGGGGCGGGAGGGGGGCCACGACGCCCCGATCATAGCGCGGCGGTCAGTACCGGAACGGCGGGAACCCCGAGGCGAAGGTCTCGACCTCGGCCGAGAGGGCGTCGCGGGCGGCCTCGTCGGTCCAGATCCCCTCGCCCTCGGCCAGCTTCCCGGCCTTGACGAGCGCGAGCGCGCGGTCGATGAACGCCGCGATGCGGGGCATCTCGGCCACGGTCATGCCGCGGGTGGTCACCGAGGGCGTGCCCAGCCGGATGCCGTCCGGGAAGAGCGGCTTCTGGAGCTCGGAGGCGTTGGGTACGGTGTTGAAGTTGAGCTCGATGCCCACCTGCTCGAGCGCCACGGCGGCCCGCTTGCCGGGGAGCTTGCGGCTCTTGCGGACGTCCACGAGCAGGAGGTGGTTGTCGGTGCCGCCGGAGAGCACGTGGAACCCGCGCTCGACCAGGGCGGCGGCCAGCGCCCGGGCGTTGTCCACGATCCGGTGGGCGTAGGCGCGAAACTCGGGGGTGGCGGCCTCGGCCAGGCAGACGCCGATGGCCGCGATGGTGGCGAAATGCGGGCCGCCCTGCAGGCCGGGGAACACCGCCTTGTCGATGGCCTCGGCGTGTGCCTGCTCCTTCGACAGGATGATGGCCGCCCGGGGCCCGCGGAGCGTCTTGTGGGTGGTGAAGGTGACCACGTCCATGTGGGGCCACGGGCTGGGATGCGCGCCGCCGGCCACCAGTCCCGCGATGTGCGAGATGTCGGCGAGCGAGACCGCGCCGACCTCCTTCGCGATCGCGCCGAACGCCGCGAAGTCGATGGCTCGGGGGTAGGCGGTGTAGCCGCAGACCAGCACGTCGGGCCGGGCCTCCAGGGCCTGGCGCCGGATGGCGTCCATGTCGAGCACGTCGTGCTCGTCGCATCCGTAGTGGTGGATCTCCCACCACTTCCCGGTGACGCTCACCGGGCTGCCGTGCGTGAGGTGGCCGCCGTGGTCGAGGCGCATGGCCATGATCCGGCCGCCGAACGGCTTCATGAAGGCCGAGTAGACGGCGAGGTTGGCCGGGGCCCCGGACAGGGCCTGGACGTTGGCGAAGGGGTAACCGAAGAGCACCTTCGCGCGCCGGACGACCTCGCTCTCCAGGGCGTCGTCGAACTCCTGGCCCTGGTAGTACCGCCGGCCGGGGTAGCCCTCGCCGTACTTGTTGGTGAACGCGGTGCCGAGCGCCGCCCGGACGGCCGGAGAGGCGTGGTTTTCCGAGGGGATGAGGCGGATGGATCGGAGCTGCCGGGCCTCCTCGTGCTCGACGAGATCGGCGATGACGGGGTCGATGTCGCGGATGACCTGGGGGACGTGGGCCATGGGATCCTCGCTGGAGGCTGCCGGGGTCCCCCATGTAGCCCGCCACCCTCTCGGACGGCCCGTCAGGGCACGAAGCGGTACCCCACGCCCCAGACCGTCCCGAGGTGGCGCCGCGCCAGGTCCTCCCCGAGCGCCTGCCGGAGCGAGGACACCACGTTGTCCACGGTGCGCTCGGTGCCTTCGTAGTCCCGATCCCACACGCCCGCGAGGATCTGGGCCCGGGTCAGTACCCGTTCGGGCCGCTCCAGGAAGAACCGGAGGAGGTCGAACTCCTTGGCGGAGACCTCGATCTCCCGGCCCGCCACCCGCACCCGCCGCGTCTCCGGCTCCAACTCGATCTCCCCGGCGCGGAGCACCACGGTTGTCACGGGCTCGTGGGCCCGGCTCGCCCGGAGGACGGCCCGGATCCGGGCCTGGAGCTCGCCCACGGAGAAGGGCTTGGTGACGTAGTCGTTGGCCCCGAGGTCCAGGCCACGCACCTTGTCGCGCTCGGTGCCGAGCGCGGTGAGCACGAGCACCGGGAGGGTCGGGTCCTCCTCCCGGATCCGCCGCAGGATCTCGAGGCCGTCCACGCCGGGCAGCATGAGGTCGAGCAGGACGACGTCGGGTCGTTCGCGGGCGAGCTCCGCGAGGCCGCGGTGGCCGTCGTGGGCCGTGCGGACCCGGTACCCCTCCTTCTCGAGGTTGAGGGCGAGGCCCAGGAGGAGGTGGGGATCGTCCTCGATGACGAGGATGTCGTCGCTCATCCGGCAGGTACCTCCAGAGCCGCCTCCGCGGGGATCACGGGCAGCACCACCGTGAAGCAGGCCCCGTCCCCTTCCCGGCTCGTGAGGCGGAGCCGCCCCCGGTGGGCCCGCACCACCAGGCGCGCCATGGCCAGCCCGAGCCCGTGCCCCTCGATGCCCCGCGCGTTGCGGGCGGCACTGCCCCGGTAGAACCGCTCGAACACCCGGTGCCGCTCGGAGGCGGGGATGCCCGGCCCGCGATCGATCACGTCGATGGCCACGTACTTCCGGCCCTCCGGCCGCACCCGCACGACGAGCACGCCTCCGGACCCGCCGTACTTGACGGCGTTGCGCAGGAGGTTGAGGAGGGTCTCCACGAGCGCGTTGCGATCCGCGCGTACCGCCGGCACCTGCTCGGGCAGGTCGAGCCGCACCGACACGCCGCTCTCGCGCACCTGGGCGTCCACCTGCGCCAGGGCCTCGGCCACCAGCGTGTCCACGCGCTCGGGCTTCAGGTCCCAGGTCTGGTGGCCGCCCTCCATGCGCGCCCAGGCCAGCAGGCGCTCGATGAGCCGCGTGAGCCGAGAGGTTTCCGCCGATAGCGCCTCCAGGCACCGGCGTTGGGCTTCCCCGTCCATCCGGCCGTCGGCCAATGTGTCCACGAACAGCCGGATGGACGCGAGCGGCGTCCTGAGCTCGTGGGAGACCTTGGACACGAAGTCGGTCTGCAGGAGGCGCAACCGGAAGGACCGCCTGAGCAGCACGATGCCCACGATGAGCCCCACCAGCATGAAGGTGGAGAAGATCAGGACCAGCACGCCCGAGGCGATGTCGAATCCGCTCCGGGAGAACACCAGGATGAGGATGCCCACCGCGGACAGCACGACGGTGGAGACGACCGCGATGACCGTGAGGAGTGGGGTGGCGCGCACGAGGCACCCGTATCCGGCCGCGCGTGACGGATCCGTGACAGGACGGCCGCCCGGCCCCCCCCTCGTGACGAATCCGTGACGGCCGGTGGGTGACCGGATCCGCGGCGTGCCGGCCCGTCCGTCGGGCGCCCGGAGGAACCCGTCATGCCCGCCGTCCGCCGCGTGGTCCTCATCGAGCCCCGCTCCGAGGACGTCCACATCTACAGCCGCTTCGGCCTCCCCCGCCTGGGTGTCGTGATCCTCGGCACGATCCTGCGGGATCGGGGGTACCAGGTCGATGTGTTCGTCGAGGCGGTGGCGCCCGTCGACTGGGGCGTGGTCGCCCACGCGGACCTCGTGGGTGTCTCGGTCATCACCCCGACCGCGCGCCGGGCCTGGGCCACGGCCGACCGGGTGCGCGCGCTCGGGATCCCGGTCGTGGCCGGGGGCCCCCACCCCACCCACCGCCCGGACGAGGCCCTGGACCACGCGGACTGGGTGCTGCGCGGCGAGGCCGAGGCCACGCTGCCGGCCCTCCTGGACGCGCTGGGGCTGCCCGAGGCGGAGCGCGAGGACGCCCTCGGGCGCATCCCGGGCCTGTCGCGCCGGCAGGCGGGCGTGCCGGTCCACGCGCCGGTGGCCCCCCTCGAGCCCGACCTGGATCGCTGGTCGGACCCGGACCTGGACCTGGTCCACGGCTGGCGCGGATCGCGGAGCATGCACGGCCGGCGCCTGGTCCCCATCCAGACCTCGCGCGGGTGCCCCTACGACTGCTCCTTCTGCACGGTCACCACGACCTTCGGCCGCCGGATGCGGTACCGGAGCGTGGCGCGGGTGGTGGCGGAGATGGCCCGCCACGACCTCGCCCACACGCACTTCTTCTTCTACGACGACAACTTCGCGGCGGATCCCCGGCGCCTGCGCGCCATGCTCGCGGGCATCCGCTCCCTGCCCCGGCGGGTCCAGTGGTCGGCCCAGGTGCGGGCGGACGTGGCCCGCGACGAGGCCCTCCTGCACGAGATGCGGGCGGCCGGGTGCGGCACCCTCTACATCGGCCTCGAGTCCGTGCACCCCGCGAGCCTCGAGGCGGCGCACAAGCAGCAGCGGATCGCGGAGACGGCCACGTACCTGGATCGCCTGGCCGACCACGGCATCGAGGTCCACGGCATGTTCATCTTCGGGTTCGACACGGACCCGTCCGACGTCGTGCCGCTCACCGTGGCGTTCGCCCGCCGCCACCGGATCTACAGCGTCCAGTTCATGATCCTCACCCCCCTGCCCGGCAGCCGCTGGGGCGACGAGATGGAGGCGGAGGGCCGACTCCTCACCCACGACTGGTCGCTCTACGACGCGCACCACGTCTGCTTCCGGCCCGAGTCCGCCACGCCGTCCGAGCTGCAGCGTTGGCAGATGGAGGGGCACGACCGGTTCTACGCCTGGCGGGAGGTGCCCCGCCGGGCCCTCGCGGGCGACCTCGCCGGGGTCCTGCTCGTCCTGTACGCCCGGAACCTGAACCGGACGTGGAAGCGCCACAACCGGGCCTACCTCGCGTGGCTCGAGGGCGTCTCCCGGCCTGCGGTGCGGCCCGAGGTGGCCGCCGATTCCAGGGTCTCGGCCGCGAAGTAGGCTCCTAGAGCCCCGTCACCACCACGTCGGCCCGCTCGAGCGGGGGCAGGATCGCCACCCCCCACTCGGCGGCATGAAACCCCTCGCGCGGCACCCGGGGGATCTGGGGCTCGACCGCCGGGTGGCAGCCCGGACGCACCGCGAACCAGAGCCGCAGCAGGTGGTCGGGCAGCGGGACGATCGCCAGGGCCGGCAGGTCCACCTGGGGGTACACGGTGACGGTGGGGGCGGAGGGGAACTCCACGTCCCAGAACGCCGAGAAGTCGGCGATCTCGCCGGGGAGGAAGCCCGCCTCCTCGAGGACGGCCTCCATGGCGGGGAGCGCGAGGGCGCCGGCCACGCAGAAGCCCGCCTCCCGCTGGATCTCCGCGCCGGCGAGCATGCGCTCGTAGAACAGGAAGTCCCGCTCGCCGAAGGCGCCGGAGAGGCGGCCGTCGGGCGAGGCCAGCACCTCCCAGCCCCGGCCGTAGGGGGGGTCGGAGGCGGTGAGGGAGCGGGGCGACGCCACGGACACCCGGACCACGGCCGGGGCCTCCGGGTAGAGGTAGACGTTGGGCGCGTCGGCGTGGATCACGGGGCGCAGGACGAGCGCCACCTCCGTGCAGCCCTCGCCGTCCACCGTGACCGGACGGCAGTCCTCGCACGCGTCGCTGTAGGCCGCCACGCCGTAGTCGCCGGGATCCACCACGGCCTCGAAGAACCCGTCCTCGTCCACCTCGGGCTGGGCCACGAGCTCGTCCACCCAGTCCCATCCCGCGGTGTCCGTGAGGCAGGCGGAGGATCCCGCCAGGACCGTCCACACGCCGACGGTCTCGGGCAGCGGACTGCCGGCGCACCCGGTGTCGGCGTTTTCGATGGTACCGCAGAGCGTGGACGAGGGATCCCAGGTGTGCCCCTCGGGACCCGTGTCGTCCACAGCCTCCTCGTCGCAGGCTGCGAGCAGGCCGACGGCGAGGAGCGCGGGGGGAGTCAGGCGGAGGAACGGACGCACGGCGACCTCCCGGGGTAGGGTCGACGCCAGGATACCCCCCCACCTCTGGAGCCCGCCATGGTCACCGGCCTTGCCGATCCGGACCTCCTGCGCACCGGCTGCCTCGTGGACGGGGCCTGGATGGCGGCCCCCACGGGCCGGACCCTGGGTGTGATCGATCCCGCGACCGGTCGCCCCGTGGCCACCGTGCCCGATCTCGACGCGGACGGCGCCCGCGCCGCCGTGGAAGCGGCCTACCGGGCCCTGGGTCCCTGGCGGGACCGGCCCGCCCGCGAGCGGGCGGCGCTCCTGCGGACCTGGGCCGACCTCGTCCTGGCCGCCCGCGAGGACCTCGCCCGCATCCTGACCACCGAGCAGGGCAAGCCCCTCGCCGAGGCCCGCGGGGAGGTGACCTACGCGGCTGGCTTCCTGGAGTGGTTCGGCGAGGAGGCCCGGCGCGTCTACGGCGACGTGATCCCCTCTCCCTGGCCGGACCGGCGGATCGTGGTCCTCAAGCAGCCGGTCGGCGTGGTCGCGGCGATCACCCCGTGGAACTTCCCTGCCGCCATGCTCACGCGCAAGGCGGGCGCGGCCCTGGCGGCGGGCTGCACGGTGGTCGCGAAGCCGGCGTCCCGCACCCCGCTCACCGCGCTCGCGCTGGCGCGGCTGGCCGAGCGGGCCGGCCTGCCGGCCGGGGTGCTCAACGTGGTCACGGGCGCGGCGGGCCCGATCGGCGAGGCGTTCACCTCCAGCCCGCTCGTGCGGAAGATCACGTTCACCGGCTCCACCCAGGTCGGCCGGGACCTGCTCGCCCGGGCGGCCGGACAGGTGCAGCGCGTCTCGTTGGAGCTGGGGGGCAACGCCCCGTTCCTCGTGTTCGACGACGCGGACCTGGACGCGGCGGTCGAGGGCGCCATGGCCTCCAAGTACCGGAACTCGGGCCAGACGTGCGTGTGTGCCAACCGGTTCCTCGTCCAGGACCGGGTGTACGACGTGTTCGTCGAGCGGCTGGCCGCCCGCGTGGGATGCCTCCGGGTGGGGCCCGGTCTCGAGCCCGGCGTGGAGCAGGGGCCCCTCATCGACGCCGAGGCGCTCGCGCGGGTGGAGGCCCACGTGACCGACGCCGTGACCCATGGTGGGCGCGTCGTCACGGGGGGCCACCGCCACCCGCTCGGCGGCACCTTCTACGCACCCACCGTGCTCGCCGGGATCACGTCGGAGATGCGCGTGACATGGGAGGAGACCTTCGGGCCCGTGGCGCCGGTGCAGCGCTTCGGCACCGAGACGGAGGCCGTCCACCTCGCCAACGACACGCCGTGGGGCCTCGCCGCCTACCTCTACGGCCGCGATCTCGGCCGGGTCTGGCGCGTGGCCGAGGCCCTCGAGGTCGGCATGGTGGGGATCAACACGGGGATCGTGTCCACCGAGGTGGCGCCCTTCGGGGGCGTGAAGTGGTCGGGCCTGGGCCGAGAGGGGTCGAGGTACGGGATCGAGGCGTTCCTCGAGGTGAAGTACCTCTGCCTGGGGGGGATCTGAACGCGGATCAGGGGTGGACGCCGCAGAGCGTGGAGAGGTCGAAGGGATCCTCCCGCGTCGGCGCGGTGTGGGCGAACCAGGGCGCCGGCTGCGCCCACAGCAGGCGCCAGCGCTCCCGCTCCCCGTTCAGGACCTGCTCCCGCCACTGGGGGCAGACCTCGTCGGCGTGGGCCAGGAAGTACCTGCGGAGCGCGTCGTCCACCGGGTGGGCGTACCAGGAGGGATCCAGCACCTCGTCGTAGCGCCAGTCCACCCAGTCGGACCAGTCCCACGGCCGCACCTGCTCCACGCACCCGTCCTCGCGGCGCCGGACCAGGCTGCCCTCGCCGAGCAGGGTGGCGTAGAAGAGATACCCGTCGAAGTTGGCGGCCAGGTCGCCGAAGGAGAAGACGTCGGTGGATCGCACCCCCCAGATCCGCCACTCGGTGCGGGTGCCCCACTGCACCGCGCGCTCGGTGTAGTTCCCGCCGCGGCTGCGCCGGAAGTACAGGTAGCCCTGGACGAGGAAGTGATCGATCTTGTCGGAGCCGAGGAGCGTGTCCCCGAGCCGGATCGTGGAGGCGGGGCCGAAGATCCTGAGCAGCGCGTTCTGGTGGAACAGCACCTGGGAGTAGATGTCGCGGCGGTCGGAGAAGGTGCGCCGATCGATGGGGCCCTCCTCCAGCCACGCGGCGTAGGCCCCCATGACCATGGGGAGCAGGCGCCCCCGGCCCCCGACGTGCGTGGGATTGCCGAAGACCTGGTCGATCTCGCGGGCGAGGAGACGCCGCATGTCCTCGTCGCCCGCCTCGCACCCGGACCTGCGGTTGGCCTGGTCCAGGGCCTCGGCCAGCATCTCGTCGGCGTGGGCGTTGGCCAGGGGGAGGGCGTCGGCCAGGGGTTCGTCGCGGTCGGTCCACTGGTCGGACTCGTAGGCCCGGGCGCTCCCGACCGGCCAGGTGAGGGCGCACGCCGCCACCAGCGCCCGGAGGTATACCGGGCGAGGGGCGAGGGAGAGCGGGCGCAGGGGCATGGGCGGCACGGGCGGTGACGAGATGCCCCGTTATCTCCTCCGCCGCTCGAGTGCCTCGATAGCCGCGCTCAGGTCGGCGGCCTCCCCGTCGAGATCGAGCACGCCCTCCTCGGGGGCGGGGGGCGCCGGGCGCGACGTCCGGAGGGGCGCGGACGCGGGAGCGGGGCGCTCCTCCTCGGGATCCGGGCCCGGGGCCGCGGCAGGCCGCGCCCAGTCCTGCTTCTGGTCGAGCCAGGCCCGATAGCGGGCGAAGCTCCAGCAGCCCTCGGCTCCGCCGCTCTCGATCACCGTCGCCAGCTTGTAGAAGTGACCCTGGCGGACGACGGATCGGGCGGCGGTGCCGGCCATGAGCACCTCGCACTCGGGCACGCACAGGCCGAGATCGGCCCGCCACGCGAGCCGCTGGGCCACCGCGCCCACGAGGCAGTCGCCGAGCTGGGCGCACATGCCGGGCTGGACCTCCGAGGGGAACGACGCCACGATGCGTTGCAGGGCTTCGGCCACGGTCGAGGAGTGCACGGTCGCGAGCACCAGGTGGCCGGTCTCGGCAGCGTTCAGCGTGAGCCGCATGACCTCGGGCTCTCGCATCTCGCCGACGAGGAGCACGTCCGGATCCTCGCGCATGGCGTCCACGAGCCCCTGCGCGAACGACGGCGTGTCCCGGCCCACCTCGCGCTGCCGGATCAGGGCTCGCCGCGGCGAGAAGGTGTACTCGATCGGGCTCTCCAGGGTGATCACGTGCCGGTTCTCGGCCAGGTTGATCTCCTGGAGGAGCGCGGCGGCCGTGGTGGACTTCCCGGCCCCGGTCGGCCCGGCCACCAGGACGAGGCCGTGGGTGGGCCGCACGAGCTGGAGGAGGTCGGGATGGAGGTTCAGGCTCCTCAACGTGGAGGCGGGGGCGAGGAGCAGCCGGACGGCGAGACCCACACCGCGTGCGCTCCGCAGCACGTTCACGCGGCAGCGCACGCCCGCGAGCGTGCGGGAGAGGTCCGCGCTCCCCCGCGCCAGGAACTCCGCCCACGCCTCCTCCCCCAGGAGGCCCCGGGCGAGCGAGGCCAGGGTATCGCCGGACAGCCGCTCGCCCGCGGGCTTGAGCGCGCCGCGCACCCGGAACGTCGGGGCGTGGCCCGGTTCGAGGTGGAGGTCGCTCGCACCCTGCTCCCGGGCTCGCTCCACCCACGATCTCAAGTCCATGCGACGCCTCCGCCCGGTCGGGGGACCTCAGAGGACGAAGCGATAGCCCAGGAGCGGCGAGAGCGCGATGGTGCTGCTGTCGCCGGTGACCACGCCGTCGAGCGCGGAGGTGGAGAACGCGAACTGGAGGTCGAGCTCGCCGGGACCCAGGTCGGTGGCCACGCCCAGCGAGGAGAGGAAGCCCATCCGGGTGTACTCCTCCCGGCTCTCGCCGAAGGGTGCACCGCCGCCCTCCCCGTTCACCTGGGTGCGCAGCAGGTAGAGCTGGGGCGCCACCGTGACCTCGGGGACGAAGCGGTCCGAGATCTCCGGGATCCGGACGGTCGCCCCGAGGGCGAGTTGGCCCTCGGTCTGCTTCACCTCCCAGCTCCAGGTGCCCTCGGGCACGCGGGGATCGGTGCCCTCGCCCGCGGCGGCGGGCCGGGTCCAGGCGCCCAGGAAGACCACCCGGAAGCGGCGTTGCGCCCAGGGCAGCTCCAGGCCCAGCTCCAGCCGCGGGAGGATCGCCGCCTCGAGGGGCGTGAGGCTGAAGGTCCCGCCGAACTGGAGGCCGACGAGCGGCGCCACGCCCGAGCGCTGGACCGGGCGGACCTCCGGGGCGGGCGCGGGTGGCAGCGCCGGGGGCGGGGGCTCCGCCGCGAGGGTGGACCGTGTGAGCGCGAGTGCCGTCCAGAGGAGCGAGGTCATGCGCCCTCCTCAGTAGTTGGCCCAGTCCACCGTGGTGGACGCGGCGTCGATCGAGGTCTGGCCCCCCAGGACGAAGAAGACCGAGCTCTCCTGCGCGGAGCCCGGCAGGAAGCGGTCCTCGTTCAGCGAGAGGCCCAGCGAGTTCCAGTTCTTGAGGTCGGGGGGATTGGGCAGCCCGCCGGAGCAGCCGGCTACCTCGTCCCCGCAGATCATGGCGGAGTCGGTGCTGTCGTCGGGGCTCCCGCTCGCGGCGCCGAAGGTGTACAGGTAGTTGCTCGCGCCGCCGTAGCCATAGCCCGCCCGGCTGCGCATCGAATCGACCTCGTACCCGATGTCGAAGTCGCCGCTGCCCACCTGGAACGCCTCGACCGTGGTGTCGATCGTGCCGCCGGTGGTGCGCCCGGCACCGAAGTAGATCCAGGTCTCCCCCTCCGGCACGTGGGAGTGGAGGTCGGAGGTGACCGACCAGCCGGCGCACTGCCAGCGCGGGGTGTCCAGCGTCCAGGCGCTGTCCGTCCAGGCCCCGCCCTCGTGGTCGTGCTCGTCCACCACGGTGATGTCGAAGACCTCGACGGACCTGAGGACGGTGCCGGCGGCGTTCCGTCCGCCAGCGGCGAACAGGTACCAGGTGCCGCTGGCGGCCGGGTCCTCGCCCACGCCCACGCAGGCGCCCTCGCGGGCGCTGCCCATGCTGTCGAGCTGGGCCCAGCGGCCGAGCGAGCCCTTGGGCAGGGGCAGGACCGCGGAGTCGGTGGCCGTGCCGGTGTCCTCGTAGGCGGTGGTGCTCCCGCCGGTCACGTCGATGAGCCACTCCTCGGTCCCGGATCCAGCGTCGGCCTCGGGCGACCGGTAGATCCGGTAGCCGCTGGCGCCCTCCACCTCGGTCCAGGCGAGGGTGACGTACAGCGGGGTCTCGAGGCTCGGAAGCCGCATCACGAACGGGTCCGAGGGCAGCGACTCGCCGCCGGGGTTGTCGTCGTACGTGTCGTCGAAGAGGGCCGCGACCCGGTAGACCCAGGTCCCGCCCTCGAGGCCGTCGGTACCCTCGCTGTACTCCACCTCGATGTCGTCGATGCGCGGAGCCTCCAGCGGGTCGAGCACCTGGGCGCGCAGCAGGCTGGCCACCGCTCCCGAGCCCTCGTTGCCACCCACGAGGTAGACGAACCGCCCCACCCTGGCGACCCCGGCCAGGGTGAGCGGGGTGTCGAGGGTGTCGGGCAGCTCCGTCCAGTCGCCGAGATCGCCGTACTTGCCGACACCGGCGTACTCCACGGTGTCGAGGGCGCCGGCGGCGCTCCCGCTGTCGCCTCCGATGGCGTACAGGTAGCGGGCGCTGGCCGTGGCCCGGGCCGCGACGGCGGCGGGAGCCCGGCGGCCGGTGGTCATCTCGGGGCCGACCTCGATGGAGTAGAGGTTGGCCGAGGGGTTGGTGACGGAGATCGCCGAGTAGCTGACGTAGGCCCCGTCCTCGTTGGTGAGCACCACGACGCACACGACGCCGTTCGAGAACGACGGGTCGGTGGCCGAGGGGATCGTGACGACGACGGCGGTGCTCGACGACGACGTCACCGTGCCCGAGGCCGTGAACGCTTCGCCGGTGCTCTTGTCCAGGCACTCGAAGTCCACGCTGGCCACGTCGAAGTGGTCCCCGTAGACGGTCACCTCGTTGTCGTCCTGCGTGTCCACGGAGCCGGGCGACACGGTGTCGATGCGCGGGATCGGGTCGGCCATGACCTCGATCGCGTCCTCGAGGAGGCCCACCGAGCCGTCGGGGTTCACGACCAGCAGGTCGTACCCGCCGACGTCGAGCCCGCTGGGGACGATGGCGTCGAGCAGGATGCTGGAGTCGTAGGTCACCGCGTAGAGTTCGGTGGCGGTGGTGACGGCGCTCGGGGTGGCCGGGTTCAGGTAGACCCGGGGCGTGTCCTGGAACTGCGTGTAGCCGGACGCGGCCGGGTCGGATGCGTAGACCTCCGCGGGCGTGTAGTCGCCGGTGTAGGCGAACGGGGGATCGACCTGGTCGAGGTCGATGGTGAGGTCGTCCTCCTCGTAGAAGGCGTCCTCCAGGGTGGGATGACAGCCGACGGCGTCCTCCACGGTGACGTGGTAGCTGCCCTCGTCGAGGCCGGCGGGGACCACCGCGAGGATCTCGTCGTCGTCGGCGGCGGACCAGCTGAACTCGAGGACCGTGGTGGAGCCGTCCGCGGCCTCCTCGATGGAGACGTCCACCACCTCCTGGTTGACGCCGGAGACGTAGATCGTCGACTGGATGGCGACACCCGAGTACATCACCTCGGGATCGACGAACAGGACCAGGGGCTCCGCGAAGACCTCGATGGCCGCCTCGAGCGTGTCGGTGCAGCCGTCGGGGTTGGTGACCTCGACGTCGAAGACCCCGGCGCCGAGATCGGCTGGCAGCGTGACCTCGAGGGTGGTGCTGTCGACGAACGTGACCGACGCGGCCGGGATGCCGTTGAACGTCACGGACGGCGTCTCGGCGAAGTCGGTCCCGGTGATCGTGACGGGCAGCCCGTAGTCGCACACCTCGTCGGGGCTCACGGAGGTGACGGTGGGGGGCGGCGTGGTCTCGAAGACGACGTCGGTGCCGGACACGCACGCCGCGGGCTCGGGGTTGAGGATCTCCACCGGCAGCGTCTCGACCGTGGTCCAGGTGCCGACGGGGACGGTGAGCGCGAGGGTGGCGCAGATCTGGCCGCCCTCGGGCCCGGACAGGGCCGTGCAGTCGCCCGCGGCGTCGAGGGGGAAGGCCTCGCCACCGATGCGGACCTCGGGCATCGTGCCGTCGGCGAGCACCAGGAAGTCCTCCCCGACGATCAGGAGCTCGAAGGGGCTCGGGGCCTCGTAGCAGGCCGAGGCCGGGACGAGTTCGACCACGAACGGGGCGCCGACCACCTCGACATCGACCGCCTCCACCGTGCTGCACCCGGTGGTGCCGGGGTTGGTCACGGTCACGCGCTGGAGGCCCTCCTCCAGGCTGTCGGCGGGCACGGTGACGCTCAGGCCGGTGCACGCCTGCTCCACGAGGAGGGACCCTGTGTCCACGCAGCCGGTGGCCTGGTCGGCCTCGGCGCTGAAGGTGCCGAGGGTGACGGTGGGACGCACGCCGCCCGCGACGAGGAAGCCCTCGCCGGTGAGCAGGAAGGTGTTGTCGATCTGCTCCCCGCACACGAGCTGTTCCACCACGCCGGTGAGCACGGGCGCCGCGAAGAGCTCGAGGAGGACGGCCTCCTCGCTGTGGCAGTCGGCGGGCGTGGGGTTGGTGACCAGGACGCCCTTCGTGCCCTCGGTCTCGGCGCCGGTGGGGAGCGTCACCTGGAGGGTGGCGCAGACCTCGCCGCCCGCGGGCCCGGTGAGGGACGCGCAGTCGGACGCGGCATCGGCGGCGGCCGACCACCCGCCGACGGTCACCGTGGGGAGGCTGCCGTCGGCCAGGACGAGAAAGCCGGATCCAGTGAGCACGAAGACCTGGTCGGACTGGTCCACGCAGCTCGCCTCGGGTTCGATGCCCTCGAGGACCGGCTGGCCCACGACCTCGATCTCGACGACCTCCTCGCTGAAGCAGTCGGCCGGCGCGGGGTTGTCCACGACCACGGGGAGCACGCCGGGGGGTTCGGCGTCCTCGGGCAGGACGACCTCCATCCCCGTGCAGCTCTCGCCGCCCGCGGGCCCCTCGAGCGGGATGCAGCCGGTCATGGCGACGGGCGTGAGCACCGTGGTGCCCATGGTGACCGTGGGCCGGGTGCCGTCCTCGAGGACGACGTAGCCCGTGCCCGTGATCACGAAGGCCTGGTCGGCCTGATCGATGCACTCGATCGGCTCGACGACCGAGGCGATGGTGGGGGCCGGGACGAGCTCCACCTGGATGGCCTCGGTGCTGGTGCAGTCGGCGGGCGCCGGGTTGGTGACCAGCACGTCCTGGACGCCCGGTGCGACCGTGTCGACCGGCAGCGTGAACGTCATGCCCGTGCACAGCTCGCCGCCCGCGGGGCCCTCGAGCGCCACGCAGCCGGTCATCGACCCCTCGTCGGGGGGGGCGTCGTAGTCGCCGAGCGTGACGGTGGGCAGGGTGCCGTCCGCCAGGACCAGGAACGACTCGCCGGTGAGGAGGAACGACTGGGCCTCCTGGTCCGTGCACTCCAGCAGGGGCTCCACGCCGAGCAGGCTGGGCGGTGGCACCACCTCCATCCGCACGTCCTCCACGGAGGTGCAGTCGGCGGTGGGGGCGGAGGTGACGCTCACGTCGTGGACGGCCACCTCGAGGGACTGCTGCGGCATCGTGATCCGGAGGGTGTCGCAGTCGCGGCCGGCGATGGGCCCGACGAGGTCGGTGCAGTCCTCGGCCGCGTCGGGCACGAGCTGGAGGTCGCCGATGGTGACGGTGGGCAGGACGTCCTGGACGACCAGGAAGCCCTGGCCCGAGAGGGTGGCGGGGATGTCGGCCTGGTCCACGCACACGAGATCGGGGACGAAGCTCTCGAGCACCGGCGGCGGCGCGGCCGCGAAGGCGGCCTCGGCGCGGTCGGCCCGGCCGTCGAGGTTGGTGACCACGAGGTCGAACACGCCGGCGTCGAGCGCGAGCTCGGGGTGGACGTCGAACTCCATCGTGGCGCGATCGACCCAGCGCGTGTCGGCGGCGAGGTCCACCGGCTCCGGCAGGGAGTCGAACGGGCTCCCGTCGAGCGCGCTCACGAGCTCCAGCGTGATCGCCGGGATCTCGAGCCGGGGGTCCTCGGTGAGGGTCTCCGTGGGCAGCGGCGTGAAGCGCTCGCCGCTCACCGTCACCGTGGTGAAGAGCTGGTCGTTGCAGACGATGGCGGGCGCGGCACTGTCGACGCTGGGGCGCGGGCTCTCGAGCGTCTGGGAGCAGCCGGTCAGCAGGGCGAGGGCGAGGGCCAACGGTCGGTCCATGGTGACCTCCGGGGACGTCGCTGTTCATTATCACTCCAACGAGTCGACCGGGGGCTGACAGCGGCCCTTTCACGCCGGGCCTCCATCCGGGACCTCCGAGCGCCACCGCCTGCCCGTCAGCCGCCCGGGGCGGGCGGGGTCGAGGCGGGCACCAGGACCCGCAGCTCGTCGAACGCGAACCCGTCGTCGTCGTCGGTGGCGCCGTCACCGCCGCACGCGCAGGCCAGTTCCGGCCCGGTCGCGGGGCGGATCGCCTCCGGAGGCAGGCGCGCGCAGGCGTCGTCCACGCAGGCGGCCACCGCGTCGGGGGGATCCACCCACAACCGGAGGCGGTGCCACCCCTCGGAGGGGAAGGGCCCGAGGTCCACGATGGACTTGCCCGAGCCGATCACCACCCGCCCGGGATCGGGCTCTCCGCCGAAGCCGGCCCAGGCACGCACACCGCCCGCGACGATCCGGATCTGGAGCTTCGCCAAGGCGTTCACCGCGACGGTGCCGGGACTCCACACCCAGGCTTCCATGGCCACCGGCCCGGAGAGGCCCGCGAGGTCCGTGCAGACCTCGTGGACGTCGGGCATGGCCACGGCCCGGTCGCCCCACCGGACGGGGTCGTCCACGATCGTCCCGCTGGTGCCCCCGTCCGGGACGGGGGACCACGGGCCGATCTCCTCCGGGCGGTCGCCGGGGACGCCCTCCTCGAAGCCCTCGTAGGCCACCGTTCGCCAGTCGGGCCAGCCGTCGCAGTCCTCGTCCACGCCGTTGCCCGGCACGTCCCAGGCGGCGCCGTGCACACCCGGGTCAGCATCGTCGCAGTCGTCTCCACCCCAGGGCCACCAGGTGTGCCCGTCGCCGTCGCCGTCCTCGGGCACCACCTCGACCACGCCGCCCTGGGCGACCCAGAGCCGCCGGCCGTCCCACGCCATGGCCCGGCTGCCGCTCCAGGGCGGCCCGAGCGGCGGGCCCAGGGGCTTCAGGTCCGTGTCGAGGAACAGGACGTGCCCGTCGAACCGGGTGGCGAGGAGTCCGCTCCCGACCCACTCGAGGTCGCCGGGCACGACGTCGGACACCAGGCGGACCCGCGTCCGGCCGGCGGCATCCGCGCGCACGATCCCGTGGCAGAGCTCGCCGCCCTCGCAGAACCCGTCGTAGTCGCCGTGATCGCCCCCGTCCGCGTAGAAGAGGGCGTCGCCCACGACCTCGAGCCCGTGCGTGTAGGGCACGAGGTCGGGACCGGTGTCCGTGAAGGCATCGCGAGCCGGGGCGTACCGGACCAGCCGGCCACCGGGGAAGGTCACCCCGAGCAGGTCCGCGCCCACGCAGGCCAGCCCGTACGTCGCCTGGTCCCCCGCGCGCGAGCCGGGCACGGTGCGCAGCACGCCCCCGGTGGTGGGGTCCAGCTCGTGGATCGCGTCGGTGGCCTCGTTCGAGATCCAGAGGTGGCCCCCGCACCAGGTGGCGGCCTTGGCGCGGGCCACCGCCTCGATCCCGGTGAACCGGGGGAGCGGTGCCGGTCGGATCGGCCCCGCCGCGGAATCGCGATCCGCCCCCCACCGGACCGCGGCCCCCACCAGCGCCACGGCCGCGAGGATCCCGACGATCCGGGCGATCGGGCGCCATCGGGGCGCCGGCCGGGCCGCGGTGGGCGCGATCGTCGCCCCCTCCACGGGGGGCAGGGCCAGAGTCGCCTCGGGCTGGCCGGCGGCCACGCTCCGCAGCTCGGCGGCCATGGCGGCCGCCGTGGGGTACCGGTCCTCGGGCCGCCGGGCGGTGGCCCGCCGGATCACGCCCGCCAGCTCCGGAGGGAGGTCCCGGAGCGGATCCTCGTCGTCGAAGGGCAGGAACATGTCGGGTGGATTGCGCCCCGACAGGAGCGAGAAGAGCGTCGCGCCGGCCGCGTACACGTCCGACGCCACTCCGGCGTTGACAGCGTCCGAGCGGAGCTCGGGGGCCATGAACACCCACGTCCCGAGGCGGGCGCCCTCGGTGGTGAGCAGGGTGTGGGCGTCGCGCATGCGGGCGACACCGAAGTCCGCGAGAAGGGCGTGCCCGTCCTCGGAGAGCAGGATGTTCCCCGGCTTCACGTCCCGGTGGATCACCCCCCGCGCGTGCGCGGCTTCCAGGGCGTCGAGCACCTGGGCCACGATCTCCGCTGCGGGTCGGGCCGGCAACGGCCCGGTCTGGACCAGCGACTGCACGCACCCGCCCCGGGCCAGGTCCATCACGATCCAGAGCCGGCCCTCGTCCTCCCCGAAGTCGTGGACGCTCACCACGTTGGGGTGGTCGAGCGCGGCGATCACGCGGGCCTCGGTCTCGAAGCGCCGGCGGGCCAGGGTGTCCACGGCCAGGTGCGGGTGAAGCACCTTCACGGCCCGGCGCACGTCCAGGCGCGTGTCCCACGCCGTCCAGACCGCCGCCATCCCCCCGCTCCCGAGGAGCCGCTCGAGGACGTACCGTCCACCTGCCAGGAAGCGATGCTCCACGGGCCCCCCTACCTCCGGATCTCCCGGCCCGGGAGCCCGCGCCGAGACCAGAGCCGGGTCATACGCAGCCCGTGGGCCGGGGCAGGCCGGCCACCTTGCACGCGCCCATGGCGGGCCCTGCCGGGAAGAGCTCGTAGATGCGCCGGAGCGGCAGGCCCGTGGCACGGACCAGCTTGCGGATCATCGGGGCCGTGCCGTACTGCAGCCAGTACTCGCGCAGGTAGGCGACCACCCGCCAGTGCTCCTCGGTCAGCTCCGAGACGCCGTCGTCGCGCGCCAGCGCCGCCGCGAGGCGCTCGTCCCAGCGCTCGGGCTCCTGGACGAACCCGTCCTCGTCGATCACGAAGGTGCGATCACCGTCCTGGAAGGTTCGGGGCTCGACGGCCAAGGGGCACCTCAGGGTTCGAGCGTGCGCGGGCGAGCGCGACCGAGGGCGGCCACGGCGGCCACCGCCGCCACCGCAGCGTCCACGTGCGCCTCGGTGTTGAACGGACCGAGCCCGAACCGGACGGCCCCCTTGATGCGGGCGGTCCCCAGGGACTCGTGGACCAGGGGGGCGCAGTGGAGGCCGGTGCGGCAGGCGATCCCGTGGTCCACGTCGAGCAGGGTGCCGACGTCCCCGGCCAGGAATCCCTCCACGTTGAAGGTGAGGACGCCGAGGCGGTCCTCCTCCCGGTCCTGGGCGTAGAGCCGGACGCCGCGGATCCCGGCGAGCCCGTCGCGCAGGCGCCGCCAGAGGCGCAGTTCGCGGGCGTGCAGCCCGGCCATGCCCTGGCCGAGCAGCCACCGGACCCCGGCGAGCAGGCCCGCGATGCCGGGCAGGTTCGGCGTGCCGAACTCCATGCGGTACGGGTACTCCGGCAGGTGGCGCCGCTCGACGGAACGCACGCCCGTGCCGCCGGCCCGGGTCTGCCTCAGGGTCACGCCCTCGCGCACGACCATGCCGCCCACCCCCATGGGACCGAGGAGCGCCTTGTGCCCGGTGAAGCACAGGACGTCGGCGCCGAGGTCGTCGAGCCGCACGGGGACGAGGCCCGCGGTCTGGGCCACGTCGAGGACGAGGGGGATGCCCCGCTCCCGGCAGGCTCGGCCCACGGCCGCGACGGGCTGGACGGTGCCCAGCACGTTGGAGGCGTGGCTCAGCACCACGGCCCGCGTGTTCCTGCGGACGCGACGGACGATGTCGTCGGGATCGAGGTAGCCCCGAGCATCGAACCCGACGTGCTCCAGCTCGAGGCCCGCCTCGTGGAGGTGCCAGAGGGGCCGCAGGCTGGCGTTGTGGTCGAGCCGGCACGCGATCGCGTGGTCGCCGGGCGCGAGCAGCCCCCCGATGGTCAGGTTGAGGGCGTCCGTGGCGTTCGACGCGAACACCACGCGCTCCGGGTCCGGGCTGCCGAAGAGGTCCGCGAGGCAGCGCCGGGCCTCCAGGACCAGGTCCCCCGCCTCCACGCACAGGTCGTAGCCGGAGCGGCCCGGGTTGACCCCCAGGGTACGCAGCACCCGGTCCACCTCGGCCGGGACCTCCGGGGGTTTGGGGAACGAGGTGGCGCAGTTGTCGAGGTAGATCCAGCCCTCGGGGCAGCCGGCAGCGGGGCTGGGAGGGGAGGAGGACATGCGCACCCCGACGGAGCGGGTCTGTAACCGACCAGGACCCCGACCGGACCGCCCCCCACGGGGCCACCTGCATTGCCCGCTCACGCCATCCCGTGTATGCACGGGCCATGCCGTGCGTGTGCCTCCTGCTCGTCGCTCAGGCCCTCCAGGCGGCGACCCCTGCCTGCGACGCGCTCTTCGAGGCCGACCGGGCGCACGCCGCGGCGCTGATGCAGCGGGTCTTCATCCACGACTGCTGCGACGAGCCCCTGGCCGCCTGCCTGGTCCAGCGACCGCGCTGCCGCCTCGCCGATCGGCTGGCCGACGACCTCTGCGCGCGGGTTGCCCAGGGGCAGACCGACGTCCGGATCCGCCAGGCCTTGACCGAGCGCGCCTGGACCGCCCTGCCCGCGGGCGGGCCGGCCCGCATCGACCTCTCGGAGGCCCCGATGGCCGGCGATCCGGCCGCCCCCGTGGCGGTGGTGGTCTACGCCTCCCCCCGGGGCGTGCACTGCTCCCGCCTCGTCCCGGGGGTGGTCGACGCCGTCACCCAGGGTTCGCTCCGCGGGCGGGTGCGGCTGTACGTGCGCCTCTTCCCGCTGCGCTCCAACGAGCACGACACCGAGGCGGGCCTGGCGCTCATGGCCGCCCAGCGCCTCGGCGCGTTCTGGGACCTGGCCCTCCTGGGCTATGCCCGGTTCGACGCCTTCAGCCTCGAGGCCCAGCGCGCGTGGGCGCGCGAGCTCGGGCTCGATCCCGCCGAGGTGGACCGGCTCGCCGCCGATCCTGGTCTGCTGGACCTCCTCCGGGCCGGCAAGCGCGAGGGCGTGGAGCTCGGGGTGACCTCCACGCCGACGTTCTTCATCGACGGCCATCGCTACCGCGGCGAGCTGGAGCTCCCCGAACTGCTCGACACCCTCGCCGAGGCCTGGGAGCGCGCCGCCGGCCTCACCTGGGCGGAGGAGGACCCTTGATCCTCGCCTCCGCCACCCTGGCCCTCGGCGTCGTGTACGGCGTCTGCCTCCAGCGCGGTGGCTTCTGCGGCGCGGCCCTCTGGAGCTCGGCCGTGCTCTACAAGGACACCCGGGGCCTCGTCGGGATCGGCTTCGCCGTGGCCACGTCCTGGGCCGGCTTCGCCGTGCTGGTCGCGCTGGACCTCGTCGTGCCCGACCCCAATCCCCTGCGCCTGCTCTCGGCCGTCGTGGGGGGGCTCGTCTTCGGCGCCGGGATGGTCCTGGCCGGGGGCTGCGTGAGCGGCACGCTCTTCAAGGCGGCTGAGGGGCGCCTGACCTCGATCATTGCGTTGCTGGGCATCGGCCTCGGGGCCGTGGCCACCGAGGACGGCGTGCTCGCTCCGGTCAAGCGGGCCCTGGTCCAGGCCACCCGAGAGGTCCGCGCCCCCCCAGGCCTGCACGACCTGGTGGGCGTCCCCTACCCCGCGGCCGCCGGGGGGCTCGCGGTCCTGGGCCTGGCGGGGCTCGCGGTCCTCCACGTCCGGCAGTGCCGGCGCGCGTCGCGCCCCGCATGGCCGGCTTGGGGGGCACTCCTGCGCGGGGCCTGGCCGCCCGCCGTCGCGGGGGTCGCGGTGGGAGCCGTCGGCTGGGCAGGGTGGCTCCTCTCCACGGCCGCCGGGCGCAACTACCCGCTGGGCGTCACGGGCGGGGTGCAGGGCGCGTTCTCCCTGCTGGTCCAGGGCGAGGCCCCCTCAGGGACCTGGACCGTCCTCCTCTGCGCGGGCCTGCTGGTCGGATCCGCCGCTTCGGCCGTCCTGCGCAGGGACTGGAAGCTCCGCTCGGCCGAGCCCGACACGCTCCTCATCGCGCTGGCGGGCGGCCTGCTGGTGGGCTTCGGCGCCTCGGTGGGCCGGGGCTGCTTCGTGGGGAACATGATCAGCGGGCTGGGCCTCCTTAGCCTCCACTCTCTCCTCTTCTCGGCCTGTTTCGTGGCAGCCAACTGGATCACCACCATCCTGTACCTCAGGGGCCTGCGGTGAGGCTGTTCGCCTCCCTCGTCGTGGCCGCCGTCCTGCAGGCGTCCGGCCCCCCGGGCTCGGCCCGGCCGCCGGTGCCCCTCGTCCCGGTGCCCCGCTGCGACGGGAAGCCCCCCCAGGTCGTCAACCAGGACGCCACCGCCCACCCCTACACCCTCACCTGCGGCCGCAAGGTCACCGAGCGCAGCATCGCCCCCGGCGAGACGCAGGTGCTGGAGGGCTTCTCGGGGTGCGTCCTCGCGCTGGGCAGCCGCACCGAGACCCTCCACACCGAGATGATCTGCACGGTCCGGCCCGGCGTGGTGCTCGCCTGCGACCTGCTCTGAGCCCGGGCTGCGGGCGGCCCGGCGTTACCCCATTTCGGGTCGGAAGAGGGCCTGGAACGGTTCGAACCGCCGAGCGGAAGGGGTCGTGGTGATCCGGCCGGTCGGTTCGATGTCGGTCCGACGCGGGGCGTTGGGGGGATGGATCCTGGCGCCCATGACGCGGTCCGTGGTGCAGGGGGACCCGAGCGTCTCGCAACTGGGCAGGTGACGGCTCACTCGGGGAGTTGCGAGACGCTGGCTGGCCGGCGTGTCTCGCAACTGGGCAGGT
>JBFYZZ010000214.1:0-5322 GCA_041309225.1 Deltaproteobacteria bacterium | reverse complement strand
TCGGCCACCCGGACCTCGGGGTTGGCACGGGCGGCCAGCATCACGGCCTCGTCGAGCGTGATCGGGGCCGCGGCCAGGGGCGCGAGGAGCAGCGCCGCAGCGATCACGATCCCTCCTCCGGAGGGGGCGTGGGCGCGACCAGCCCCGCGAGCAGGGTGCCCCAGAGCAGGAGGGCGCCGTCACGGGCGGCCTCGGCGCCCAGGAACATGAAGTCCTCGTCCAGGCCCCGGAGCGCGGCCTGGAGCGCCGTGGCCAGGGCTTCGGTGTCGACCGGGCGGAACCGTCCGGAGGCCACGCCCTCCAGGAGGGTGGTGGCGATGAACGAGCGGACGTCCTTGTCGAACCCCTCGATCTCCTCGATCACCATCGGCATGACGTCCTTCGCGGCGATCTGGGTGACCTGGTAGAGCGTGCGGACGGCGCGCAGGTGGCGGAAGTGGGCGCGCACGAACTCGAGGAGCCGTTCGTCCGGGGGTGTCTCGGGATCGGCGGTGACGAGCATCACCGAGCGCAGCTGCTCCACCTCGCGCTGGATGATCGCCTGGAAGACCTCCTCCTTGCTGGTGAAGTAGTTGTAGACCGTAGCCCGGGACACCCCGGCCTCCACGGCCACGTCTTCGAGCGTGGCCTTGCGGTACCCGAACCTGAGGATGACGTCGCGAGCGGCGTCGAGCAGGGTGGATCGCCGTTCGTCACGCGTAGTCATGGCCGGACCTCCGGGGGACGCGTCGCAGCCGGGCCCGTACCCTCTCCACCCACAGCCAGGCCACCGGGACTACGAAGAGGGTGAGGAGGGTGGAGGCGATGAGGCCGCCGATGACGGGCAGGGCGAGGGGCTGCTGGACCTCGCTGCCCGAGCCCTGCGACAGCGCCGCGGGCGTCATCCCGAGGATCATGGCGAGCGAGGTCATGAGGATGGGGCGCAGGCGCAGGTGGCCCGCCTCGAGCATGGCCTCGCGGGGGGCGCGACCCTCGCGGACGGCCAGGAGCGCTCGATCCACGAGGAGGATCGCGTTCTTGGTCACGATGCCCACGAGGAGGATCACCCCGAGCATGGTGGGAATGCCCACCGGCCACCCCGCCAGGAAGATGGTGGAGATGGCCCCCACGATGGCGAGCGGGAGGGACAGCATGATCGTGAAGGGGTGGACGAACGACTCGAACTGGGCCGCCAGCACGGCGTAGACCATGGCCACGGCCAGGCCCAGGGCGAAGAGCATGCTGCCCATGGCGTCGCGCGCGAGATCGACGTCGCCCCCGATGCGGGTGTCCACCCCGGGGGGGCGCTCGATGCCCGCCAGCAGCTGCCTCACGTCCGCCTCCACGTCGGACAGGGCCCGGCCCACCACGCCGCACGACACCACGAGGGTGCGCATCCGATCGTGGCGCTCGAGGTTGCCCGGTGTGCTCGACCAGGTCAGACGGGCCACGTTCTCGAGCGCCACCGGCGTGCCCCGGCCCCAGGGATCGTCGAGACGGGGGAGGGGGGAGAGCAGGAGGACACAGGGCAGCAGCGTCTCGGGGGAGCGGTCCTCGGGCCGGGCCAGGATCCGGATGTCGTGGGCCTGATCGCCCTCGACGAGGGCACCCACCACCTGGCCGGCGACGGCCATGCGCAGGGCCAGCCCGGCCTGGCCCACCGAGAGGCCCGCAGCCGCGGCCTGCTCCCGGTCGACGTCGAGGGCCAGCTCGGGCCGGGGCGGGCGCCAGGAGGAGACCACGTCGGCGGCGCCCGGGATCCGCCGGACCCCCTGCCGGATGGCCTCCGCCACCCGCGCCATGGCGGGGAGATTCTCCCCCCGCACCTCGATCTCGATCGCATCGCCCATCTCGAGCCCCTCGAGGAGCGGCGGATCGGTGACGGAGACGGTGACCCCCGGCAGATCGGCGAGTCGGGCCCGTGCGTCCGCCTGGATCGCGTACACGTCGCGCTCCCGCGAGCGCTTGGGGACGGTCTCCACCCGCATCGTCACGCGGTCCGAGGCGCCGTCCGGCCCCACCAGCGTGTACGTGCGGAGCACCTCCGGGACCTCGGCCAGCCGCGCCTCCACCGTGCCGGCCACCCGCTCGGCCGAGGCGAGGGAGGTGTAGGGCGCGAGGTCGAGGTTCACCTGGAACCCGCTGCGGTCGTAGCGGGGCATGAACTCGAAGCCCGTGAGCGCCGCCATGGCGACGCTGGCCGCGAACAGGACGGCGGCCGCGCCGATCACCGTACGGCCGTGGTCGAGGGCCCAGGACAGAGCCCCCCGGTACCCATCGTTCACGCGCTCCCAGAAGCCCAGGAGCGCGCGCGCCGGCCGCGAGCGCCGCTCCACCGGGATCACGCGGCCGATGCGCGCCGACAGCATGGGGTCGAGCGTGAAGGCGATGAACAGGGACACGATCACAGCGATGGCGATCGTGAGGCCGAACTGGGCGAAGAACTGCCCCACGAGGCCGCCCACGAACCCCACGGGCACGAACACCGCGAGGATGGACAGGGTGGTGGCCAGGACCGCGAGCGCCACCTCCCGGGTCCCTTGGAGTGCCGCCGTCACGGGATCCTCCCCCGCGTGCTGGTGCCGGTAGATGACCTCCCGGACGACCACGGCGTCGTCGATGAGGATGCCGATGGCGAGGCTCATGGCGACGAGCGTCAGCATGTTGAGGCTGAAGCCGGCCAGCCACATGAAGAAGAAGGTGGTGACGAGCGACGTGGGCAGGGCCACGCCGGAGATCAGGGTGGACCGCCAGTCCACCATGAACAGGAACACCACCAGCACCGCCATGGCCGCGCCCAGGCCCAGCGTGCGCTTCATGTCGTGCAGCATGTCGCGGGCCATGACGGTGGTGTCGATGACCGGCGCCACCTGGACCCCGGGCGGCAGGTCGAGGGAGGCCAGGCGGTCGCGGACCCGGTCCACCACGGCCACGGAGTTGGCGCCAGCCTCCTTCACCACGTCGAGCGTGACCGCCCGGTCGCCGTCCACGCGGGCGATGGTCTCGAGATCCTTCCGGCCGTCGACCAGGGTGGCCACGTCCCGCAGGTAGACGGGGCGGGGGAAGCCCTGGATCACGATGGATCCGAGCTCCTCGAGGCTGGCGACCCGGCCCCGGCTCCGCAGGGCGACGCTCGCGGGCCCCACGAGGAGCGACCCGCCCGGGATGTCGCGGGTGTCGAGGCCCACGAGCTGGGCCACCTGGAGCAGGGGGATCCTGAGCTCCGCCAGCTTCGGCAGGTCGAGGAGCACCTGGATCTCGCGCTCCTCTCCACCCAGGAGCGTGACCGCCCCCACCCCCCGCACCTGCTCCAGGGCGGGCTTCACCACTCGTGAGGCGAGGTCGCGCGTGGCGAGCGGATCGAGGCCCGAGGCCAGGGCGAGGGTCAGGACCGGGGAGGCGGCCGGATCGATCCGGCGCAGGAACGGCTCGCCCACGCCGTCCGGAAAGGCGGTGCGGACGGCGTCCAGCCGCTCGGCGACCTGGTCCACCGCCTCCTGGAGCGACACGTCCATCGCGAAGACCGCGGTGACCACGCCCACGTGCTGGCGCGCGGACGCGTAGGTGTCCTCCAGGCCGCCGATCCCCGCGATGGCGTCCTCCACGGGGCGGACGACGTCGCGCTCCACCTGCTCCGGGTCCGCGCCGGGCCACGGCACGATCACGCTCACCACGGGCATGGAGACGTCGGGGAAGAGGTCCACCGGGAGCCGCATCAGCCCGATCACGCCCAGGATCATGAGCACGACCGCCACCATGGTGGCCAGGACCGGCCGGCGCACGGAAACGCTGGAGAGCCACATGGCGGGGGCCTGCTACGGCTCCGCGGCGCCGGCGACGACCTCCACGACGCGCACCCGCTCCCCGTCGCCGAGGGTCTGGGCCCCGGGCACGATCACGGCGTCACCGGGCGCCAGGCCGCTCACGGCCACGGTGTCGCCCGACTCGCCGAGGATGGTGACGGGCACCGTGGCCACGACCTCGCCCCGGGCCAGGCGCACGCGATCGCCCTCGAGGGATCGCTCGACCGTCTCCAGGGGGAGGACCAGCGTGGCCTCGTCGGTGGAGACGACGATCTCGCCACGGGCGAAGAGGTTGCCGACGAGAGCGCCGCCCGGGTTGGGCACCGCGATCTCCACCGGTGCCCGGCGGGTCATGGCGTCGAGCGTGGGGGAGACGCCCGTGACCGTGCCGGTCAGCTCCGCCTGGTGGTCGGCGCGGAGGCGGACGGTCTGGCCCGGCCGGATCCAGGGCAGATCGGCGTCGCCCACCTGGCAGCGCACCACCAGGGAGGTGAGGTCGTCCACGTGGAAGGCCGGGTACTCCGAGCCGACCATGGCGCCCTCCCGGGCGTCGACCCGGGAGATCACCCCGTCGATGGGGCTGGCGATGGTGGCGTTCTCCACCATCCGTCGGGCGAGGTCCCGCCCGAAGCGCGCCACCTCGGCCTGGGTGGCCGCCCCGTCGGCCTTGATCCGGGCCTCCTCGTAGTCCTGCTGGGAGAGCGCGTCGGCGCCCAGGCGCTCCCGCACCTCGTCGAGGCGGCCCATGGTGCGCCGGGCGGTCTCGGCGGCGAGACCGGCGATGGTGAACCCGGCCTCCGCCTGACCGGCCTGGAGCGCGTACTCGGTGGACTCGACCACGGCGAGGGCCTGCCCGGCCCGGACCCGCTCCCCCAGCGTCACCTGCACGCCGATGACCCGGCCTCCCACCTTGGGGAAGACGTCCACGGAGCGGACCGGCTCGAGGGTGCCGGCGATGGCCACGGTGCGCTCGAAGGGGGCCGGCGCCACCCGCACGACGGCCACCGGAACCGGGGGCGGCTCCACGGGATCGACCCCGCCGAGCCTCGTCCAGACCACCACGCCCGTACGGGCGAGGAGCGGTACGCCGACGAGGCAGACGGCCACGATGGAAAGGGTACGGGTGAGGGGCATGGCTGGACGTGTTGAACGAATTGGACTCGATGGCCTCATCTTGTATAACACGGCGAATCGACGATGGCGACGGCGATCCGCCCGGACGGACGATCCGACCACGGCTATGAAAGAACGGTGACAAGGTCCTCCGCCCACGTCGTGACCCCCGCCCAGGCCGGCCTGCGCCTCGACCGGGTGGTCGCCGCCCTGCCCGGTGTGGGTGGCCGCCGCCGGGCAGGGGAGGCCGTGGCCAGCGGGAAGGTGGACGTGGACGGCGTGACGGCCGCACCCCACGAGGCCGGGCGTCCCGTCCCGCCCGGTGCCCACGTCACGCTCCACTGGGACCGGCCCGGCACGTCCAACGCCCTCGCAGCGGCCCGCCGCGGCCTCGGGGACCTCGCGATCCTCCACGAGGACCGCAGCC
>JBFYZZ010000213.1:0-7455 GCA_041309225.1 Deltaproteobacteria bacterium | reverse complement strand
GCGGCCACCTCGGCGACCTCGGCGCGGGACCGGCACCGGTAGGCGTGGCCGGCGTGGGCGAGCACGCCCCCGAAGCGCAGGCGGGGCGAGGCCGCGATCGCGGCGGCGAGGCCCAGGGCGGCGGGATTCCGGGGATCGACCCCCGAGCGGTGGTTGCCGCAGTCCACCTTGAGGAGCACGTCCACCGGGCGGTCGCCCCAAGCGAGGGCGGCGACCGCGTCGGGGTGGTCCACGAGGAGGTGGAGCGTGCCCCCCATGCCCGCGATCCCGGCGGCCAGGATGAGCGCCTCCGCGACCCGGGAGGCCGGCACGGGCACCGCCCAGGTGAGGTCCCGCGCCCCCGCCGCGGCGAAGGCCCGCACCTCGGCCAGCGTGGATGCGGCCAGGCCGACCGCACCCGCCGCGAGCTGCATCCGGGCAACCTCGAGGCACTTGTGCGTCTTCCCGTGAGGACGCCAGGCCACCCCGAGCGCCCGGGCCCGGGCCGCCGCGCGGGCGATGTTGGCCTCGAGCACGCCGAGATCCACGAGAAGCGCGGGGGTGGGCAGGTCGGCGAGATGCACGGCTCATGCCTCCGGGACAAGCGCGGCCGCCCGCAGGAAGACGGCTTCGAAGGCCCCCCGGGTGATCCGGCCGGTCTGGGTGTTGAGGGGGCTCGGGTGGTAGGCGTCGAGGAGCATGACCCCGCCGCCCAGGGCGTGTTCGGCGCCGTGAGCGAACGGGTGGGCACGGCGGGGCACCCCGGCCGCGGCGAGGAGGGTGTCGTGGGCGATGCCGCCGAGCGCCAGCCAGACGCGGGCCGGGGTGACCGCGATCTCGCCGGCCAGCCAGCGCTCCCGGCAGGTGCGGATCTCCGCGCCGGTGGGGCGGTTGGCCGGCGGCACGCACTTGACGGCGTTCGTGATGCGTGCGCCCACCAGCGGAGCGCCGGGCGCCTCGGAGGTGGCGAACCCCGCGGCGGCGAGGGCCCGGTACAGCCAGGCCCCCGATCGATCACCCAGAAACGGGATGCCGGTGCGGTTGGCGCCCCGGTAGCCCGGGGCGAGCCCCACCACGAGCACGCGGGGGGCGGGATCGCCGTACGGCGCCACCGGCCGGTTGTGCCAGTCCGCGGGCTCGCGGGCGCGGGCCTCGGCGAGGAACGCGGCGAGACGGGGGCAGGCCGTGCACGCGAGGACGTCGGGCATGGGGGGAAGCTATCCCTCCGCGACCCGGACCTGGTGGGGGCTTGTCAGCCCCTCTGCGTCCAGAGGGGATGGGGCTGGAGGCGCCCCCCTCCTGCGGCGCCTGACGAGGGGAGCGGCGTGGGCGGGGGTCGGCGTTCCGACGGGTCGGTACGGGCTCGAGGTCGCGATCGAGCCCGAGATCGAGGTTACAGCCCCGTCCCCCCTCTGTTCGACGTCATGACCGGCTCCGACCTGCCCCTGCTCCTCACGTCCATCCCCGGGCCCCGCTCGCGGGGCTGGGTGGATCGCCTCGCCCAGCGCGAATGCCCGGCCATCACCGCCCGCCGGGCCCGCCGGGCCGCGCTTCTCGGTCGAGCCGACGACGACCCCCCGGTGTGGGTCGCGGCGAGGGGCTGCAACGTGGAGGATGCCGACGGGAACGTCCTCGTGGATCTCACGGCGGGATTCGGGGCGGCGCTGGTGGGCCACGCCCATCCGGACGTGGTGGCGGCGGCCCAGGATCAGGTCCAGGTGCTGCCCCATGCCATGGGCGACGCCTTCTTCCACCCGGGACGCGTCCGGCTGCTGGAACGGATCGCCGAGCTCACCGGCCTCGACCGCGCCATCCTGGGCTGCTCGGGATCCGATGCTGTGGATGCGGCCCTGAAGACCGCTCGTGTGGCCACGGGTCGGGACCGTGTGCTGGCCTTCGAGGGCGCCTACCACGGACTTGCCTCCAGCGTGCTCGCGGCCACCGCCTTCATGGCGCCCGCCATGCGCGCGCCCTTCCAGGGCATGCTGGGGCGCCACGTTTCGCACGTGCCGTTCGGGGGCGACCTGCCCCCGCTCGACGGCTTCGCGGCCGTCCTGCTCGAGCCGATCCAGGGCCGCGGCGGAGTGAACGTCCCTCCCGCCGGATGGCTGGAGGAGGTCGCGCGGCGTGCCCGGGAGGCCGGGGTTCTGCTCGTGTTGGACGAGGTCTTCACTGGCCTGGGCCGATGCGGGGCGTGGTCGCTCGGCCGGGCCTGGGGCGTCACCCCCGACCTGCTGTGCATCGGCAAGGGCCTCGCCGACGGCTTCCCGATCTCTGCGTGCGTGGGCACCGCCGCGGCCATGGACGCCTGGGGCGCCTCCACCGGCCCCGCCCTCCACACACAGACCTTCCTGGGCAATCCCTTGGGCTGCGCGATGGCGCTCGCCACCCTCGACGTGCTGGAGCGGGAGGATCTCCCCGCCCGGTCGGCCGCCGTGGGCATGCGCTTCGTGGAGGCGCTGCGCGCCGTGCCCGGCGTGGTGGACGTGCGCGGCCGGGGCCTCCTGGTGGGAGCGATCCTCCAGGACGGCCGCACCGCCCTCGCCGCGAGCCGGGCGCTCCTGCGCCGGGGCTGGATCGTGCTGCCGGCCGGGGAGCGGGGGGACGTGCTCGAGTTCACCCCTCCCCTCACCATCCCGACCGCGCTGCTCGACGCCGCCGTGGAAGCGTTGGCCGAGGTCCTGCAGGAGGGTCCGTGACGGCGCACGGCCGGAGGCGGGGGTGACGGACCGCGTCCTCGCCTTCCTCAGCGCCTGCCTGGGCCCGGCCCCTCCCGGCCTTCGGGACCTGGAGGCCGTAGCCCTCGCGCTCCACCGCTGGCAGGTGGTGCGATCGCCCGCCTACGCGGCGTTCGCGAGCGGCAGGAACCCAACCTCCCTGGCCGAGATCCCCTCGGTGCCCGTGGCGATCCTGCAGGAGGTGCCCCTCACCTGCTTCCCGCCGGAGGAGGCCCGGTACCGGTTCGAGACCAGCGGGACCACCGCTGGCCGGCCGGGGATCCATCGACTCAGGTCCACGGCGGCCTACGACCTGGGCAGCACCGGCTGGTTCCGCCGGATGGTGCCGGATGCCCCCACCCTCTGCGTGTCGCTCGTCCCCTCGCCGGCCACGGCCCCGTCGTCCTCGCTGTCCCACATGGTGGGCCTCCTCTTCCCCGAGGCCCGATTCCTGCCCGACGGCGCGGGTCGCTTCGATCCCGAAGAGGCCTGGGCCCTGCTGGCGGCGGTCCGCGAGCCGGTCTTCCTTGCGACCACCGGCCTCGCCCTCGCGCGCCTGCTCGATGTCCCGGGTGCGGCGGACCTGCCCGAGGGATCGCTGGCCATGGTGACCGGGGGGTTCAAGGGCCGGCGCCACGTGGAGGACGCGCCCCGGCTCTACGCCGAGGCGGGTCGTCGCCTCGGCCGGGCGAAGCACGTCGGGGAGTACGGCATGACCGAGCTCTCCAGCCAGGGCTGGACCGGGCCGGTGGCCTTCGCCGACGCGGATCCCGAGGGTCCCTTCCGGCTGCCGCCGTGGTTGGTGGCCGTTGCCGTGGATCCGGGCTCCGGTGTGCCGCTGCCCCCGGGCCGCCGAGGCCAGCTCCGCTTCGTGGACCTGGCCAACGTGGAGAGCGTGCTCGCCCTCGAGACCATGGACGAGGGCACGGTCCTCCCCGACGGCTCTCTCCGCCTCCACGGGCGCCTGCCCGGGGCACCCGCCCGGGGTTGCTCGCTCACCGCCGAGGAGGCCGCGGCCCTGGCCCGTGCGCGGTAGGCGCATCCGGTCCACCTCCGGATACACACCCCCCATGCGCTCTCCCGACCTCGAACGCCGCGTCCTCCGGGCCGTGGCCCGCCTGGCGGCCGCACCCGACCCCTGGAGCCTCTCCGACGGCCTCTCCGTGCCCATGGCGGCGCACTGCCTGGACCTCGCCTGCGGCCTGATCACGCCCGAGGCCCTGCACGCGGCCCTCGCCGTGCCCGGCGTTCCGCCCCGCTCGGCCGCCGTGGTCGCCGCCCGCGGCGTCTTCACGGCTCCCCTCGAGTGGGTCGCGCTCCTGGCCGGCGCGGGCGCCGAGGTGGTGCTCAAGACACCGTCCACCGCGCCGGCCTTCGGACGTGCGCTCGCCGGCGCCTTCTCCGCCGAAGGCCTCCCGGTCCGATGCACGACCGACCGCGATCTGCCGGACGTGGACGCAATCGTGGCCATGGGTGACGACACCTCCGTCGCCGCGATCGCCGCCGCCCACCCCCGCGCCCGGCTCGCCCTCCACGGCCACCGGACGTCGCTCGCGCTCGTGGAGGCCCCCGACCCGGAACCCGTGGCCGCCGCGCTCGCCCTCGACGCCCTCCTCTTCGACGGCCGGGGCTGCTTCACCCCCGCGGCCGTGCTCGTCCTCGGACCTCCCGGGCGGGCCGCCGCGCTTGCCGAGGCGCTCGGCCGCACGCTGCCCGCCCTTCGCGCGTCTCTGCCGCTCGGGGACCTCGACCCGCTCCACGGGCCCGCGTGGAGACACCGCGCAGCGCTGACCCGCGTCCTTGGCGCGCTCCACGGCACCGACGCCCCGGGTGCGGGCGCGGCCGGCCTGCTGCCGGCGGATCAGCTGGACCTGGGCGTCGTCCCTGGCTTCCTGGCGGTCCACTCCGTGTCGTCCCTGGCGGAGGTGGCCGGGCGCCTCCGGCCGTGGCACGGGCACCTCGCGGCCTGTGCCACGGATCTCCCCGATCCCTCCGCCGTGCTGGCCTTCGGCGTCGAGCGGGCCTGCGGGCCCGGACGCCTGCAGACGCCGCCGTTCGGGCGCGCACACGGCGGCCGCGAGCCGCTGCGTCCGCTCTGCCTCCACCCCTCGATCGAGCCCTGATCCGGGCGGAGGTCGCCCGGATCGGATAGGCGCCCGGGTCGCCGACGGAGCCCCGACATGGACCCCAAGCCGCCGCCCCGCTCCCTCACCGGCATCAAGCCGACCGGCATGCCGCACCTGGGCAACTACCTGGGCATGATCCGGCCGGCGATCCAGCTCACCGAGGACTGCGAGGCCTTCTACTTCATCGCCGATCTCCACGCGCTCACCACGCAGCACGATCGGGAGGCCCTCCGGCGGCACACGCTCGAGGTGGCCGCGACCTGGCTCGCGCTCGGTCTCGATCCGACGCGCACCCTGCTCTTCCGGCAGTCCGACGTGCCCGAGGTCACCGAGCTGTGCTGGTACCTGTCCTGCGTGGCCCCGCTCGGGCTCCTGCAGCGCGCCCATGCCTTCAAGGACGCCCTCGCCAAGGGCCGCGAGATCACATCCGGCACGTTCTTCTACCCGGTGTTGATGGCCGCCGACATCCTGCTCTACGACTCCGACGTGGTGCCCGTGGGCCGGGACCAGAAGCAGCACGTCGAGATGACCCGGGACATGGCCGTCGCCTTCAACTTCCACTTCGGGGACGTGCTCCGGATCCCCGAGCCGCGCATCCGGGACGAGGTGGCCGTCATCCCGGGACTCGACGGCGAGAAGATGTCCAAGTCGCGGGGCAACGCCATCCCGCTGTTCCTCGAGCCCAGGCCCCTCAAGCAGCTGCTGCTCGCGATCAAGACCGACTCCACCCCCCTCGAGGAGCCCAAGGATCCCGAGCGGTGCACGGTCTTCAACCTGTTCCGGCTCCTGGCCTCCCCGGAGGAGACCGCCGATCTCGCGGCGCGCTACCGCGCCGGCGGATTCGGGTACGGGCATGCCAAGCTCGCGCTCTTCGACCTGTTCGAGAGGCACTTCGCGGAGGCGCGCGAGCGCTTCGGTCACCACGTCGCCCATCCCGCCGACGTGGACGACGTCCTCGCGACCGGCGGCCGGCGAGCCAGGGAGGTCGCGATGCGGACGATTTCACGAGTCCGTGACTCGGTGGGCCTCTGAGACCTCTTGACACGGGCGCGCGGTTGGGCTTTACTTCCGCCGACGCATGACCACACCCCCGGGACCCCTCGGGGGTGCTCGTCGTCCTGCCTCAGGCCCGGGGTGGACGGCGCACCGACCGCCCTCGGGTGACTCGGCATCGCCTTCATAACCCACCCCGACCGGGTGCAACCTCTTCCGCCCCGATTTTCCGTCGTCCCGTCCGAGGAGCGCTTCCATGATGACCATCCGAGCCGGCATCGACGACCGCCGCGAGCCTCGCTCCGAGCGGTTGACCGCCGAGGAGGAGAAGACGATCGCCCGCGAGATCCGCAAGGCGGAGCATGCGGCGCGCGAGTCGATCGCCGGGATCGACGAGGCCGAGGACATCCTCTCCCGCCGGCCCGAGCGGGCCGAGCGCACCCGCGCGGGCGCGGTCGACCGCCTCGAGGAGGCGGTGCGGGCGGTGGGCAAGGCGGCCGAGAAGGCCCCCGGGCTCATCGTGCACGCCCGCAAGGCGCTCCACGCCTGGAAGACCGCCGAAGACCTCCGCTGGCGTCTGGCCATGAGCGGCCGCCGCATCGCCCATGGCGAGGCCCGCAAGCTGGCCGGTCCGTTCATGGACGAGGAGGATCTCGTCCAGGAGGGCTACATCGGTCTCCTGCGCGCGGCCAAGCGCTTCGATCCCGACCGTGGCATCCGGTTTTCCACCTACGCCCGGTGGTGGGTGCGCGCCCAGATGACGCGCGCCATCGACCACACCGGCCGTCCGGTGCGCCTGCCCGGCTGCGCCGTGGAGCAGACCCGCAACCTGCGCAAGGCCATGAAGCGGTTCGAGGCGGCCGGCGTGGAGTACTCCACCTCCGACCTCGCCGACGAGGTGGGGATCGACAAGGAGCGCGCCGAACTCCTGCTCTCCCAGGGCAACACCATCTCGCTGGAGCAGCCCGTGGACGACGGTCCCCGGCCCCGTCCGCTCGAGCGGTTCCTGTCCGACGAGATGGCGCAGCAGCCCGACAGCGAGGCCATCCAGTCCCAGGAGCTGGATCGCATGCACCTGGCGTTCATGGACGTGCTCACGGAGCGCCAGCGGTTCGTGCTCGTGCGGCGGTACGGCCTCGACGACGGCGAGTTCCGCACGCTCTCCGAGGTCGGCAAGGAGATGGGCCTCTCGCGCGAGCGCGTGCGCCAGATCGAGCGGGAGGCGCTCAACCGGTTGCGCGAGCAGTCGGCCATCCGCGACGGCACCTTCCACTAGGCCGGCGCGCGGTGCACGCCCGCCCCCCGCGCCTGCCTCCACCCGACGACTGGGGAGAGGAGCCCGAGGAGGAGCCCGACGCCGAGTGGCCGGACGCCCCCGGTGACGACGCCGAGTGGTCGGACCCCGGCCTGGACGAACCGGACCCCGAGGGGCCGTGGGATCCGGATCCGGGGCCGTGCAGCCACGAGCCCTCGTGGCCCGGCGACGACGAGGAACCCCTGCCCGGCGAGGACTTCGAGATCGAGGTCCGGCCCCTCGTGGATCAGCGCGGGCTCTGGGCTTCGGCCGGCTGAGGCTGGGGAGGCGGGCCGCCGCCCTGCGGGCCGCCCATGCCGCCGCCCTGCGGGCCGCCGCCCTGCGG
>JBFYZZ010000212.1:0-3919 GCA_041309225.1 Deltaproteobacteria bacterium | reverse complement strand
ACGGCCATCTTGTAGAGGTACCGAACGCTCTTGTCGGTTGCGACGTTCGCCCGGAAGTCCATCCGGCGCTTGGCGCACAGGTTCCAGATGCCCCTGGTGGCGTCGAGCTCCATCGCCACGCGCAGCCCGTACCGGGTCCAGCGCCGCCAGGCCGCGGCGTTGACGAGGGCCATCGCGCCGTAGGTCTTGGTCGAGTCGTCGAAGATGCCGCTCGCGTTCAGCTCGTCCGACATGAAGCGCGAGTAGATGACGTCCATCCCGGCGATCCGGGACAGGTAGCCGCCGGTCATCATGGAGCCGGGCCCGAAGTCCGCGATGGAGAGGACCTGGGTGATCCCGCTGAAGTTCTTCATGCCGCACTTCAGGCTCGTGATGAGCTTGACCGCGTTCGGCTCCTCGCCGCCCGCCACCTGGGCGATGTCGAGCAGCAGGGTCGCCGCGCTGAAGGTCGAGCGGTCGACCGTGTTGGAGACGTCGCCCGCCTGGTGCCGGAGCCCGATCCAGGCCCGGCGATGGTCGGTCGCACCGCCGCCCGGGGCCGCGGCCCAGAAGGTGTTGGGATTCCAGGTGGCGATCCCGGTGTCCGCGTGGCTCGCGGTCGTGTCGCCGTTCAGGATCGCGTCCTCCTCGACGGACACGAGGGCGTAGGCCATCGCCTCGCGGAGCATCTGCGCGACGGGGACGATCGCCTCTTCGGCCGCGTCCTCGCCGACCTGGGTCCGGGCCGCGATGGTCTTCAGGGTCGTCGAGGTGGACGAGGTGTAGACCGAGGAGCTGGTGTACCGGGCGGGGTCGTCACCGGTCACCGCGTGCATGTACGGCGTGAACCCGTACAGGAACGTCGGCAGGGTGATGTCCCGGGCGACCTGGGTCTCGGGGAACAGGCCCGGCACGCGCCGGACGTAGAGCTGCTCCATCGCCCGCCCCACCTCGGGGAGGGTGTCGGTCGGGATCCACTCGGCGCCCGCGTTGGTCGAGTCGGAGAACGCGCGCCGGACGGGCTCCGGAGCGTGCTCGGCGAGCCGGCCGATCTCGGCGTCGAGGATGGGGGTCTGGGGCCGGAAGCCGGGATCGCGCCCGTGCAGCCCGAGCTGGATGATGCGGACGAGGTTCCGGGTGTCCACCGCCCGCTGGATCTCCTTCTGGAGGTCGTCGGCCGGCTTCGGGTCGTCCAGGTAGCCGTGGACGTGGGCGACCGGCTGCGCCTTGGTGGCCTCGCCGTGGTCGTGGGCGCGCGAGCCGTCGGGCATCACGTCGAACCCGCAGAGGATCACCTTGCCGCTCTTGTCGAGGTACTTCGCGACCGGCGCGGCATCGCCCCGCTGGCTGGCCGCCTCGAGGGCCTCGTTGACCCGGCGGTTGGCCTCGGTCAGGTCGGAGATCTTCGCGTCCTTCGTCTCGAGGTCCGCGGCGAGGCTTCGGATGGTGGCCTCCACCTCGGCCTGGGTTCCGAACTTGAGTTCCATGTCACACTCTCCAGGTGGACCACCATTCGTCGGTGGTCGTGGTGTCGGTTGCAGGGGCGGCCAGGATGACCGCCTCCAGGGACCGGAGAAAAGCAGGCTCCTCGCGGGCCCGGTCGCGCACCGCGGCGAGGAGGAGGTCGGGGGAACGGATCGCCTCGGCACTCGGCAGGGCCGGCACCGCGACGACCGACAGCTCGAGGAGCTCGTTGTCGAACAGGACCGCGCCGTGCTCCCCGTGCCGGGGGTCCTCCTCGGGCAGCTGCGAGCGGTCGATCACGCGGCCGGGCCGGAACCCGACACTGACGGCGTTCAGGAACCCGCGTTCGACCTTGCCGGCGATGCGCGCGGAGTCCTCGTCCTCGGTGTCGAACTCGACCTCGGCGATGAGCCGCTGGTCTCGCACCTCGATCTGGACCGCCCGGCCGATGGGAGGCGCGCTCCAATCGTGGCCGTATAGGACGACCGGGTTCCGGCGGTAGTTGTCGAGCAGCCAGGAGGCGTCGACGATGTCCTCGTACCGGTCGGGTACCGGCTCGCTCGCGACGAACAGGGTCGTGCCCTCGGCACTGCGGACGTACCCCTCGGGTGCGGGCTCGTCCGGCCGGAGCGCCCGGACCACGAGGAAGGCGGTGCGCTCGTTCATGCGGTCTCCTTCGCGGATTCGGCGCGTAGCACCGGGATCACGGTGCACCTGCAGTTGCAGACGAGGCCCGGCTGTGCGAACCCCCCCGGGCCCTCGGCGGTCGCACCGACGTAGGCCGGGTCCAGACCGGGCTCGGCGGGCACCCGGAAGGCCTCACCCTTCGCCACCGTCTGGCCGTCGAGCGCCAGGTGCTCGGGCCGGGTCGCGGCATCCCGCGCAGACAGCCACTGTCGGTCGACCGCCTGGCCGAGCTCGGCCGCGGCTGCGTCGTAGGAGGCGAGCGCTCCCGCGTTCACGCTGCGGGTGGTCTCGGTGCGGGCGATCCGGAGGGCGCGGGTCGGGCTGAACGCCTCCGCGTGCTGGATGGCCCACTGCATCTCGCCGATGGTCTGGCCCTCGTCGAGCCCCTGGAGCAGCAGCTCGCGGACGGCCGCGCGGGTCGTGTCGGTCACCTCGGCGAACCCGTCCCCCGCCATCGCCTGCTGGACGATCCTCTCGGCGAGGACCTCGTCGGTCAGCCCGTCCACACGCGACGGATCCCAGTCGCCGAGCAGGGCCACCTGGACGAGCGCACGCCGGATCGCCGACTCCATCATCTGCTGGCGGACGGCCGCGGTCGCGTCCACGAACGCGGTCGCCTCGAGCACCGGGTCGAAGATGGCGGACAGCACCGCGTCCACGGAGAACCCTCGGGTCCGGCCCTGCGGCCCCTGGCGCTCCGGAGGCAGCACGTCGACGAGCGCCTCGGCCACGCGGTCGGCCTGGTCGGAGAGCGCGGACCGGAGCCGGGCCGCGAGCGACCGTTCGGCATGGTCGTGCAGCTGCTCGACGAACCCGCGCCACTCGGCTCCACGCGCCTCCTCGCCCTCGGGAGGCCAGGGCGGCGGGCTCGTGGGCTCCGGTGCGTCCCGCTGCGCCGGCGGGGCGAGTCGGAGCCACCATGCAGCGGTGCCGTCGGCGGTTGCGCCCTCGGTCTCGGGCTCGGCTGGCTCCTCGGTGTCGTCCGGCTCGGCGTCGGGTTCCGGTTCGGCAGCGGGCTCCTCCTCGGCGGGCGGCTTCGGGGCCGTTGGCGCGGGGCGCTTCGGGCGGGCGGCGTCGGCCTCGGCCTGGAGCTCCACCACGTCGTCGAGGCCCTCGGAGGCGAGCGCGACGTCCCGGTCCACCCCGAGGAAGTAGAGCGAGGTCGCCCGCTGGACGGCCTCGGTGCGCCAGGCGGACAGCGCCTTGATGCCCGACAGGTCGTGCTCGGCGTAGGTGTCTCGCTCCCCGGCGATGCGCAGGACCCGGGTGAGCAGCGCCGAATCGAACAGCGTCACCTCGTCGGCGACCGCAGACCAGAACGTCGCCGTCTGCTCCCGAGCGGTTGCGAAGTTGGCCGTCTCCAGGCCCATCACGACCGGCGGGACCGCAAGCGCCGCGAGGATGCCCTCCCGGGTGTACGACCGGAGCGAGGCGAACTCGAGGTCCCGCATCGACCAGGCCACCGGGTCGACCTGGACCTGGCCGGAGAGGACGAGCGCGCCCCCGCTCCGCTGGGTGAGTTGCGCGTAGGCCTGGGCGATGCCACGGCGTTGTTCGTCCGTCAGGCCGCCCTCCTTCGGGCTGATGAGGACGTCGGGCCTGCCGCGCTTGGCGGCCTCCCTCGTCCGCATGACCGCAGCGGCCTCGGCGTTCAGCTCGTCGTTCAGAGGCTGGATCGCACCGACCCCGTAGAAGAACTGGTCGGGGTCGCTCCGGAAGCTCGGCAGCCGGACGTGGCAGACGACGGCCGGGTCGAGCCGCGCCCGCTCGCCCCCGAGGTCGTACAGGT
>JBFYZZ010000211.1:0-3233 GCA_041309225.1 Deltaproteobacteria bacterium | reverse complement strand
GGCCCCCCCGAGCCAGGGCCGGAGGTCCCGCCGGCGCCAGGCGGCGGCCACGGCGGCCGCGAGCGCGACCACGCCCAGGTAGGTGGTCTGGGAGAGGTCCGAGAAGGTGCCGGTCAGAGGCGCCGGCACCCAGGGGTCCGTGAGGTCGGCGACCCCGATGTTGCCGCCCCGGGCGAAGGGCAGGATCCGATCGGGCAGGGTGGAGGTGGCCCGGCCGAAGCGCGGGTCCTGCATGACCTGGAAGTCGTGGAGGATGGCCCACGCCACGGGCGTGGCCACGAGCGCCGCCACGAGGCCCGCGGGCAGCGCCCGGCGCCAGGCCCTCGGGTCGCGCCGGAGCGCCAGGCCCGCTCCTACGGCCAGGCCCGCCGCGCCCATCCAGAGCCCGTTGTAGGGACCCGCCCAGGCGCACGCGCCCATGGCGATCCCGGCGAGCGCGATCCGGGCGATCCCGCCCCGGGCCACGGCAGTGAGCAGGAGCGCGAGGCCGATCCCCACCCAGCCCACGGCCAGCTGCTCGGTGGCCCCACGCAGCGTGCCGGCCAGGAAGGCCGGGCAGGCCATGGCCGCGAGCGCACCCAGCCACGGGGCACCCCCGACCCCGCGGGCGAGCAGCGCCCCCGCCACGCCCACGAGCAGGAGCCCCCCCAAGAGGATGGCGTTGTAGGCGGCGGCCGGGCCGAAGGGAGCGCCCAGGGCGACCCACGGGAGGTTGGCCGGGTCGATGAGGAGCACGTCCACACCGTCGGGCCAGGCCACCAGGCGGGTGTGGAACAGGAGGGGGTGGCCCTCGCGGAGCGCGGCCCACAGCGCCCAGACGTGGGCCGCCGCTTCGCCCTGGGGGGCGGTGAGGAGCCCGGTCCGCCAGGCCCGCGGCAGGGGCCAGAGCAGGAGGGGCGGCAGGAGGAGGAGCACCGCCGCGAGGCCCGCCCGCTGGCCGCGGGTCCAGGGCTCCCGGGCCGGCGGCGTCACGGGTGCGGGCCCTCGAGCGGGGCCGGCAGGTGCGGGAGCTCCTCCGCCGTGGAGGGCAGGAGCCACCGGGCCATGCCGACCAGGGCGAGGGCCCCCACGACCACCAGCACGGTGAGCTGGAGGCGGCCCACCGCGATGAGGGCCGCGGCGTCCACCGCGCCCACGTCGGTGGCCTGGGCCAGGACCGCGCCGTAGAGCACGTCCCAGGCCACCGGCGCACCGGGCAGCACGTAGAGCGCCACCGCCGCCACGATCGTGAAGTTGTTGGCGAAGCAGATCCCCACCCAGTCGGCCTGGGCGCCGATCCCCACGGCGACCACCCACAGGCCCAAGGGCGAGATGCAGTGGCCGACCACGGTCCACAGGGAGGCCTCGACGAGGGGACGGGCGCCGCGCCGGGCGGTGGCCTCGAGCGCGTCGAGCACGGCGTACGCCGCCGCCGCCCCGCGGTCCGTGACCCGGTGGAGCGGCCCCCGGCCGAGCTTGCGGGCGAGGGTGGCCACCGCCCGCCGGAACGGGCCGGGCGCGAGCGCCGCGAGCGCAATACCGCCGGTCACGCCCACCATGCCCACCACCGCCACCGCGAAGGCCTGCCGCCAGAGGCCGGGCAGGGTCACGTCGAGGGCCAGCCAGGTGGCCCCCGCCACGGCCCCGGCCACGGCCAGCCCCAGGATCCGGAGCGCGAGGCCCGCCACCAGGGCGTCCGACAGCTTGATGCCGTACCGCCGCACCACCATGGCCGCGGCCGCGAGGTCGCCCGCCGGGCCGGGGAGCGCATACCCGAAGAGGGTGCCCGCGCACTGGATGCCGGTGAGGAGCCAGATGCTGGCGGACGAGCGCGCCGGCTCGGGCAGGAGGCAACGCCAGCGCACCGCCACCACCACGCTCGCCAGCGAGATGAGCACGACGCCGAGGAGGAGCATGGCAGGGTCGGCGCGGGCCCAGAGGTCGGGGATCGCGGTCCGGCCCCCCACCAGGCGGGCCACGGCGGCCGCGCCGAGGACGACCGCCAAGCCGGTGAGGAGCACGAGGACGAGGCCGCGACGGAAGGTGGAGCGCATCGCGGCCCCCTATCCCGCGGCCGGCGTCACTCCCTGGGCGGCCGGGATCGCGTCACCGATCGATGGGCCGGGCCACCAGGAAGCCGCCGTGGTGGACGCCCTTCAGGCCCGAGACGTGCTCGGCGAAGTGCCGGATCTCGGCGCGCGTGCCGCGGAGCGCGCTCATCTCGAGGCAGTGGCGGGCGTCGAGGTGGATGTGGGTGGTGGCCAGCACCATGCCCTCGTGACCGTGGGCCACGTGGACGAGGCGGTCCGCCGTGTCCCGCCGCTCGTGGTCGTAGGTGACGGCCACGACCCCCACGGCCGCGGCGTCGTCCGGGCCCGCGTCGTCGGCCTCGAGAAGGCCCGCCCGGACGAAGTCGCCGATGGCCCGGGAGCGGTTGGTGTGGCCCGAACGGGCGAGGAAGGCGTCGAGCCGGGCCAGGAGGTCGGGCTCGATGGTGATGGTGATCCGTTCCAGGTCGGCCATGGCAGCCCCGTCGCGTCGGAGGATGGGGCTTCCTATCACGACACCCCGCCCCGCTCGCCCGGGATCGGCCGGCGCGGTACAGGCACCGCCCGTCCCCCGCGCCGGGGCCGGGCCCGGAGGAGGCCGTGTCCACCCTCGATCCCGCCGCCGTCCACCGCCTCTTCGGCCGGAGCCTCCTCGCCACGGAGGACTGGCCCGACGCCGACCTCGCCGTCCTGCTCGACGTGGCTCGCCGCCTGGAGGCCCTCGACCGCCGGGGCGTCCGCGCCGATCTCTTCCCCGCCCAGCTCGCGTATGCGCTCTTCTTCGATCACTCCACGCGCACGCGCAGCGCCTGGGCCGGGGCCGCCGCCCGCCTCGGCATGCAGCCGGTCGTGGTGGACGGCGACTCCACGCAGGTCGCCCACGGCGAGACCGCCCTCGAGACCGGCGCCATGCTCGGCATGAACGCCCACGCGCTCGGGATCCGCCACGACGTGCTGCCGGGCCAGGGCCACGCCTTCCTCCGCGACGTGCTGGCCGGCGTCACCGACTACCTTCGGGCCACCGGCGATCCGCGGGTGGTGCCGGTGGTCAACCTGCAGTCCGACGTGGACCACCCCACCCAGGCGCTGGCCGACCTGCTCTGGCTCCAGGAGCGGTTCCCCGAGGGCCTCGCCGGGAAGAAGATCGCCGTGTCCTGGGCGTACTCGCCCTCCTACGCCAAGCCGCTCTCCGTGCCCCAGGGCGTG
>JBFYZZ010000210.1:0-4089 GCA_041309225.1 Deltaproteobacteria bacterium | reverse complement strand
CCGGCCCCCGAAGCGCCGGCCGGCACGCCGCCCGCGGCCCCGTAGGCCCGGGATCCCCTCCGGGGACCCTCCGGTGCCCCGCTCCGGAGGGAGCGCGTACGGGCGCCGCGCGGAAGCGCGTCACCGTGGTATCCTGGGGCACTCCTGGTTCGCTCGGGCGTGCCCGACGCGGAGGTCCCGATGAGCCCGATCCTCCTGCTCCTGTGGACGTTCACCCCCGTCCAGGCGGCTTTTTTGGATGCCTGGACGTACGGCGACTGGATCCACAACACCAGCATGGTGGGCGTGGACGGGTGGACCACCGGCTACGGCAGCGACCGCTGGACCGGCTACCACTCCACCTCCACGGGCTACGACTACGTCCAGTCCACCACCGACGAGAGCGGAGGGACCTGGGGCTCGGGGCAGGCCCGGGACAACTGGTTCGTGCGGACCGGCTACGACCACGACGACGTGGTTGTGGGCGTGCCCTTCTTCACGTACGACAACGACTGCGTGGGCCTCGTGCTCCACCAGGAGGACGACCGCAACTTCTACCTTTTCTTCCTCACCGGGGGCCGGTCCACCAGCGGCTCCACCGAGGGCGGGACCAACCCGGTTTCCAGCGAGGGCGTGTACGCGGCCATCGTGAAGATCAAGGACGGCGTCGCCTCGGTGCTCGCCTCGGAGGAGCAGACCTACCTCATCCAGACCCACGTGGCCTTCACGGCGTCCTTCGACGACGGCGTCCTCACGTTCTCCTACTGGGACGCCGCCGCGGACATGGGCTCCCCGGCCCCCGACATCGTCCTCGAGGCCGTGGACACTTCCCCCCTGCCCGGGGGGCTCACGGGCGTATACGCCTACGATGCGGGGGGGATCGGGACCACCAACACGCCCACCTACTTCCGTACGTTCCAGGTCTGGTACGTGGACGAAGACACCGACGGTGTGGCCGACGACCTCGACAACTGCGAGGAGGACTACAACCCCTCCCAGGACGACCTCGACGCCGACGACGTGGGCGACTACTGCGACCCCTGCACCGACGTGGACGGGGATGGCTACGGGCGCACCGGCAGCGGCGGCACCTGCCCCGAGGACTGCAACGACGACGACCCCACCTCCTACCCCGGCGCCGTGGAGATCCCGTACGACGGCATCGACCAGGACTGCGACGGCGAGGACCTGGTCGACGTGGACGGCGACGGCTACTTCTCCACCGAGCGCGGAGGGGACGACTGCGACGACGACGACGCCTCCGTGAATCCCGGCGCCCCGGACACCACCACCGACGGCATCGACCAGGACTGCGACGGCGTCGATGGCTCGGACGCCCCTCCTCCCGACGACACCGGCCCCGGCCCCACCGACGACACCGATCCCGGCCCCACCGACGACAGCGGACCCCGCCGGACCCTCTACGACATCCTGCCCGGGGGCGGGACCACCTGCGCGTGCTCGGCGGGCGTCCGGCCGCAGGGGGGCCTGGCGGGTCTCCTCCTGGGGCTCCTCGTCGTGGTCCGGCGGCGCCGCACGTCGGATCCCGTCGACCGGCGCTGAGCCGGGTCCCACGGGCGATCAGGCGGTGCGGGCACCCCGCCGGGCGTGCCGCCCCTCGCGCCATCGCCTCACCGCCGCCCCGAGCGAGATGGGGAGGTTGAAGCAAACGTCGAACACGACGTGCTCCAGGAGGGCGCCCTTCTCCCCGAACACCGGCACGATCCGCGCCATCCGGGTGGCCCAGGTCCCCCCCAGGAAGCGGGCCAGGCCGGGGAAGCGGGCCACCATCTGGATGGGGAAGCCGAGGTACCCGATGTAGTGCCAGAACGAGATGAGCCCCGCCACCCAGTAGTCCTTCACGTTCCGGTCGCGGATCATCCGGTAGACGACGTAGGAGCCTCGGGTGAGCGAGCCCGGGGAGATGGGCGTGCCCTGGAAGACCGCCAGGATCACGCCGGCCACCACCAGGCCCTCCTCCCAGGTGGCGGCGTGGAAGACCACGTACCAGAGCGCCACCAGCACCGAGACCACCTGGGTGACGGGCAGGGTGGCCGCGTGGACGGCCACGCACTTCAGGTACGTCTGGATGAAGGGATCGCCGATGCTGCCCAGGATCCGGGCCTCCTCGGCCTCATCCAGCATGCCCTCCGTCCTGGCGGCCTCCACCTGGTCCAGGAGCCAGCGCTCCCGGAACTCGGGCCGGAAGTAGAGGCGGACGGGAAAGAGCACCGCCTCCCGGATCCTCCACCAGAGCCAGGCCGGATCCACCACCGCGCGGTGGATGCCCTTCGGCAGCCAGCCGAGGAGGATCCGCTCGGTCCACACCCGGCCCGGACGGGGCAGGAGGATCGCGGCGCGCCGGTCGTCCACGCGACCCTTCTCGTGCCACCGGAGGAGCGTCTCGCGGGCATGGGCCCCGAGCGTCCGGAGCAGGTAGGGGCCGCTCGTGAGGCAGCGGACCACGTGCCGGCGCCAGCAGGGGTCCCCCCACAGGCGGCGCAGGCGGCGGCCCAGGATCGGCACGGCCCCGAGGAGCAGGAACAGCGAGAAGGCCAGGGTGGAGGACCGCAGCCGGCCGGTGAGCTCCCCGTCCGCGAGGCCCTGGGTCCGCCAGGCCTGGACCAGGCCCTCGCGCACGTCGGCCCGCAGCTCGCGGTCGGCGAGGAGCCGGAGGCCCTGGTGGGTGACGTCCGGCAGGGCCCGGCGGTAGGCGCGATCCTCCCGCTCGAGCGCGGCGAGCGCGGGCAGGAGGTCCTCGAAGGCGGCCCGGTGCGCCTCCACGTACGCGCGCAGGGTGCCGAGATCGCCGCGATCGAACTGCACCAGGGCGCCGCGTGCGAGCCCGCGCACGACGAGCGCCACGTCCACGGGGCTCATGGGGAGGAAGGGCAGGAGCGCGAGGCCGGCGCGGAAGTCGATGGCCACGAGGCCGTCCGCCGGCCCCGGGCCCGCGTCGAGGCGGCACAGGGCGTTGGGCTGGCTCTTGAGCGACCACCACTCGTACTGCCGGGCCAGCTCGCGCGCGCCCATCCGGTGGAACAGCCGTACGAGGCGCGCCATGAACGCGCGCTTGTTGAGGTACTCGGGCGAGGGCACGTCCGCGCGGAACTCGGCCCATTCCTGGGGCCGCTCGCGCCAGCGCGCCGGGAGTCGGTCCTCGATCTCCAGGTTCCAGGTCCGGCCCGGCACCCACTCGGAGATCTCCCCGTAGGCCTTGAGCCCGGGGTCGAAGAGCGTGGCGAGCACCCGCACCACCGCGTCCTCACGACCGAACTCCAGCGCGGCGCCCCGCCGGATCAGCGTCTGCCACAGGGCGCCCGCCCGGATGGCCGCCCCGTGGACCTCCGCGGAGAAGGGCGCCTGGAAGGCCAGGGTGTAGAGCGCGTCGCGGAAGGCCACCGAGAAGCGGGAGGGGGGCCTCAAGATCTTGAGGGCGTAGGTACCTCCGGGCTCCAGCCCGGCGATCTCGCCCTCGAGCGCCTCCAGGCGGACGCGGTACACCTGCCCCGCGAACCCGCCGCCCACGAAGTGCAGGACGCAGAGGCCCAGGCGGGCCGGGACGTCCGGATGGACGCCGCGGGCGGCCACCTCGAGGAGGTCACCCTCCTCGTGCCGCGCGGGCTGCCAGGGGCGCTCGAGGTCGGCGCCGCGCAGGGCGGCGACGATCGCGGCCCGGGCGGAGGGGACCGGCTCGGACGGCGCCGGCCCGGGGAGGTCCGGAGAGGGGGGCATGGAGGGCGCTCGGGGGAGGGCTGAGGAGCGGTGGAGGGAGAGCCCCGTATCACGGCAGGGACGAAGGAGGGAATGGAGGAGTGAGGGGCGGCGCGGCGGCGCCCGGTGGTTGGAGAGTTGACAGGATGTTGACAAACCGGGGGCCCGTCCCATAGGGATGGGGCATGATCCCGGCCCGGGCACCGCCCTCGCCCCTGAACCGCAGCGCCGGGCCCTGCCTCGCCCTCCTCGTCGCTGGCTGCGGCGCCGTCGGGCCGACCGGCTCGGATCCCGACGACAGCGCCTCCAGCGAGGGCGCCGTGGTGGTGATCGGTGCGGGGCCCGCGGGCATGGCGGCGGCCATGGACCTGCCGGGCGCCATCCTGCTCGAGGCGT
>JBFYZZ010000209.1:0-12416 GCA_041309225.1 Deltaproteobacteria bacterium | reverse complement strand
GGCCCGCGAGGCGCGCGGCCACGAGCGCGGGCGCGTCCGCGAGCCGGGCCCAGTCCGGGCCGGGCAGCTCCCGTGCGGCCACCCCCGGATCGAGCCCCTCGGCCAGGACGAGCCAGGCCAGGTAGTGCGCCAGTGGATCCCCGGGGGGAGCGCCCACGTCCTCGAGCAGGCCGCCCAGGATCGCCTCGTGCCGGATCTGGCCGTACACCACGGAGGCCGCCAGCCGGCGGCCGCGGGAACCCAGGGACCGGGTCTCGCGGAAGGCCCGGGTGAGCAGCGGGCCCGCCTCCCCGGGCACGCGGCGGCACGCGCTCCAGAGGCCGAGGCAGAAGCGCCGGACCCCCACGTCCACAGCCGCCCACGCCACCGGCAGGCGATCGGGACCGGGCGGCCCGGGCAGGGCCACCCCAGCGAGCCGAACGGCGAGATCGCCCGGATCCACCGGCTATCGCTCCGCTGGGCGGTACCGGATCGTCACGGGCGGGGCCTCCGTGCCCGGCTGGACCACGCGGGAGCACCACCCGTCCTCCCCGGGCTCCAGGACCACGTGGGGTCCGGCCGGGCCCAGGACCCAGTGGAGCCGGCCCTCGCATAGCAGCACCGGCCACTCCCGCTTCCAGCCACCGGGCAGGCAGTGCACCACCCGCACGTGCCCCTCCTCCGGATCGAAGCGGTAGAGCGTGAGGTCCTCGTGCACGCTGCGGCCCTCGCCGTCCCGGAGGATCTCCCGGACCTGCAGCCAGGTGCCGTCCAGGATCCACCGACCCTCGGCCTCGGAGGTGAGCGGCGTGCCGCCCTCCTCGCCCTCGCCGATCCAGCGGCCCACGAGGAACCCGAGGGCTGCGAGGGCGCCAGGGCCGGCGTCCGGCGCGCGGGGTCCGTCCATGAGCCACCTCCGGACCCGGCCGTCCTAACACCGCCGGAGGCCGGGGTGGTGGGATAGGCCGGGCACGATGGCCCGATCCCCCCTGCTACTCGTCCTGCTCGCGATCCTGGCGCTGGCCTCCGCCGAGCCCCGGGACGCGCGCGGCTGGCGGCCGCGGGCCGCCCCCCCGGACCCGGCCACCCTCACCACGCCGCCCACCCCCCAGGCCCTGGCGCTCCCGCCCGCGGTCTCGGGGCGGATCACGCGGCGCACCATCCTGATCTACCTCTCCCCGTCGTGCCCCCACTGCCTCCACGCCCTGGCGGAGATCGCGTCCTTGAGCCGGCGGGTCTCCGACGTCGCGGACACCCTCTGCGTGATGTCCGGCATCGCGAGCCGCGGCGACGTGGAGTCCTTCGTCGCGGCCCACGACCTGCCCTTCCCGGTGATCCATGACGCGGACATGGCGTTCGCGGCCGCCACCGGCCTCGACGCCACGCCCTCGCTGCTCGTCGTGGATCCCCCCGTTCCCGGGACCACGGACGCCCTGGCCCGCGAGGCATGGCTCCCCTACCTCCGGGGGGCGGGGCCGGTCCTCGAGATGCGCATCCGCGGCGATCCCGAGCCCGTGCTCCGCCGGGGCCAGCCGGTCGGCGTGCTGACCTGCTCGGCGTGCCACGCCGAGGAGGCCCGCGCCTGGAGCGCGTCCGCCCACGGCACGGCGACCAGCGCCGTCGTCCGGAAGCAGCGGGGGGACGACCTCGAGTGTCTCGCCTGCCACGTCACGTTCCTCGACCGCTCCTCGGGGCCCGAGGCGGGGGTGTTCGGGTTCCGGCCCGACGACCGCCGCTCGCCCTTCGCGGACGTGGGGTGCGAGTCCTGCCACACGGCCTCCGGGCCGCACGACGGCGACGGTGGGGATCCCCGCGCGGCCTGTGCCGGGTGTCACGACGCGGGGCACGGTCGCTTCGATCCGGTCGCGGGCCTCGCCGCCATCGATCACTTCGGGACCCGCGGCGTCTCCGACGAGGTGCTCCGGGAGCGCCGGCTGGAGCTGGCCCGGGGCCTCGGTCCCCGCCCGTTCGCCGACCTGCCCGTGGGCCCGACCGTGGGCGTGGAGGTCTGTGCCGGCTGCCACCGCGACCCGATGCGGGCCTGGAGGAGGACCCCCCACGCCCGGGCGGTCGACGCGTCCGTGGGCTGCGAGGCCTGTCACGGGCCCGGCGGCCTCCACGCGGCGGACCCGTCCACCCCGATGGTGTCGCTCCGCAGCCCGGATCCTGAGTGTGCGGTCGAGCGGGTCTGCACCCGCTGCCACACGCCCGAGCGGGACCCCGACTGGGCCCTGCGAGGGGCCCTGCCCCTGGTCCGCCACTGAGCGTGCCGGCGGGCCCCTTGGCGGTGCCCCCCGCGGCGTGCATGCTTCCGGCCGACCGCCCGCACCGGTCGCCGGGCATCGCGCTCGCGCGTTACCCTCCGCCATCCCGCGCACCGGGAGGATCCCATGGAGTCCGTGGATCGCCTCATCGAACGCCTCCGCGGCCTCGATCCCACTGACGAGGATGGGCGCCGGGCCGTACGGGCCGCTCTCCTCGAGCTGGGGCGGGGTCCCCAGGGTTCCGAGGTCCGAGGGTACCTCGAGGGCGCCCTCAAGGCCGAGCTGCTCGAGGTGCGCTGGGAGCTGGAGGAGATCCTCGAGATCCTCACGCCCAAGCCCGCGCCGGCCCCCCCGGCGGAACCCCGACCGGTACCCGAGCCACCGCGCCGTCCCGACGAGATCGGCCCCGACGACCTCGTCACCGTCTACGACGATCCCCGAGGGCTCGTGCTCCACCGGACCCACGACGGCGAGCGCTGGTTCGCCACTCAGCCCGATCCCCGCACGGGGCGGTCGGTCACCTTCGAGATCCCGCCCGAGCAGGTCCAGGCGATCCAGGACCAGCTGGCCCGGTCGCCGTACTGGGTGATCGGGACGCGGTAGCCGGACCGCCGGTCCTGTCCGCTCCGGGCCGCGGGCCCGGCGGGGCGGGCGCGCGCGCGGGAGAGGAACAACGGGTTACACCGGTCGGGCGTCCGTGCCGTCCCGTCCGCGGGGCGCCACGGGTCCCGGAACCGAGGTGCGCGGTCGCCGCCCCACCGATCTTCGAGGACGAGGTGAACATGAGACGCCTGCTCCGCAACGTGCTCGCCGTGAACGCCCTTCTCCTCGGTCTCATCGGTGCCGCACCCGTGGCGGCGCTGCTCCCCGCCCCGGCCTTCGCCCAGGCGGCATCCGCGGGGGCGGGCCTCGTGGAGCTGGTGCCCGCCGGCGAGGTGGTCGGGGATGGAAAGACGACCATCAAGTACTCGATGCTGGCCCTCGGAGCCGACGGCAACCCCATCGTCGGGCTGAAGGGAAGGCTCCTGGTCACCGGCGGAGCGGTCGGCCCCCTCACGGACCTGGGGAACGGGCTCTACGACTTCACGTACACGCCCCCCACGGTGGCCGCCCCCCGGGCGGTGGAGTTCAGCTTCCGGGGGAAGACCCTCGACAAGGTCACGCTGGACCGCTCCTGGATGGTCACCATCCACCCGGCCGTGTCGCACCGCATCACGGTGAGTGCCAACCCCTCCCAGCTCCTCCTCGGCCAGGATGCTTCCTCCACGATCAACATCCAGCTCGACGTGGCCTCAGGGGAGAGCCTCCAGGACGTCCACCTCGCCGTGGCACCCTCGGCGGGCGAGGTCACCAACCTCACCTACCTCGGAAACGGCCGGTACACGGCGCTCTTCACCCCTCCCAAGGTGAACTACCCGCACGTGGCCATCCTCGCGGTGGTGGACCAGCAGGATCCGAGCCGGTCCTACGGGGTCGTGTCCATCCCGCTCGTGGGCAAGACCGCCTACCCGGTCACCACCTCCCCGGGCGCCAAGGTGATGCTCAAGGTCGGCAACCGCGAGTTCGGCCCCATCGAGGCCGACGCCAAGGGCCAGGCCACCGTGCCCATCGTGGTGCCGCCCGGCGTCCAGGAGGGCACCCTCACCACCGCCGTGGGCTCGGAGACCCGCCAGCAGAAGCTCGACCTCAAGGTCCCCGAGGCCAGGCGGATCAAGCTCTTCCCGGTCCACGCGGCCGTCCCGGCCGACAAGGCCTTCACCGTCCCGGTCCGCGTCGCGGTGACCACGCCCGAGGGCAACCCCGCGTCCAACGCCCAGGTCACCGTGAGCGCCTCCGTGGGCACGGTCTCCGCGCCCGTCCACGAGGGCAACGGCATCTACCGGGTGGACTTCACCCCTCCGGTTGACGTCGCCGGTTCCCAGGTCACCTTCGCCGCCACGCTGGCCTCCAACCCCAGCGTGCAGGTGGACAAGGTCACCATGCCGCTCACCCCGATCCGGCCGGGCAGCGTCAAGCTCACGGCCGAGCCGATGCGCCTGCCCCCGGGCGCCACCGGCTTCAAGGCCATGGTGCAGGTGCTCGGGCCGGACAACGTCGGCATGGGCGGCAAGGAGATCGTGTTCGCCGCCAACGGGGCCCAGCTCAAGGAGCCCGTCAAGGACCTCCGCAGCGGCGACTACCAGGGCATCTTCCAGGTCACCGGCACGGGCCCCGTGGAGCTCGCCGCCACGGTCCGGACCGCCGCCACCGGCAACCCGTTCCGGCAGCTGCTCATGCTGCCCACGGCCGACCGCCTGCCCAACGACGGCCTCTCCAGCGTGATGCTCACCATCATCGCGGTGGACGAGTTCGGGTACCCCGTCGGCAACGTGCCGCTCACGCTCAAGGCCATCCAGGGCGATGGATCCGTCCCCTCCAGCGCCACCACCGACGCCAGCGGCTACGCCCAGGTCTACTACACGGCCGGCCGGGGCGCGGGCCTCGTGACCCTCCAGGCCACCTCCGCCGACCACGTGGCCGTGGTCTCGCTCCTCCAGTCCCCCATCGGGGTGGCCTCGGGACTGAAGGTGCCGAGGAGCGGATCCCCCAGCTACCTGGGCCTCGTGGGCGCCTGGACGAGCGTGGTCCAGACGCTGCGCATCGAGCGGGAGGGCCAGGCCGCCTACGTCCCGCTCGCGGCGCCGGTGCCCGTCCCGATCACCGAGGCGGCGGTGGCGGGCATCACCCTCACCGCCGAGCCGGCCACCGTGGCCCCCGGCGGCACGGTCACCCTGAGGGTCAGGGTCACCGACGCCACCGGCCGCGGGATCCCGGGCCAGGAGCTCGACTTCGTCTCCTCCACGGGCACGATCGCGCACCTGGCCGACCAGGGCGGCGGCGACTACCAGGCGGTCCTCACCGTGCCGACGAGCGTCGGCGGCGACGTCAAGGTGAGCGTGGCCACGGCGTCCGGTGTGGCGTCGTTCCGAAAGATCCCCGTCGCCGGGGTCGCCGCGCCCCCGCCGACCTCCGTGGCGCAGCCCCTGGTCCCGCCGCCGTCGGGCGTCGCGCAGCCCGTCCCACGGGCACCTCCGAGCCCGCCCGCGGCCGTCGCGGGCCTCGAGGAACCCGCCCCTGCCCACCGCTGGCTCCACCTCCGGGCCGCGATCGGCCCGTCCGCGTACCGGTACGCGTACGACGTGTTCGGCACGCCCCGCTACCTGCGCGCGAAGGGCGACCCCATCCCTTTTGAGGAAAGCCTCGTGCTCTCCGGTGACGACGACGCGGTCACCGTGGGCGGTGATCCGGTCCCCCTGTGGATTCCGGCCGTGGACGTCCGGCTCGACGGGTGGGTGCCCGGGTTCGAGTACGTAGGCTTCGACCTCCGCTACCGTACCTCCTGGTTCGGCGTCGAAACCGACTCCTTCACGCTCGCCCACGAGGGCGTCGACATGTCCTGGGTGGACAGCTTCGCCACCGCCACGGCGCGGGCCCGCTACTACCACGACGCCGGCCCCCACCGGTTCTGGCTGGGCGTCCGGGGCGGCGCGGTGTACACGGCGGTTCCGCTCGTCACGGAGTGGCAGCCCGCCGGCGAGCCCACGCGGGGCTTGTGGTTCTTCCCCTGGAGCTTCATCTCCTTCTACGGGGGCGGCCAGGCCGGCGCCGAACTCGGCATGGGCCTGGACGTCCTCGTCGGCTGGTCCCTCGGGACCGAGGCCTACAGCGGCATCTTCTGCAACGACCTGGACGTGGAGGCGTCCTGGGAGTTCATCGACCACCTGTCCGTCCACCTCGGGTACGACCGGCTCGCCCGCCACGTCGTGGTCCCCGACAGTACCTCCTCCGACGACACCGGATCCATGGTGGAGGTCACCGACACGCACAGCGGCGTGTTCCTCGGCGTCGGCACCGCCTTCTGACCGGCGCGGCCTCAGCCGCCCGAGCCGGGGCGCCGCGAGGGACGCAGGGCGAGCCCCGTCACGATCCCGGCCAGCAGGAGTCGGACGATCGCGACCCAGGCCGGGGACAGGGCGCCCTGGCCCGCGACGGACTGGAGCGCCAGGGCGACGACCTCCCAGGCCACGACGGGCAGGACCCCGAGGACGACCGCGGGGGACGTGGCGCCGAGCGTGATCGGGAGGGCCGCGCCGGTGAGGGCGGCGGGCACGCAGGACACCGGCCTCGACCACCGCGCCTGGACCTCGGCCCGGGCGTCGAGGCGTCGATCGCGGCGGAGCGACGCCCACGGACGGTCGGCGGGATCCCCGGGGACGAGCAGGACGGCGAGGGTGTCGGGGGGCGGCAGGTCGGACCAGGGCGCGGCCGCCGGCCCGCCCGGGGGCGCCCAGGTCCGGCCGTTCCAGGCGAGCTGCCCGACGTCGAGGCGCTCGAGAGCGGGACCGGGCAGGCGCCGCCACGCCGTGGAAGGGCCCAGCACCCCGGGCCCGGCGGGCGTCACCCGGAGCACGGCCTCCCCGGCGGTCAGCCAGGCCTCCCCGCCCCGGACCAGGGGCCCCCCGCTCCCGGCGCTCTCCCGGCGGGCGCGCTCGATCGCGGCGATGGGCACGAGCGTGTCCTGCACGAGGGCCGCCCCGGTGCCCACCAGCAGCCCCACGAGGGCCAGGGGTGCGAGGCGCGCCGCCGGACTCGAGCCCGCCGCCCCGAGGGCCTGCCACTCGCCGGCTCGGACGAGGCCGGCGGCCGCCAGGGCCGCGGCCAGGGCGGCGACCAGCGGCGATCCCCGGACCAGGTGGCCGGGCACCTCGAGGAGGGCGCCGACCAGGGCGTCCATGACGCCTCCCCCGCTCCGGGCGCCCGCCTCCACCCAGCCCACCAGGAGCAGGAGGAGCCCCAGGGCCGTCCCGGCCACCAGGGCGGCCCGAAGGCCGCGGGTCGCGAGGAACGCGGTGGTGCGCCGTCCCGTCACCGGTCCCTCCAGCGGATCCAGAGCGCGCCCGCCAGGAGCCCCAGGCCCGCCAGCGGGAGCGAGGCGGCCGCAGGGGGACCCAGGACACCGTGGAGGGCGTCGCCCGTGCGGACCAGCGTCCAGGTCGCGACGACCACGCCCATGGCGTGGGCGGGCCGGCCGCCCCAACGGAGGCCGAGGGGGAGCGCCACCCACGGGAGCAGCAGGCAGAGCAGCGGGAGGGTCGTCCGCTTCCACAGGATCGTGGCCTCGGCCGAGGGATCCCGGCCTGAGGCCCGCATGCGGGCGACCAGCGCGGCGATCTCCCGGTCCGAGCGCTCCTCGATCTCCACGCGCCGATCCGGTCGGGGCAGCGTGAGCGGCACCCGGCCGCGCGCGAAGGCGACCTGGAGCCCGGAGGGGCCCGCGAGGACGCCGTCCTCGAGGGCGAACACCACCCGATCGCCCTCGGCTCCGAGCCCGCCCGACCGGGCCGAGGCCGCGAGGTCGCCGGCGGCGAGGAACACGCCGCCGTCGAGGTCGCGGTGGACGACCGCGTCGCCGGCGGTCGCGAAACGGCCCGGGACCAGCCGAACCTCGGCGGCCGCCTCGGCAAGCGCGCGGGCCGCCGCACGCCGGCCGGCGGGCGCGGCGAGGTGGGTGAGCCCTCCCGTCGCGACTGAGAGAACCGCGCCGGCCAGCAGGAGCCGCGGGAGCAGACGCCGGGCCGGCACGCCCAGGGCGCGGAGCGCGGTCCAGGTCCCGTCGGCGCGCCACCGCCCGGCCGCCACGGTGATCCCCACCAGGAAGGCCGCCGGGACGAGCAGCGCGGCGAGTCCCGGCAGGAGGGCCGCCACGATCCGCACCACGTCCCCGAGGCGCGGGGCGACCGGCGCCCGCAGCACGAGGAGCGCCGCCTCCAGGAACCCGCCCGCCAGCCCGAGCAGTGCGAACGCCACCAGGGCCGGCCCGGCCACGTGCCCCGGGAGGAGACCGCCGAGGCGTCCGAACCGGGGTGAGGGAGCGGCCATCGACCTCACCGCCGGGCGCCTCCCCGGACCGGTGGGATGGGGATTCGGGAGCGCGACTTGCCCCGATGACACGGGTGGGTTAGTGGGAATGCGCTTGCGCTTTGGCTTCCTTTGAAAGGAGCGAACGGAGGGTCCTCGCGACCGGAATGAGGTGCCGTGCCCCACAGCGGCGCAACGGGCGCGCGCGGAGGGCCAGTCAGGCACTCGCAGCCGATCGGGACGGCCACCGCAGCTCCTCGGAGCGGACAGGGATGGAGTTCAAGGTCGGCGACAAGGCTGTCTACCCCGCCCACGGCGTCGGCGTGATCGCGGCCATCGAGAACGTGGCGTGGGACGGCAACACCCAGGCGTTCTACGTGATGAAGATCCTCGACAACGGGATGACCATCCGGATCCCGGTGGGCAACGTCGAGGCCATCGGGATGAGGCGCGTGATCAGCCAGGAGCACGTGGACAAGGTCTACGAGATCCTGCGCGACCGTGACGTCCCCGCCGACAACCAGACCTGGAACCGCCGCTATCGCGAGTACATGAACCGGATCAAGACGGGCGACCCGCTCGAGGTGGCCAAGGTGCTCCGGGACCTCGCGCTGCTCAAGCAGGAGAAGACGCTCTCCTTCGGCGAGCGCAAGATGTTCGACCAGGCCCGCACGCTCCTGGTGCAGGAGATCGCCGTGGCCCGCGACGTCGAGGAGAAGCTGGTCGAGAGCGAGATCGACGCGATCTTCGGGATCTCGTAGCGCGACCCCGGAGGCCGCCGTGGAGCACCCGATCCGGCTGTACAACACGTGGACCCGCCGCGTGGAACCGTTCGTGCCCGCCGACGGCACCCGGGTCCGCATGTACGTCTGCGGCATGACGGTCTACGACCACTGCCACATCGGCCACGCCCGCGCCATGATCACGTTCGACGTGGTCCACCGGTACCTGCGGCACCGGGGCTACGAGGTCGTGTTCGTCCGCAACCACACCGACGTGGACGACAAGATCATCGCCCGGGCCCGCGAGCGGGGCGTCCCGGCGCTCGAGCTGTCGGCCCGGTTCATCGAGGCGCTCCAGGAGGACCTCCGGGGGCTCGGCCTCCTCCCCCCCACCCACGAGCCCCGGGTCTCCGACCACGTCCCCGAGATCATCGGGCTCATCGAGGACATCCTCGCGCGGGGGCACGGCTACGTGGCCGAGGGCGACGTCTTCTTCGCGGTGGGCTCCTTCCCCTGGTACGGCCAGCTCTCGGGCCGGTCGCTCGAGGACGCCCGCGCGGGCGAGCGGGTCGCCGTGGACGAGCGCAAGCGCAACCCCGCGGACTTCGCGCTCTGGAAGGCGGCCCAGCCCGGCGAGCCCTGGTGGGACAGCCCGTGGGGCCGGGGCCGGCCGGGCTGGCACATCGAGTGCTCGGCCATGGCCCGCCGCTACCTCGGCGACTCCTTCGACATCCACGGCGGCGGCCAGGACCTCGTCTTCCCCCACCACGAGAACGAGATCGCGCAGTCCGAGGCGGCCACCGGCGTCCGGCCCTTCGTCCGGGTCTGGATGCACAACGGCATGGTCACGCTCGCCGAGGAGAAGATGTCCAAGAGCCTCGGCAACATCGTCCGGATCCGGGATATCCTCCGCGAGATCCCGGGCGAGGCGCTGAAGCTCCTCTACCTCGAGGCCCACTACCGCAGCCCGGTGCCCTACTCCTCCGAGGGGCTCGCCACCGCGCTGGGCGGGCTCGATCGCCTCTACCAGGCCCGGGAGGCGGCGGCGGACGCCGCGGCCCGGGTGGCCGAGCTCGGGGGCTGGCCGGCGGCCGAGGTGGCGCACGAGCTGGGTGGCCCGGTGAAGGAGCTGCACGACGTGGCGACGGCCTTCGAGGGCCGCTTCCACGCGGCGATGGACGAGGACCTCAACACCTCCGAGGCTCTGGGGATCACCTTCGAGCTGGTCCGGTGCGTGAACCGGGTGGCCGGGGCCAAGGGCGCGGGCCGGGCCGTCCCCGTGCTGGCCCTGGCGCACGCCGCCTTCGGGATCGCAGCCGAGTGCCTGGGGATCGGCGCGCTCGCCCCGGCAGCCTTCTTCGAGGAGATGCGGGAGAAGCGGCTCCGGGCCATGGGCATCGGGCGGGCCGAGGTGGACGCCCTCGTGGCCGAGCGCACGGCCGCGCGGAGCGCGCGCGACTGGGCCCGCGCCGACGCCATCCGGGCGGACCTGGACGCGAAGCACGTCGTCGTCATGGACGGAGTCGAAGGCACCACGTGGCGGGTCCGGGTCTAGGGCGGGGCGGGCTGGTGCGGCCGGCTGCGGGTGGCGGCGTGGTGGCCCTGGCCACGGCCAACGCGCACAAGGTGGCGGAGATCCGCGCCATCCTCGCGCCGTACGGGATCGCGTGCCTCGGGCTCGATGCGTTTCCCGGGGTTGCCGAGCTGCCCGAGGACGGGGACACGTTCGAGGCGAACGCGCTGTCCAAGGCCCGGGCGCTCCACGCCGTGGCCGGCGTCCCCACGGTGGGCGACGACTCGGGCCTCGAGGTCGACGCGCTCAGCGGGCTGCCCGGTGTGCGCTCGCACCGGTTCACCCCCGAGGGCACCCACGACGCCAACAACGCCGAGCTTCTGCGCCGGATGGAGAGCGTGGCGGATCGCCGGGCCCGCTTCCGGTGCGCCGTGGCGGTGGTCACCGCCGCGGGGGAGGCCGTGGCCGGCGGTACCTGCGAGGGGCGGATCGCGGAAACGCCGTGCGGCCGGGGTGGATTCGGCTTCGATCCGCTCTTCCTGCCCGACGAGGCACCCGGCCGCACCATGGCTGAGCTCGCGCCCGCCGAGAAGAACGCGATCTCCCATCGGGGCCGCGCATTCCGGCAGGTGCCGGCACTCCTGGCGCGGCTGGCGGAGGGGTAGCGCCTCCGGCGCGGGGCTACCCGTCGGCGCGCAGGCGCGCGCGCTCCCGGGCGGCCAGGACGTCGCGGGCGATGCGCCAGACCAGGGCCAGGCCGCCCAGCACGAAGAAGACCAGGGCCGAGGCCCGGCCCTGCGCGTGGAGGTCGCCCTCCAGGGAGGGCGCGAACGTGGCCAGGAACGGGATGAAGACCACGCTGTCGAGGTGGTGGGCGTTGTACCAGACCACGTAGCCACCGGCCGCGAGCAGGAGGACGGCGGTGAGGTAGCCGATCATCGGATGCTCCTCGTGGACGGCGTCCGTGGGGGAGGGTAATCCGCTCCCCGCGCGGACGCAGACGGGGCGTAGCGCAGTCTGGTAGCGCGCCAGCTTTGGGAGCTGGTGGTCGTGGGTTCGAGTCCCACCGCCCCGACCTGCGGGGGGGTGTCGGACGGTGTCGGACGTTTTCGACGCCCACCGACAGGGTGGATCGTTGAAGAACCGCATTCATCGGTAGCCCAAGCGTTGGCACGATTCGTGGAATGGTGACGGGCAGGAGGTCGCCGTGCCCGCGCTCGCCCACCACCTCGTCCTCAGGCTCGAGGAGAGCCGACTGCTCGCGCCCACGCCGCCCGCCCGCCGGTGGCTGGCCGGCTCGCTCGTCCGGTGCGGCGGGCCCGATGGCCTCCTGGCTTTCGGGATCGCCGACACGCACGCTCACGTCCTCCTCACCGCCGACCGGGCGAAGGCCGGCGCCATGGCCCGGCGCGCCGAGGCAGCCGCCCAGCGGCACCTGCGCCCGGGGGTGCCCTTCGAACCCGCGCGGTACTGGGCGGTGAAGGGCCAGTTCCACCTTGAGAACACCTTCATCTACGTCCTCCGTCAGGCCGAGCACCACGGCGTGACGACCGACCCCTTCCACGACGGGAGCCTCCTGCCGGAGCTCCTCGGCCTCCGGGTCGGCGGCCGCGAGGTCGTCGAGCACGTCCAGCAGGTGCTCCCCCGCTGCAACCGCGCCGATCTGCTCGCGCTCCTCGGCCTCGAAAGCCTCGAGCCGGGGCTCCCCTGCGAGCACCTGGCCGATGCGGCGGCGGCGGCGTTCGGCCTGCCGGACCTTTCTGGCCGCGACGCTCGTACCCTGGCGGCGCGGGCCGCGGCCGTGGCCTTCGCCCGTCGCACGCTCGAGCCGGGCGAGGTCGCACGGCTGCTGGGGACCAGCCCGAAGACGGTGACGCGGCACGAGGGGCGCCGTCCGACGGAGGCCGAGATCGAGGCCGTGGCCCTCCAGGCGGGCCTCAGGCAGAGGCGGTCGTCGGGCGGCGGGGGTGGGGCTGGCACAGCGCGTGGCGGGCTGCCCTGAAGGCGGGGGTGGGGCACAGCGCGTGGCGGGCTGCCATG
>JBFYZZ010000208.1:0-8143 GCA_041309225.1 Deltaproteobacteria bacterium | reverse complement strand
CCGGCCGCGCGGCCGCGGCGGCCGCCGCCGGGGCTGCGTTCGGCCGGATCGACGTGCTCGTGCTCGCCGCGGGGGTCAGCCAGCGCGCCTCGGCGCTCGAGGCGGACCTCGCCTCCGTGCGCCGCCTCTTCGAGCTCGACTTCTTCGCGGCCATCGACCTCGCCCGCGCCGTGGTGCCGGGCATGGTCGCACGGGGCTCCGGCCGGGTGGTGGTGATCTCCTCGGTCGTGGGCCACGTCCCCACACCGGGCCGCTCCGCCTACGCCGCGGCCAAGCACGCGCTGCACGGCTGGTTCGACGCTCTGCGCGCCGAGATCCACGGCACGGGCGTCCGGGTCACCCTGATCTGCCCGGGGTACGTCCGGACGGGCATCAGCACGAACGCCCTCGACGCCACCGGCGCCCCGCGGGGCGTGCTCGATCGCCAGATCGCCGAGGGCATGGACCCCGAGGTGCTGGCCCGCCGCGCCCTGCCCGCCATCGCCCGCGGCCGGCGGGAGGCCTGGATCGGGGGGTGGGAGATCGCGGCCATCCCCCTGCGGCGGTATTTCCCGGGGCTCGTGGCCCGGTTCCTGCCCACCCAGCGGCCCCACTGAACGGTCTAGGGCGCGGGCACGGGGCTCGAGGCGGGCCCCTCCTCCACCGTGACGCGCCCGTACCCCCCGGACCCGTCGGGCGTCCATCGGAAGCGGACCTCCCGGCCCCACGGGGTGCGCGCCAGCAGCGTGAGCGCAGGGCGATCGCCCCGATCGCTCCGATCGAGCACGCCGTCGAACCGGAGGCGGATCGCACCGTCCTGGAGGTCGAGCTCGTCCAGGCGGGGCGCCTGGATCCGGTCACCGACCTGGAGGCGGAAGAGGGGGCTCAGGAGGACGAGTTCCCGCGGGAGGCGGACGACGACGTCGTCGCGTCCGATGCGGGACTCCTCGACGGCAAGGCCGGTGCCCTGCCTCAGGGCCTCGAGGAGGGCGGGCGCCGCGCGCCCGGGCGCGACGCTCGGGTCGAGGGGGGCGGGCGCCTGCCGGAACTCGCGGGCCTCGGCGACCCGGTATTCCTCGGTGTCCACCCAGGTGACCGCCTCGTCCGCGACCAGGATGGCGCGGGTGCGGACGACGTCGTCCCGCGTGCGGACCCGGCCGAGGACCTCGCGCTCCACGGAGATCTCGCCGAAGGAGGTCTTCTCGTGGGCGTTCACGGCGGGGCGGGTCTCGCCGCCCACCAGGACCTCGTAGTCGTCCGGGTACATGTCGGTGAAGTGGATGCACAGGAGCAGGGTCGCGTTGTGGAGCGTGACGTCGCTCCGGTTGCGGACCGACAGCGAGAGGTTGTCGGAGAGGCCCAGCATGGAGGGCTCGACGATCAGGTCGAGGTACGACTCGGGCGGGAAGATGGTGCGGAAGTCCGCGCCGAACTCCCGCTGGCAGAACCGGACGTCGTCGAGGATGAACGACCACTCCTTCTGGGCGCGCCGCCGGTAGAAGTGCTCCATCAGCTTGCGGCGGCCGGTCGTGGTGTCTCCCGCGCGGAAGGCCAGGCGCGCGAGCTGGAGATCGGGGCTGAAGCGGCCGGCCCCGAGCATCGTGGACTGGTACTGCTCGAGGACGTACCGCCCCTCGCGGGTGGCGCGGAGGTAGGAGCGTGCCTCGTAGGGATCGAAGAGGTCGGCCAGCGCCTCCGCCTGGCGCGGGTAGTAGGCGGCCGCCTGCATGAGGGCGAGCTGGGCCTGGGCCACGTCGCCCTCCCGGGCGTGGTGCAGCCCGAGCAGCAGCAGGGCCGGCGCGGTCGCGTCCGGGTGCTCGAGGAGGTAGGTGTCGAGGAGCTCCCCCGCATCCACCTCGGGCAGGATCTCGGGTCCCCCCTCTACGAGAGCCAGCGCGAGCAGGAGGTGCGCCTCCCGCTCCTGGGGTGCCTGCCGGATGGCCTCGGCGGCGGCGGCGGCCACGGTGGGCCAGTCCTCGGCGGCGGCGGCGAGGTAGGCCCGATCGCGCAGCAGGCAGAGCCGATCCCACGCCTCCACGTAGCCAGCGTAGATCCCGGCATACCTCACGAGTGCCGCCAGGAGATCGTCCTCGGTGGTTCGGAGATCGGCCAGCAGGCGCTTGCGCTCCGCCCGCTCGGCTATGGCCTGGGCGAGGAGCTTCCGGGCCTGCTCCCGATCCAGGGAGAAGGAGCCCGAGATACCCACGCCGGCCTCGCCCTCCACGCTCACGAGGCTGGCGACCTGCAGGAGCGACTCGGCGGAGAACCTCGAGAGCTCCTCCTGGTCGCGCTGCCGGACCTGGCGCGCGTACAGCCGCATGACGACCTCGAGGACGTCCTTGCGGGCGGCCAGCACGTCGGGCGCGACCCCGCGGTAGTCCTGCCGGGAGGCCCACGAGAGGTACTCGGGCAGGCTCTCGGTGTCCTTCAGCATCCGGTCGGTCTCGTGGATGACGCGGATGGTGCGGTCCAGGTCGTACGGGCCCCCGGCCTCCTCCATCTTCTCGAAGACCGGCTCGAAGGCCTGCTCGGCCGCCACCGCCTGGGCCTCGAGCGCTTCCGTCTCGGCACGGCGGTGCCAGGTCCACGCGACGACGCCGGCTGCGACCGCCAGGCCGACGGACACGACCGCCGCGATCCCGCAGCCGCGAGGCGGGACGTGCCGCCGGGGGGCGATCGGGTCGGATGCGTCCATGGCGGGCCTCCGCTACAAGCTCTCGAGGAAACCCGGCTTCCCCACGTCGTTGGGGGCGAAGCGCTGGGTGCGGAAGGGATCGAAAGGCGCCGCCATCGGGGGTGCGCTGGCCGGGATCGGGCGGACCTCGGGCCATCCCTCCGCGAGGAGGAACTCCGCGATCGAGGCGCCGATCAGGCGACTGCCCTGCTCGCTGGGGTGGATGTGGTCCTTGAGGAGCTCCTCGTTGGCGTGGGCGGCGAACATCTCGCGGACCTCCAGAACGGGCACGCCGCGCCGGCGGGCCACCTCCTGCTGGACCCGGATGTACGGGCGGGCGGGATCGTGCGGATTGATCCCGATGTACACGGAGTCCCGGTCCGTGAGCGTCAGCACGATCACCCCCACGCCCCGTTCCCGGGCGCCGTCGAGGATGGCCTCGAGGTTGGCCGCGTACTGCTCCAGGGGCACGCGCCGGATGCCGACCGTGCCGTTGTGCCCGTCGGGCCAGGCGACGATGCGGTGGGGAGGGCGGCCGAGGACCACGTTGATCCAGGCCCGGGCCTTCCGGAACAGCGCCGAGCGGCCGAGCGTCCACTCCACGCGGGCCGCCGGCTCCTTCAGGCTGGCGGCCACGTCGACGTCCCGGAGGACCTCGATCTTGCTGTCGCTCCAGAGGTTGCCCACCACGAGGAGGGCGGGGTCCATGGCCCACCCCGCCTCGTCCAGCACGATCCGCGACTGGAACGTGGAGTACCCGGGCACGGCCAGCGTCCGGGCGCGGGTGGGGTGCCCGGCGCGCCCGAGCTCGGCGGCGAGCACGTCGTGGATGGTGGATCCGTCCGGGATGCCGTCGCCGAAGACGCTCGAATCGCCGAGGGTGAGGACGAGCGGGGCTCCGTCCGGCCCTTCGACGGCGGACGCTCGGAACCCCCCGGGGCCCACCCGGAACCCGAGGGGCTCCCCGCTCTCGTCGAGGGTCCAGATCCGCGTTGGATGCGGCTTCAGCGGGATGCCCTTCACGCTCGGGGGGAAGGGCAGCAGGTGGGCGGCAAGTTCGAGCACGCCGAGCACCGCCAGGGCCACGAGGAGCCCCAGCAGGGGCCGCGGACGTCGTCGGGGAGAGCCCATCGGGGGCGGTGTAACCCGTGGTCCCCCCCAGGGACGTCGCGAGTGTCCGCCCGCGGGATCCCGGGCTACCCTGCGACGCGACCCGAGGATGCCATGCCCGACCTCCGACTTCGTCCCCTGCCCGGTGCGCCCGCGGTGCCCACGGTCCTGTGCATCATGGACGGCGTGGGCTGGGGCCGCCGCGACGACGGCGACGCCGTCTTCACGGCCCGCACGCCCATCCTCGACCACCTGATGGCCACCCGCCCGTGGCGCCTGCTCAGGGCCCACGGGACCGCAGTGGGCCTCCCGTCCGACGAGGACATGGGCAACAGCGAAGTCGGCCACAACGCCCTCGGGGCCGGTCGGGTGTTCGCGCAGGGCGCCCTCCTGGTCGCCCGGGCGATCGAGGACGGTTCGATCTTCCGGGACGAGGTCTGGGCCGAGGTCGCCCGGCGCCCCACCGTGCACCTCCTCGGCCTCCTCTCCGACGGCAACGTCCACTCCCACGCCGACCACGTCCGGGCCCTGGTGGAGGCGGCCGCCCGTGACGGGGTGCCGCGCTTGAGGGTCCACGTGCTCACCGATGGCCGCGACGTGCCCGAGCGCTCGGCGCTCACCTGGGTGGAGCCGCTGGAGGCCCTCCTGGCGGGGCTCTCCCGCGACGGCCGCGATTACCGGATCGCCTCGGGCGGGGGCCGGATGCACATCACCATGGACCGCTACGAGGCGGACTGGGCCATGGTCCAGCGCGGCTGGGACTGCCACGTGCACGGCGCGGGCCGTCCCTTCCCCTCGGCCTCCGAGGCCATCCGGACCCTGTACGCCGAGGATCCCCGGGTCACCGATCAGTTCCTGCCCGCCTTCGTCGTGACGGACCACGGGGGGCCCGTGGGTCGCGTCGGCGACGGCGACGCGGTGGTCTTCTTCAACTTCCGGGGCGACCGGGCCCTGGAGATCTCCCGGGCCTTCGAGGACCGGCGCCTGCCGGCGGGTTTCCGTCGCGCGAGCCCCGAGGGGCGACCCGCGCCTCAGATCTTCTACGCGGGCATGATGCAGTACGACGGCGACCTGCTCATCCCCCACCGCCACCTCGTGCTGCCCCCGCAGATCACGAGGACGGTGGCCGATTTCCTGGCGGCCAACGGCGTGACGTCCTTCGCGGTCTCCGAGACCCAGAAGTTCGGGCACGTCACCTACTTCTTCAATGGCAACCGCTCGGAGCCCCGAGACCCGGTCCTGGAGACCTGGCAGGAGATCCCCAGCGATCCAGGCGACTTCGACCGGCGCCCCCGCATGAAGGCGCCCGAGATCGCCGCCGCTGCCTCGGGCATGGTCCGCGCCGGGCGCCACCGGCACGTGCGGCTCAACTTCCCCAACGGCGACATGGTGGGCCACACCGGCGTGTTCGACGCTGCAGTGCGCGCGGTCGAGGCCGTGGACGAGGGCGTGGGCGTGCTCCTGGAGGCGGTGGAATCGGTGGGCGGGGTGCTGCTCGTCACCGCGGACCACGGCAACTCGGACCAGATGTACGAGGTGGACCCCCGGACCGGAGCCTACGCGGTGGACGCCGAGGGCCGCCGGCAGGTGAGGACGAGCCACTCGCTCCACCCGGTCCCCTTCGTCCTCGTGGACTTCACGGGGCACTACCGGCTGGCCGACGCCCTGCCCGACGCGGGCCTCGCCCACGTGAGCGCCTCCCTCCTCCTGCTCGCGGGCCTGGAACCGCCCGCCGACTACCTGCCGGGCGTGGTGGTACCGGCCTGATCGGGCGCGGACGGGCCCGGCCCGGGGGGCTCGGGGTCGTCCGGGGGGCGCCCCAGCGGGAACCGCCGCACGGTGCGGTAGGCCGCGGTGCCGGTGGTGGTGAGGGCGAAGGCGTCCAGCCGGACGCGCATCCTCGGCACGTGCATGCAGGCGGGCGCAGGCCGGGCGGGCGGGCCGGCGCCGAGCGTGACGTGGGGCACGAACGGGTGGGAGGCCGCGGGGAGCCCGAGGTCGCGGAGCAGCGCGTCGATGTCTGCCTGCAACGCGAGCACCCGCCGGGACCGGACCCCCGCCCAGACCGTGCCGGCCTCGAACGTGCCGGCGCCCCGGAGCGTAGCCAGGATGGGCCGATGGCGCTGGGCGACCTGGGACAGGCCCTGCTTCAGTGGCTCGAGCAGGCCGTGGGGGAGTCCGTCGAAGGCGCGGTAGGTGAGGTGCATCCGCTCGGCGGTCTGGGGCTCGATGCCGGCCGGCAGGCAGGCCGCCAGGGCGGCGAGGCGCACGGCGGTGCGCTCGGGCAGGAACGACACCACGAAGTAGGACACCACCGGATGCTCGGCGTCCGGGTGGACCGAGTCCGGTCGGCTCGGGGCGGCCTCCCTGCGGTCGCTCGACGGCACGCGGACCTCCCTGGGGACGCGCCTCCTAACCCGCTCGTCCATCCGCGGGGTCCGGGCGCCGGCCCGCGGATCCCGCGTGCGGCGGCCGCCCGTGGTAGAGTGGGCGTCGCCATCCGTGGAGGCGAGATGAGCACCGAACCAGGAAAGCCCTGCGTGCGGGTCGTGGCCGCCCTCGTGGAGCGGAGCGACCGCTACCTGGTGGCCCAGCGCCGTCCGGCGGGGCGCCTCTCGCTCCTCTGGGAGTTCCCGGGCGGCCGCGTGGAGCCCGGCGAGGCCGACGACGCCGCGCTCCGGAGGGAACTGCTCGAACGCATGGGCGTCCAGGTCGAGGTGGGGTCCCTCTTCCTCCACGCGCGGCAAACCTACCCGCGGTACGACATCGACTTCTGGGTCTATCGGTGCACCCTGACCGGCCCCGAGCCACGGCCGGTGCGCGTCCACGCCGTCCGCTGGGCGGATCTCGAGGAGTTGGGCGGCCTGCCCTTCCCCGGCGTGGACCAGGCCACGGTGGACGCGCTCCTCGAGGAGGAGACCCCCGACGGGGAGCGCTGATCACGGGCCGGGCCCCTCCCAGACCGGCCACGTCCCGCGGGCGGCGGGCGTGAGCGCGAGCCGCCGGCCCGGGCCGTCGATCACCACCACGAAGCGCCCGAGTACGTCCTGGCCGAGCAGGCCCGGGACCCAGCACGGGCGGGGCCGGTCCATCACGCGCAGGGCGCCCAGCGGCCGACCCGCCAGGGCCGCGTCCGGGACCTCGGCCTCCCGGACGACGGTGCGGGATCGCCCCTCGGGGCCGGAGCCACGCACCACGCCCTCGCGTTCGGCCACGACCCGCAGGTGGAGCCCCGCTGCGTCGAGGTGGGTGCGGGTGGCACCCGTGTCGATCACCGGCCAGGTGGTGCGGCCGCCCACCTCGAGGGGCGCGCGGAACCGGCGTCCCCAGGGCCGATCGCGGCGCAGGCGGACCGCGGCGTCGTCCAGGGTGGCGGTCGCCGGGTCGTGAAGGGTCACTCGGCCCGCGCCGGGATCGATCTCGACCACGAAGAGGCGGAGCACGTCGGAGCCGAGCACGCCGGCCACGGGCGCCCGCGGATCCTGGGGCACGCTCGAGGTGGTGGCGAGGTCCCGGACCGCGCAGTGCAGGCCCGCGAGCGCGTGGCCGCCGAGCACGAGGGAGGGGATCTCGGCCACACCGAGCCGCACGCTGCCCACCTCCCCCCAGGAGCGGGCGAGCGTGCGGCGGACCCGGAGGCCGAGCGACGCGACGAAGTCGTCGTCGCAGGTGGTACGGGAGAAGCCGGTGTCGAGGAAGAGGACGATCGGGCCCAGCACCGGATCGGGGACGCGCACGTAGGGCCGCGTGCGGTCGGCCGGGACGTGGACGAGCGGGATTGGCTCGGGTTGGGCGGCGTACGTGACGGCCGGTGGGGAGAAGGGGGCGAGGAGCCCCCCGGCCCGGGCGGGGCCCGCGAGGAGCGCGAGGAGGGCGAGGGCGGGGACCAGGGCGTCCTCCAGCCGGCGATGGCCGGCGGCTACGGCCCCCATGCCCCGTCCCGCGTCGGCCGGCACGCGCCCCCCGCCCGGCGATCCGGACACCCGTGTCCGGATCCCTGGACGCCGCCTCCCCGATCCCGGGAGGGAGCGGCCCGGGGGGAGTGATCCGCGAAGGGCCTTGGAGGCACCTCTTCCGTGGGGCTTCCCCCCCGGGCCGATCTGTGGCACGCTCGTTGCGGGGACGCTCCTCGACCCCCTCCCCCGGAGGATCCCATGCGTACCCGTCCGTGGCTCGCCGCCATCGCACTCCTGCCTGCGTGCCAGGAGGCCACGTACTACACGGAACCCCCGTACGGAGACACCGGTGCGTCGTACGACGCCGACTCCGACGCCGACGCGGACACGGACTGGGAGGACACGGGGGGTGCGGGGTCGGAGGACGAGGAGGGGTTTCCGATGCTGACGCCGGCGGCGACGGACGTGTACGTGTTCGTGGCGA
>JBFYZZ010000207.1:0-12840 GCA_041309225.1 Deltaproteobacteria bacterium | reverse complement strand
CCGGCCGCTCCGGCCGCTCCGGCCACCGCCTCGGGTCCGGCCCGCGATCCCACGCTCCCCACCACCGAAGAGCGGGTGCGCGCGCTGCCTACCCTGGGCGATCGCCGCGTCGCCGGCGCCGAGGCCGATCGCCCCCGGTTCACGGGGCTCGGAAAGGGCGTGGTCAAGCCCCCGCCCGGCTACGATCCCAACAATCCCCTCGACTTCCGCGCCCAGGCCAAGAAGGCCGCCGAGGACTCCGTCCGGGCCACCCGGGCCACCGCAGTCGAGGTGCCCGCCTGGGGCACGCCCAAGGAGGTCGGACCCGAGGTCACCGACGAGGAACGCCGCGACGCGTCGCCGAAGGGCCGACCCCGGCGCAGGGACCGCCACGCGGGCCGCATCGAGATGCTCATGGACGACATGCCGGTCGAGGTGCGGCGCAAGCGTCGCACCCGGAAGGTGGGCGTCCACCGGGCGTCTCCCCCGCCCAAGGCTCAGAAACGGCGCATCCAGGTGGACCGCACCATCACGGTGGCCAACCTGGCCCGCGAGATGAGCCTCAAGGTCGGCCAGGTCGAGGAGGTGCTCGAGCGGCTGGGCATCCAGGGAGCGGAGGCGAGCGGCCTCGACATGGACGCCGCACGCCTGGTGGCGGGGGAGTTCGAGTACGAGGTGGTGGACGTCACCTTCAAGGAGGAAGCGCACATGATCCGGGAGGAAGCGGAGGCCACGGAGCCCCGGCCTCCGGTGATTACGGTGATGGGCCACGTGGACCACGGCAAGACCACGCTCCTCGACTACATCCGGAAGACCAAGGTCGCGGCCGGCGAGGCGGGGGGCATCACCCAGCATCTGGGCGCCTACCAGGTCGACCACGGCGGCCAGCGCATCACGTTCATCGACACGCCGGGTCATGCCGCGTTTACCGAGATGCGGGCCCGGGGCGCCCGGGTCACCGACATCGTCATCCTCGTGGTCGCCGCCGACGACGGCGTCATGCCCCAGACGATCGAGTGCATCGACCACACGCGCGCCGCCGGCGTGCCCATCGTGGTGGCCGTCAACAAGTGCGACCGCAAGGGCGTCAAGCCCGAGGTCGTCCGCAAGCGCCTCACGGACCTCGGCCTCGTCCCTGAGGAGTTCGGTGGTGACACGCTCATGGCCAACGTGTCCGCCCTCACCGGGAAGGGCGTGCCCGAGTTGCTCGACGCCGTGATGCTCCAGGCCGAGATGCTGGAGCTGCGGGCGTCGACTACGCGCCACGCCGAGGGCACCGTCCTCGAAGCTCGCCTCGAGAAGGGCCGCGGGCCCGTGGCCCTCCTGCTCGTCCAGAAGGGCACGCTCAAGCACGGCGACTCCCTCGTGGTCGGCAACACGTGGGGCCGCATCCGGGCCATGACCGACTTCCTCGGCAAGGCCGCCCGGTCCGCCGGGCCCTCCACCCCCGTGGAGATCATGGGCCTGGAGGAGGTCCCCGTCGCAGGCGACGCCTTCGTCGTCGTCGAGAACGAGAAGGCCGCCAAGGCCCTCCACGAGCACCGCCGCGAAAAGGGGCGGGTGGGTGCCCCGGCGCCCCGCCCTCGCATCACGCTCGAGGAGATGCTCGCCCGCAAGCAGGAGAACGAACGCCGCGAGCTCGACGTCGTCCTCAAGGCTGACGTGCAGGGCTCCGTGGAGGCCCTCAAGCGGGCGCTGGGCGAGCTTCGGGTCGAGGGCGTGGACCTCAAGGTCCTGCACGCCGGCGTGGGCGCCGTGAGCGAGTCGGACGTCACGCTCGCCTCCACCTACGGAGGCATCGTCATCGCGTTCAACGTCCGGCCGGATCCCAACGGGCGCCGGGCCGCCGAGCAGATGAACGTCGAGATTCGCGCCTACGACATCATCTACAACATGCTCGACGAGATCCGCCTCGCCATGGTGGGGCTCCTGGCCCCCATCACCCAGGAGCGGTTCGAGGGCGCCGCCGAGGTCCGCAACGTCTTCACCGTCTCCAAGGTGGGCGTCATCGCGGGCAGCTACGTCCGTGACGGCAAGATCACGCGCAACGCCATCGCCCGCGTCCGACGGGGTGACAAGGTGATCTGGGAGGGCCGCCTGGGCTCGCTCAAGCGCTTCAAGGACGACGTCCGCGAGGTCCTGCAGGGCTTCGAGTGCGGCATCGGCCTCGACGGCTTCAACGACGTCCAGGTGGGGGACGTCATCGAGTGCCACCGGAACGTGCAGGTGGCCGCGGAGGGCTAGCCCCGGCGTCCGCCGCGGGGAGATCCCATGGAAACCGTCGTCGTCGGCGTCGCACGGTTCGTTGTCCGGATCCCCGGCTGTCGCAGCCTCAAGGAGAAGCGCCGGGTCGTCTCGGCGCTCAAGGACCGTCTCCGGGCGCGCTTCCCCGCCGCCATCGCCGAGGTGGGCGACCAGGACGTGCACGACCGGGCCGTGCTGGCCGCATCGTCGGTGGGATCCGACGCCCGCGTCGTGGGCGAGGCGCTCCGCGCGCTGTTGAGGCACGCCGAGGAGGCCTCGCTCGCACCTGTGGTCGAGGAGGTGGTGCGGATCGAGAACTGGAGCGACACCCTGGCGGGTCCGAGCCTGGATTTCCCAGATCGGTGGTGATGTGCTACCCTTGACGAGGCAACCTTCCTCCCCGGCACAGGGCGGGCCATGAGCCGTCTGCAGGGCCAGCGCGAGATCTGGGTCACCAGGGGCCACCTCTGGGCCCTGGGAGCCACGACCGCCTTCATCGGGATCCTGGCCTTCTTCGTGGGCCTGCTGCTCGGACGCGGGGAGACCGCCCCCGAGCCCGAGACCGTCGCCGACGTCCTGGTGCCGCCGGACGTCGAGAACGACGCGCTCGAGGAGCTCCTCGCCCGGATCGAGGAGGCCTCCCGGGAGGGCGACCGGGAGGCGCCGCTCACCTTCCAGAGCACGCTGCCGGCCGGCGATCCGGTGGCCCTGCCCGATCCGGCGGCCGAGCCCGAGCCGCCGGTCAACGTGGTCCCGCCGGCCCGCGAGGAGCCGCGACCGCCCGAGGACACTCCCGAGGCCGGCCGGATCCCGGAGAGCGGGTGGGCCGTGCAGGTGGGATCCTACTCCAGCGCCGCCGAGGCCGACGAGCGGATCGCCGACCTGGCCGGGCGGGGCGTGTCCGCCTACCGGGTGGCCGCCCTGGTGGGCGGCGCCACCTGGCACCGTGTCCGGGTGGGCGGGTTCCGCACCCGCGAGGCGGCCGAGGCCGATCGCGCGCGGGTGGCCGTGGCGGCCGGATCCGACGAGGCCATCGTCGTGAAGGCCCCATAGGGCTCGCGGAGGGCGCATGCGCCGCGTCGAGAAACCCTGGGGACACGAGGAGATCTGGGCCGAGACCGAGCGCTACGTGGGTAAGATCCTCCACGTGCGCGGCGGCCACCGGCTCTCGCTGCAGCACCACGTGGTCAAGGACGAGACCATCCGCGTGCTCTCCGGGTGCATGGTGCTGGAGCTCGACGACGAGGCTGGACGCCTCGGATCCCGCATCCTGGGTCCGGGCGACGTCGCCCGGATCCGGCCCGGGCGCCGCCACCGCTTCGCCGCACTGGAGGACACCGAGGTCCTCGAGGTCTCCACCCCCGAGCTCGACGACGTCGTTCGGCACGAGGACGACTACGGGCGCCGGGGCTAGCCCCGTCGCCGAGGTCCGTGCTTGACGAACCGGCCCGCATCCTGCAAGATCCCGACACCACCGGAGAACCGCTCGTGACCTGTCTCCTTTTGCTGGCTGCGCTGCCGCTCGCGGCGGGCTCCGCCCGGGCCCAGGACGTCCTCCAGGTGCCGGCCGCCCAGGGTGTCCGGCCCTCCGCCGACCTCTACGTCGTCCAGCCCGGCGACACGCTGTGGGACATCTCCACGGCGTTCCTCGGGAGCAGCGAGTACTGGCCGCGCCTCTGGTCCATCAACGACCACATCACCAACCCGCACTGGATCTACCCCGGCAACCGGCTCGTCTTCGTGCCCGGCACGGTCGTCGAACCGCCCCGGATCGCCCTGGAGGCGGTCGTGCCGGAGGAGGGTGGGGGCTACGTCGCGCCGGCGGTCGAGTTCAGCGAGCCCGAGGCCACCTGCGGGCCCGACGTCCACTTCGACACCCCCCGGGGCGCCGCCATCTACCAGGCCGCCGGCCTCCTCGAGGACACCGAGGCCATCCCGCGCCTGGGCGAGGTCCGGGCCGCACACACCGGCGCCCGGTTCCTGGCCGAGGGCCAGCTCCTGTACCTCGACCTCGGCGACGACGTCACGCTCGGGTGCGGCGACGTGGTGAGCGTCCTGCACCGGGAGCGCAGGCGCGTCCGACGGCCGGGCGGAGGCCACTACGGCGCGCTGTGGCGCATCGCTGCCGAGGCACGGATCCTGCACCTCGAAAATGGCATGGCCACCGCAGAGATTCGCAAGTCCTGGTCCGAGGTCGAGCGCGGCGACGTGATCTCCAGGGCGGTCCCCGTGGACATCCAGACCGAGGCCGCCGTGCCTCGGGGCAGCCTCGATGGCACCATCGTGGCCCGCCTCCAGCAGGCCGAGGCCATGCTCGGGTCCACGGGCGAGACCGTATTCGTGGACCGGGGCCGCTCCGACGGCGTCCGCGTGGGCGACGCCTTCTGGATCATCGAGCGCCGCGACGATTTCGCCGACCTCTGGAAAGAGGACCCCAGCCTCCCGGCCTCGGTCACCGGCCGCCTGGTGGTGGTCCGAGTCGACGAGACCTCCTCCACGGCCGTCGTCACCGACGCCAACCGCCAGGTGGAGGAGGGGGCCCGGGTGGTCATGCGCCTCGAGTAGCCCGCGGCCCCGCGGCCTCCCGGCACGGTCCTTGCGAACCGGATCGCCTCCCCGAGGTGATCCATGCCGCTCCTCCCCGCGTCCTGGGTGGTGGCCTGCCGCGCGTCGGGCCGCTTCGATCCCTGGCCCGTACTCGGCGCCCTGGGCGGCCCGCAGGCCTTCGCCCAGGCCGGCCCGCGCGCGCTCACCGCTGCCGGGTTCCCGCTCGATGCCGCCGCTCTGGTGGCCGCTACCCCACCACTCGACACCCCCCACGCCTTCGTCCTCGCGGGCGATCGCGGCTACCCCCCTGCCCTCGAGGGCGTCCCGCACGCCCCGCCCGTCCTCTTCCTCCAGGGCGATCCCGCGCTCCTCGAGCGGCCGGGCGTGGCCATCGTGGGGAGTCGGCGATGTACCGGGTGGGGCATGCGCACCGCACGTTGCCTCGCCCGGGCCGTGGCGCTGGCGGGCGGGGTGGTCGTCTCGGGCCTCGCGCGGGGCATCGACACCGCCGCCCACGAGGGCGCCCTCGAACCGGGCGCCACCATCGGTGTGCCGGGCGTCGGCCTCGACGTCTCCGATCGCCCCTCCGCCCTCCGCCTGCGGCGTCGGATCATCGAGGCCGGGGGCCTCGTCGCCAGCGAGTTCCTCCCCACCGAGGCCGCCCAGCGCTGGACCTTCCTCCAGCGCAACCGCGTCATCGCGGGCCTGGCCCGTGCCGTGGTCGTGGTCGAGGCCGATCACCGGTCGGGCGCCCTCTCCACCGCCCGCCACGCTCTCGCTCAGGGCCGCGAGGTGCTGGCCGTGCCGGGCCCCTGGGACGTTCCCACCTCCCGCGGCTGCCTCGACCTCATCGAGAATGGCGCCCTCGTGGTCCGGGGTCCCCGCACCGTGCTGGCCGCCGCGGGCCTCGAGGCGCCGGCCGCACGCCCGCCGGCCGGTCTCCCGCCCGTGGCCCGCGTGATCGAGGAGTCGCTGGCCCTGGGGGGCACCGTCGACCAGGTGGCCGCCCGCGCAGGCGTGAGCGTCGCCGAGGCCCTGCAGCTCCTGGCCGACCTCGAGATGGCGGGCCTGGTGCGGCGGGAGCCCGGGCAGCGCTACGTGCGGACCTGACGCCGCCCCCCGCGGCGTGGGCGGGTGGGCCGGCCCCGGCGGGCCTCCAGGAGCACGAGCGCGTCGGCCAGCGTCACCGCGTCCGGGTCCTGGCTGCGGGGGAGCGTGGCGTTCACGGTGCCATCGGTGACGTAGGGCCCGAACCGGCCGGCGAGCACGCGCACCTCCGCCCCAGAGGCGGGGTGGGCCCCCAGCACGCGGCCGGCGTCGCGCTTCGCTCCCTTGCGGGTGCGGCTCGCCAGGATCGCCACGGCCTCGTCGAGGGAGAGGTCGAGCACGCGGCTGCCGTCGGGGAGGGAGCGGGTCTCCTCGCCCGATCGGACGAAGGGCCCGAACCGGCCGGTCGACACGACCACGGGCTCGCCCGAAGCCGGATGGGGCCCGAGCGCCCGGGGCAGGGCGAGCAGGCCCAGAGCCTCGGACAGCCCGATCGCGCGCGCGTCCAGGCCCTTGGGCACGCTCACCCGACGTGGGCGGGCATCGCCGTTGGCGCCGTTCTCCCCCACCTGCACGTAGGGCCCGAAGCGGCCGTCCTGGACGAGGATCTCCTCGCCTGAGGCCGGATCGTGGCCGAGCCGGCGGGGCCAGGCGGACCGCTCGGCCAGGAGGGCCCGCACGCGGGCGCCGTCGAGTTCGTCGGGGGGGAGATCGTCGGGCACGTCGATTCGCGCGTCGCCGACCGCCAGGTACGCCCCGAACCGCCCCACCCGGACCACCAGCCCGGCCAGGTCGGCATCGGCTCGGGGGACCGGGAGGCTGCAGACGGCGCGGGCATCCACGCTGCCCGTGGCCTGCCGCACCTGCTCGCGCAGGCCGGGGGTGCCCTCGCCGGCCCAGAAGGCACGGAGCCAGGCGGTGGGGTCGCGCCGGCCCAGGGCGATGGCGTCGAGATCGCCCTCCATGCGGGCCGTGAAGTCGTAGTCCACGAGGTGGGCCAGAGCACCCGAGAGGAGGTCGGTGACCGCGAGCGCGGTGAACGTGGGCACCAGCGTGTGGCCCTTCTTGAAGACGTACCCGCGGGTCTGGATGGTCTCGATGATGGAGGCGTAGGTGCTCGGGCGGCCGATGCCGCGGGTCTCGAGCTCCTTGACCAGGCTGGCCTCGGTGAGGCGGGAGGGCGGCTGGGTCTCGTGACGGGTGGCCTCCACCGTGGCCAGACGGACCTCCTGGCCCTGGACCACGGGCGGCACCAGCGAGGTGCCCTCCTCGCGGCCGTTCTCCTCGGCGGTGTCCACGTAGGCACGGCGGAAGCCGGGTACGGGGAACGTGCGGCCGAACGCCTGGAAGCGGGCATCCTCCACGTCGATGGCCACGCGGACGCGCAGGCCCTCGGCGTCGGGCATCTGGCTCGCCACCGTGCGGCGCCACACGAGGTCGTAGAGGCGGGAGCCGTCGTCGTCGAGTTCGCGGGCGGCCTCGGCGGGCGAGCGGAACGAGGAACCGGCCGGCCGGATGGCCTCGTGAGCCTCCTGGGCCAGTCGGCTCGTCGAGCGGTGCGTGCGGGGGCGCGAGGGGAGGAGGGCGGGGCCGAAGGTCTCGGCGATCACCGTGCGGGAGGCCGCGATGGCCTCCCGGGACAGCACGGTGGAGTCGGTGCGCATGTAGGTGATCCAGCCGGTGTCGTAGAGGCGTTGGGCGACCTGCATCGCGCGGCGGGCGCTCCAGCGGAAGCGGCGATTGGCCTCCTGCTGGAGCGTGCTGGTGATGAACGGGGCGGGGGCGGCCTCCCGGAAGGGGCGCTCCTCGATCTCGGCCACCCGACCCGGCCGGCCCTCGACGCGGGCCAGCACGGCGCGGGCCGAGGGCTCGTCGAGGAGCCGCGCCCGGATCCGGGGCTTGAGCTGGCCGGTGGCGGGATCGAAATCGTTGCGCGCTGCCACCGCGTGGCCGCCCACGGCCGCCAGCGTGGCGCCGAACGTGCCACCCTCGGCCGCGAACGTGGCCTTCAGGCCCCAGAAAACGGCCGCGTGGAAGGCCATCCGCTCGCGCTCGCGCTCCACGAGCAGGCGGACGGCCACCGACTGCACGCGCCCCGCCGAGAGCCGCGGGCGTACCTTCTTCCAGAGCAGAGGGGAGACCTCGTAGCCTACGAGGCGGTCGAGCACGCGACGGGCCTCCTGGGCCTGGACGAGCCGGGTGTCCACCTGGCGTGGCGAGTCGAACGCGCGCGCGATGGCCTCCCGGGTGATCTCGTGGAAGGCGAGCCGGTGCACCGGGCAGCGCGGCGCCAGGACCTCGAGGAGGTGCCAGGAGATGGACTCGCCCTCGCGGTCTTCGTCGGTGGCGAGGTAGAGGGCGTCGGCGCCGTCGACCAGATCCTTGAGCCGCTTCACCTGCTCGCGCTTGTCGGCCGGCACCACGTAGAGCGGCTTGAAGCCGTTGTCGACGTCCACCCCCAGACGGGCCCAGGACTGGCCCTTGTAGCGGGCGGGGATCTCGGCGGCGCTCTCGGGGAGGTCGCGGACGTGGCCCAGGCTGGCGGTCACGACGTAGGGGGCGCCGAGGAAGGTCCCGATGGTGCGGGCCTTGGCGGGGGACTCCACGATGACGACGGGCTTGCCCATGACGCTCCCGGGGACGGACCGCGCACCTTAGGTCGGGCGTGCGACGGTGGCAAGCCCTTCGTGCACCCGCCGTGCGCCCAGGGCCAGCGACTGTGACCCTCCGAGGCCGCCGCCGCGGCCGTTGCATGTCCGCCGAGGTGATGGCCGCCCGGGATACGCCTCCCCCCATGACCGGCGCAGCGTCCCAGCCGTCCGCCCTCGGCCGCTTCCTCGAGTCGATCCGCGTGGAGCACGAGGGCTCCCCGCACACCTTGCGAGCCTACGGGCGCGATCTCGCCCGTCTCTCGGCCTTCCTCGATGCGCGCGGCACCGGGCTCGAGCGGGCGGACCTGCACGACCTGCGCGCCTTCCTGGCCCGCGAGGGGGGGCGGGCCCCCGCCACCCTCTCCCGCCGGCTCGCCGCCCTCCGCGGGTTCTACCGGTTCCTGGTGCGGGAGGGCCTCCGGGCCGACGACCCCACCGCCCGCCTGGCCGGGCCCAGGGTGCCCCTTCGCATCCCCCGATTTCTCGAGGTGGACGAGGCCTCCGAGGTGGTGGAGGAGCCCGCCCAGCAGGGGTGGTTCCTCGTCCGCAACCGCGCCATGCTCGAGCTCGCCTACGGGTCCGGCCTACGGGCCTCCGAGCTGTCGGGCCTCGATCGCACCGACCTCGACCTCGAGGGCCGCCTGGTGCGGGTGCGGAGGGGCAAGGGCCGGAAGGATCGCCGTGTCCCCTTCGGGCCCCCCGCGGCCCGGGCGCTGGCCGCCTGGATCGACCTCTCGGGCGGCGACCAGGGGCCGCTCTTCCTCAACCGCCACCACGACCGGCTCTCCCCCCGGGCCGTGCACCGCATCGTCCACGCCGCGGGGGTCCGGCACGGACTGGCCGGCGTGCACCCCCACGTCCTGAGGCACTCCTTCGCCACCCACCTCCTGGCCGGGGGCGCCGACCTCCGCGCCATCCAGGAGATGCTCGGCCACGCTTCCCTTTCCACCACCCAGCGGTACGCCCACGTCTCGCTCGAGACCCTCGTCGAGACCCACCGCCGGGCCCACCCTCACGGGCGGCGGCAGCCAGCGGCCCCGCTCGTGATACCTCCCAGGCGCGACCCCGAGGAGGATCCGTGAAGCAGGACATCCTACGAGGCACCACCGTCATCGGCGTCTGCCGGCAGGGCCGGTGCGTGATCGCGGCCGACGGCCAGGTCACGCTCGGCCAGACCGTGCTCAAGGCCGGCACCCGTAAGGTCCGCAACCTGGGGCGCGGCGTGGTGGGCGGCTTCGCGGGCGCCTCGGCCGACGCCTTCGCGCTCTTCGATCGGTTCGAGCAGCGCCTCGCCGAGCACCGTGGCCAGCTCGTGCGGGCGGCGGTGGAGCTGGCCCGCGACTGGCGCCAGGACAGGGTCCTGCGCCGCCTGGAGGCCATGCTCCTGGTCGGCGACCGCGACCACCTCCTCGTGGTTTCCGGGGCAGGGGAGGTGCTGGAGCCCGACGACGGCGTCATGGCCATCGGTTCGGGCGGACCCTACGCGCTGGCGGCCGCCCGGGCCCTCCTCGCCCACACCGAGCTCGATCCCCGCGCCGTGGCCGAAGCGTCGCTCCGGATCGCCTCCGGCATCTGCATCTACACCAACGACCGCATCACCGTGCTCGAGGCGGGGGTGGCCGAGTGACCGGGTCCGAGCCCTTCGATCCCCTGCGCGACGTACTGCCGGTCCCGGTGGGCATCCCCACGCCCGAGGAGGTCGTGGCCGAGCTCGACCGCTACGTCATCGGGCAGGGGCGGGCCAAGCGGGCCATCGCCGTGGCCCTGCGCAACCGCGCCCGCCGGCTCGCCGTGGGGTCCGGCTTCCGCGACGAGGTCACCCCCCGGAACATCCTGCTCATCGGGCCCACCGGCTGCGGCAAGACGGAGATCGCCCGGCGCGTGGCCCGACTCGTGCGGGCGCCCTTCGTCAAGGTCGAGGCCAGCCGGTACACCGAGGTGGGCTACGTCGGCCGCGACGTCGAGACCATGATCCGTGACCTCGTCGCCGACGCCGTGAAGATCGTCCGTGCCGAGGCCATGTCCCACCGCGTGGACGAGGCCGAGCGGGCCGCCGAGGTGCGCCTCCTCGACCTGTTGCTGCCCACCCCGCCCGGCCGCACGCCCCGGCCCGAGGCTCGCGAAGCCCTCGCGCGCCAGCTCCGGGAGGGTGCCCTCGACGACCGCACCGTGGCGGTGGACGTCCCGGTGCCCCAGGGGGGCGTCAGCATCTTCGGCGTGCCCGGCCAGGGTGGGGGCAACGAGGGCCTGCAGGACATCCTCGACCGCCTCACCCCCCGCCGTACGCACCGGCGGGAGATGACCGTGCGGGAGGCCCGTCGCCACCTCTGCGATCAGGAGCTCGAGGCGCTCGTCACCGACGCCGAGGTGGCCGACGTGGCCGTCCACCGGGCGGAGCAAGAGGGCATCGTCTTCATCGACGAGATCGACAAGGTCGCGGGCCGAGGAGCCACCCAGGGCCCCGACGTCTCGCGCGAGGGCGTGCAGCGCGACATCCTGCCCATCGTGGAGGGCGCCACCGTCCAGACGCGCTGGGGCCCGGTCCGCACCGACCACGTCCTCTTCGTGGCGGCGGGCGCATTCCACGTCTCCAAGCCCTCCGACCTCATCCCCGAGCTGCAGGGCCGGTTCCCGGTCCGCGTGGAGCTCGATCCCCTCGATCGCGACGCGCTTCGCCGAATCCTCGTCGAGCCGCGGAACGCCCTCGTCCACCAGTACGCCGCGCTCCTCGCCACCGAGGGCGTCGAGCTCACCTTCACCCCCGGCGCACTCGACCGCGTCGCCGCCATCGCCGCCGACGTCAACGAGCGTTCCGAGAACATCGGCGCCCGACGCCTCCAGACCGTCATGGAGCGGCTGCTCGAGGACGTCTCCTTCGGGGCCCCGGGCTGGCGGGGCGCGCGCATCCAGGTGGACGAGCACATGGTCGAGGAACGCCTGCGCGACGTCGTCTCGGACGTGGACCTGTCGCGCTTCATCCTTTAGGAGGGATCTGGGAGGGGCCCCATGACCGACGAGACGAACGGCACCATCACCCGTGAGGAGCAGGAGTCCATCGAGGCCCTGCACCAGCTCATCCTGTCGGGCGACTACTACGCCGTGCTCGGCGTCTCGCCCGACGCCGACGTCGGCCACATCCGCCGCGCCTACTACGGCATGTCCAGGTCCTGGCACCCCGACCAGTTCTACCGCCGCGCGATCGGCGAGTGGCGCGAGCGCATCGACGAGGTCTTCGCCGGGATCAACCGGGCCTACCAGGTCCTGTCCGACGTCGAGGCCCGCGCCACCTACGACGCCGGGCGGGAGCAGGATGCCGCCCGCCCCGGCGTCGCTCCGCCCGCGCCAGCCCTGTTCCGGACCCAGCCCGAGGGCGAGGTCATCGTCACCGACGAGGTCCCGATGGACGGCCACGAGGTGGACCTCCACCGCGATCGCCTCCAGGTCTCGCCGGTCGACATGAGCGGCGTGAGCGATGCCACCTCCCGCCGCCGGCGCCTCGACGTCCCCGGCATGAGGAAGCTCCGGGAGCAGATCCTGGACCGCCTCAACAAGGCCCGGCTCACGGCCCAGAAGGCCAAGGAGGAGGCCGGGAAGGGGCGCTGGATCCAGGCCGCCGCCGACATGTACATGGCCAGCCGGCTCGACCCCGAGAACGCCGAGTACCAGCGCCTCTGGAAGGAGTGGGACCCGAAGGGTCGCCTCCAGGCCGCCCAGTTCGCGATGGCCCAGGCCGAGACCGCCATCCAGTACCACGACCCAAGGCGCGCGATCGCACACCTGGAAGCGGCCGTCTCCGTCAACCCCCCCATCGGGGATCCCTACTTCCAGCTGGCGACCCTGAAGTCCCAGTCCGCCGACGATCCCGATCTCAAGGAGATCGCCGGCCTCCTCCGCAGCGCTGTCGAGAGGAGCCCTGACAACGTCCGCTTCCGTCTGGCCCTCGCGGGTGCCTACCTCCAGGCCGGCCTCAAGGCCAAGGCCCGCCACGAGTACGAGGAGGCCCAGCGCATCGAGCCCGAGAACCCCGAGGTCCGCGCGGGCCTCCGCAAGAGCCGGTAGGCCTGCCCCGGACCGACCCACGCCCGCGCCCCCGGACCGGCCGCCGCCCGCGCTCCTCGGCCCGGCCGTTGCCCGCGCTCCTCGGCCTGCCCGTGGACACCGCCTCCGACCGGTGTTATCCGGGCGGCGCCCGGGGCCGCTAGCTCAGGTGGTAGAGCACCGGCCTTTTAAGCCGTGGGTCACAGGTTCGAGTCCTGTGCGGCCCACCCCCTCGAGCCCCGTCGCCCTCGTTTCCAGATCCCATCGTCTAGCCAGGTCAGGACACCGGGTTTTCATCCCGGCAACACGGGTTCAAATCCCGTTGGGATCGCCA
>JBFYZZ010000206.1:0-10428 GCA_041309225.1 Deltaproteobacteria bacterium | reverse complement strand
CGGTACGGCGACCATCGGAGCCGCCACGACGGGGGCGGTGCCCCCGCCGGCCATCCAGGCGGCCACCTCGGGCTTGCCGTAGTTCACCACCGCCAGGATCTCGAGGACGATGCCGATCACGTTGCCGCACACCAGCGCCGCCGCGATCCCGAGGATGGACACCATCTTCGCGTTGGCCTTGAACTGGCCCTGGTACACGGCGAGGCCCGTGACGACCTCGAAGACCCCCAGGGCCAGCGGCGCCACCCAGAGCACGCCCACGCACACCCACACGAGGCCCCCGATCCAGCCCAGCGAAGCCAGGATGGTGAGGGCTCCCGAGATGATCATGAAGAGGCCGGAGTTCTTGTACTCGGAGGGTGCCTGCATGGGGGCTCCACGGTGGGCGGGGGATCGAACCTGGATGTCCTACCACGACCGCGGCGCTCCCGGGTACGGGGTCCTCCGGTGAGCCGCCCCGCGCGGCCGGACACGCACGTCGCGATCCGGACCCGAGCGGACGAGCCGCCATCCGGGTATGCTGCATTCCATGCGGGTCGGTCCCGTGGCACGGGACTTGCGTGTCTCCAGGCCGTTCCCCGAAGGAGGACGCCATGCACCGCCTCGCCCCCACCCTCCTGCTCTGCGCTGCCGGTTGCGCCACCGCCGATCCCCGCGCGATCACCGGGCTCACACCCGCCATGGCCCCGCTCGTCCACGGCAGCAACGCGTTCGCCTGGAGCTCGCTCGCGACCCTCGACGACGTCGGGGCCTCGGGCAACCTCTTCTACTCGCCGTTCTCGATCACCGCGGCGTTCTCCATGGTCTACGGCGGGGCCGAGGCCGGCACCGCCACCCAGCTCGAGGCCGCGTTCGGGATCGAGGACGAGGCCGCCTGGCACCGGAACATGGGCCTGCTCCTGGCCGACCTCTCCGGCGAGCACCACCGGCCCTACACGCTCCACACCGCGAACCGGATCTGGGCCCAGGCGGGCTACCCCTTCAAGACGCCCTTCCTCGACCTCACCGAGGAGACCTACGGAGCGGGCCTGGTGGAGGCCGACTTCGACGCCGACGCCGAGGCCGTCCGGGAGGAGATCAACGACTGGGTGGCCGACCAGACGAAGGGCCGCATCCCCGAGCTGTTTCCCTCGGGGAGCCTGGACGCCACCACGGTCATGGTGCTCGCCAACGCCATCTACTTCCTGGCCGACTGGGCCGAGCAGTTCGATCCGGAGGCCACCCGGGACCGGCCCTTCACACTGGCCGACGGCAGCACCGTGTCGGTGCCGCTCATGCACGCCACCGCCGAGTACGGGTACACGGAGGACGAGCGCGTCCAGGTGCTCGAGATGCCGTACGAGACGGGCGACCTGTCGATGTACGCCATCCTTCCGCAGAGCGACCTGGACCTCGAGGCGATCGCGGACCTGCTCACCGTGGATCAGGTGGACGCCTGGATCGCCGACACGAGCGTGCAGGAGGTGGACGTGGCCTTCCCCACGTTCCAGATGGAGTGGACCATGCCCCTCGTGGACGTGCTCCTCGCCATGGGCGTGACCGACCTGTTCGATCCCGCTCTCGCGGACCTCACGGGCATCGCCGACGGCGTGGACGGCAACCTCTACGTCCAGCAGGCCATCCACAAGGCGTTCGTACGGGTGGACGAGGAGGGCACCGAGGCCGCCGCCGCCACGGGGGTGTCGATAGGCGAGCTCTCGGCGGAACCCGAGAAGCCGAGCTTCGTGGCGGACCACCCCTTCGTCTTCTTCATCCGCGACAACCTCACGACCACGATCCTCTTCCTGGGCCGGATGGAGGATCCGTCGCAGGCCCCGCTGCTGGACGAGTAGGCGTCAGGCGGGGACGGACGGGTCCGCCGGCAGCCCCTCCAGGACCGCCCGGAAGGTGTCGCGCTGGGTGGTCGAGGCCAGGGCGTCCACGGTCTCCGCGAGCGCCTCGAGGGGGAACCAGCGCTCCCGGCGGAGCCACCAGGCCAGCGCGGCGAAGGCCGCCTGGCGGGCGCCGAACCGCCTCAGGTCCACGCGGTCGGCGCAGGCCAGGGCCGGCGGCGGCTCGAGCGAGGCATCGAGCACCACCCGGGGGGTGCCCGCGACGCGGCCGAGGGCGAACCTCAAGCCCTCGACCGAGGTCACCGCCCCGACCTCCCAGTCGTCACCGGCGGGAGCCAGGACGGGGCGCGGCGAGAGGACCAGGAACGCCGAGGAGAAGCCCTTGCCCACCGTGACCGGGTACTCGCCGCGCAGGGCCACCTGGAGGCCCGCGCCGACGGCGGCCCGCGCGAAGACCTCGGCCGCGAGCTGTACGCCCTCCCCCGCGCTTCCGGCCAGGAGCAGGCGCACGGGACGATCGAGCGACGGCACGCGGGTGACCGGGATGGCCTGGAGTTCGCGCGGCCGGGGTCGGGGTTCGTGGCGGAACGGTGGGATCGCGGTGGTGGCCGGCCAGGTGCCGAGCGGCAGGCCGTTCGCCTCGAAGCACGCGGCGAGCCCCCTGGGCGTCACGCGGTCGGGGTTCTGCTTGCCGGCGTAGGAGGGGCACCAGTTGAGGGTCTCGACCAGCGCGAAGCCCCGGTGGCCGAGGGCCGCGTCGAGCGCAGGGACCAGGTCCGGCCCCACGGCCAGGGTCCGGGCGCGGAACACGCCCAGCGGCGCGACCAGCTCGCAGAGCGGGAACGGGCGCAGCGCGGATCCCTCCGGCGTGGTGGTGGTGCGCACGCCGGGCAGCGTGTAGGCCGAGTGCTGCCCCCCGGTCATGCCGTAGTTCTGGTTGTCGCAGACCACGAGCAGCATGTCCACGTTGAGGCGCGCGCACTCGAGCACGTGCTGGAGCCCGATGGCGGCCCCGCCGTCGCCCATGAGCGTCACGACCTTGCGCCCCTCGGGCAGGTTCATGGCCAGGCCCGCCGCGAGCGCCGGGGACCGCCCGTGGAGGCCGTGGACGGTGTGGCAGGTGAAGAGGGCGTCCGCCATGCCGACGCAGCCGATGTCGGTCACGAGCACGACGTCGAGCGGCCGGTACCGGCGGGCCAGCACCTGGTACAGGGCCCGGACCACCGGGAGGTGGCCGCAGCCGGGGCACCAGGGATCGGGGGCGCCGGTGGCGAAGGGGCTGGCATTCACGGCTGCACCTCCCCGACCGCGTCCGCGATGCGTTGGGCCGCGATGGGCTTCCCCATCCCATTCACGCCGATCACCTCGCGGACGTCCGTACCGAGCATGATCCCCGCGCCGAGCAGGGCCTGCCGGTAGAGGCCCGTGAGGTTCTCCTCGGCCACGACCAGCCGGCGCACGCCCGCGAGGGCCGGTCGCAGGTGGTCGCCGAGCACGGGCACCAGCGTGCGGGGGACGAGGAGGGAGACCCGCCGGCCCCGGGCCCGCGCGTCCGCCACCGCCTGGCGGGCCGCATAGGCCGTGAACCCATAGGCGACGACGAGGGTGTCGGCACCGTTCTGCCGATCCTCGAGGGGGCTCGGGTAGACGTCCGGATCCGCGGCCAGGAGGAGCCGCTCGGTGTTGGGCCTCGCGCGGTCGTCGAGCGGCCGCAGCGTGCCGGCCTCGTCGTGGGTCGAGGCCGTGATCCGGACCTGCACCTCGGGATCGCCCGCCGGCCGGAAGGGTGGGACGAGGTCGTCGTTCCAGTGGCCGTAGGTGCGGAACGCGGCCGCATCGCCCGTGTACCTTGGGCGGTCGACGGGATCCGGGAGGACCAGGTCGTCGAGGTCCACCGTCCGCCGGCCGACGACCATGTCCTTCTCGGTGAGGAGCACCACGGGGGTCCGCAGCCGCTCGGCCAGGTTGACGGCCAGCACGGTCATGCCCGCGCACGACTCCAGGTCGGGCGGGCAGAGCACCGGCACGGGGAACCCGCCGGACACCACGTTGGCGGCCAGCAGCACGTCACCCTGCGCGTTCATGGTGGCGCTCCCCGTGGCCGGGCCCACCCGCTGCACGAGCACCACCACCAGGGGGACCTCCATGGCGAGCGCCGCGCCCAGCCCCTCGGCCATGAGCAGGAAGCCCGGGCCCGAGGTGGCGGTCATGGCCCGGCGCCCCGCGAGCGACCCGCCGAGGAGGTACTGGAGAGCGGTGATCTCGTCGGGGGCTGCGATCCCGACGCCCAGGCGGATCATCTCCGCGTAGATGCCCGACGCCGGGGTGATGGGGTACCCCACGAACAGGTCCACCCCGGCGTGGAGCGCGCCCCGGGCCACGAGCGACGCGCCCTCCACCAGGGCCGTGCGGGGGCTCATCGGATCACCTGCGGAAGGCGGAGATGCCGGTCAGCGCCTCTCCGAGGATGAGCCCGTGGATGTCGTGGGTGCCCTCGTAGGTGTACACCGCCTCGAGGTCGGCCAGGTGGCGCCACACGGGGAACTCGCCGGAGATGCCGTAGGCCCCGAACATTTCGCGGGCCATGCGCGCGCACTCCCGGGCCATCCAGACGTTGTTGCGCTTGAGCAGCGAGACGTGGGCGTGGTGGAGGGTCCCGGCGTCCTTCAGGCGGCCGACGTGGAGGGCCAGGAGCTGGGCCTTGGCGACCTCGGAGAACATCCAGGCGAGCTTCTCCTGCTGGAGCTGGAAGCTGGCCAGGGGGGCGCCGAACTGCTCGCGCTCGAGGGTGTAGCGCAGCGCGCTCTCCAGCGTGAAGAACGCGCTCCCCACCGCCCCCCAGCCGATCCCGTAGCGCGCCTGGTTGAGGCACTGGAGCGGCGCGCCGAGGCCCGTGCCCCGGGGCAGGAGCATCTCGGGGGCGACCGGCGTGTCCTCGAAGGAGAGGTTGGAGGTGATGGAGCCCCGCAGCGAGTGCTTGTGCTTCTCGTCCCAGGCGCAGAAGCCCGGGGTACCCTTCTCGACCAGCACCCCCTGGATGCGGCCGTCCTCGTTCATCGCCCACACGACGGCCACGTCCGCGGCCGTGCCGTTGGTGATCCAGGCCTTGGCGCCGTCGAGGACCCAGCCGCTGCCCCGGCGGCGGAGCGTGGTCTTCATGGAGCCGGGGTCGGATCCGCTCCCGGGCTCAGTGAGGCCGAAGCACCCGACGATCTCGCCCGTAGCGAGCCGCGGGAGGTACCTCGCGCGCTGCTCCTCGGATCCGAAGGTGTAGATGGGGAACATGACCAGCCCGCTCTGGACGGACAGCATGCTCCGCCAGCCGCTGCCGCCGTACTCCATCTCCTGGTTCGCGAGGCCGTAGGCCACGTTGGAGACGCCGCTGCCGCCGTGTTCGGGGGGCAGCGTGCAGCCGAAGAGCCCCAGCTCGGACCCGATCCGCCGGCCCACGTCGAGGGGGAAGGAGTGCTCCTCGAAGTGCCGGCCCACGATGGGGAGCACCTCGCGCGCCACGAAGGCGCGGACCTGGTCGCGAATCATCCGCTCCTCGTCGGTGAGGAGGTGATCAATGGAGGTGAGGGACCGCAGGGTGGCGACGGCCTCGACAGGATCGAGGCCCTTGGGAGGGGCGGCCATGGGGGCTCCGGATGGGGGGCGCGGCGGTGTATCCGGCGCCCCGGGCGGGTTCAATCCGGGGGGGGGATCGGCTCGGCCGGCCCGGGAGGCCGGATCGAGGCCGGAGATCAGGGCACCAGCGCGTAGAGGTCCCCGAGCCAGGTGGTGTGCCCGAGGAGGCGGTTGCTGTCGAACGTGACCTGCCACACCACCCGGCCCTCCGGGGTGACCTCCTTGAGGACGCCTCCGGATCCGTAGTTGTGCAGCGTGTTGCCGCCGGGGAGGCGCAGGGCCTCCCCGTTGGTGCGGGCCTGCGTCCCGAGCCCCTCCCCGAACGACCACAACTGCCGGAGCACACGCGCCTCGTCGTCCACCGCGTACTCCCGGGCGACCGCCTCGTCATCGCCCTCCGAGGCGTGGGTCGAGAGGAGCAGCGTGCCGGACGGTGTGCGGGTGACGCCGTGCTGCCACCAGAAGGCCGACGCCTCGGGGTCGAAGGTGTACGCGCCGGGGAGGTGGCCGAGGACGCGGACCACCTCGCCCGTGGCGTGGGCGACCTCCAGGACCGAGTCGGTGGTGTAGAAGGAGTAGAGGAAGGTGTCGGCGGCCTCGTCCCAGAAGAGGGCGTTGGACTGGCAGCGCTCGGCGACGCCGATCTCGCCGTGGAAGTCGCTGCACGACCACAGGGTGCGCTCGGTGCCGTCGGACGCCCGCTCCTGGAGGGTCTCGGACACCGGGTCGGCCGCGCCCCACACCAGGACGTCGCCCGGCAGCTCCACGAATGCGTGGTGCCCGCCCGGCGTGGCGTAGATGGCGACCTCCGTGCCGTCGAGCCGCCGCCGGTGGACCCGGGAGCCGAGGCCCGAGTCCCAGTCGGACCAGTAGGTGAACTCGTCCCAGAGGAGGTCGGCACCGTTCCGGGCCGGCGTCATCCAGAGGGTCCAGCGGTGATCCGGCGTGGCCAGCGCCCAGACCACCCGCCCCTGCCGATCCATGATCCACTTCCAGAACACCCCTGCGACCCAGCCTCCCTCGCTGGCGTTGACGGATCCCACGAGGAAGCGGCCCGACGGCTCCCACGCCGAGGGCTCGGCCGCCACGAGCCGGGGCCGTGGGAAGCCGGAGGGCAGGGCACCGGTGGCGGCTTCGCGGCGCGAGGACGTCCAGGCCCCGCTGCCGTCGTCCACCATCACGCGGAGGCCGAAGCTCGTGCCGAAGGGGATCCCCATCGCGATCTGCTCGGCCGGGCCCGCGGCCCGGACGGCGCTGGGCGTGGGCACCCAGGTGCCGTCCACGTCCACCTCCACGTGGGACGTGCCCGGGACGACCTGGTCCCAGGTGACGTACACGATGGAGGCGATCTCCTCGTGGAGGCGCCAGCGGATCTGCAGGGCCCGGGCGTCGGTCGCCGGCGTGCCGGTGTCGGGCGGGGCGGCGTCCGTGTCGCCGGTGTCGGCGTCGGTGTCGGTGTCGGCGGCGGTCTCCCCACCCGTGTCCCGCTCGCGGTGGCAGGCGGCGGCCGGCCACAGGAGGAGCAGGAGGAGGAGCGGACGCCGCACGAGGCCTCCGGGGAGCGGGACGCAGGGCGTTACCGTGGCCGAGGGCGCTGTCAAGGACGGGTGGGTTCCGGGACCCCGCCGGGATCCGCGTGGCCGGAGCGGCCCCGTGCTAAGGTGGGGCGTCCCCACGGATGGAGGCTCCATGCACCCGATCCCGGCCCTCCTGCTCCTCGGCCTGCTCCCCGCCTGTGACGACGAGACCGCCGGTCCCTGCGGCGACGACACCATCGCCTTCACCGACGCCGACAACTTCTCGTTCACCGGCCTCCTCGACGTCCCGTCCTACCCCACGGTGGACGCGGCCGACGTGGAGGTCTGCTGGGACACGGTCACCAGCGACATCCGCTGCCACGACGTGGATCCGACCACCGGCGTCCACAACGTGGCGCTCGTACGGTTCCCCCTGCTCAGCGAGGCGGACGTGGAGGACGGCCTGTCCAACAACCACATGCAGCAGTCCGACGTGTCCGGATTCGTCCAGTACCTGCCGGAGGAGGGCGACACCTGCGTGTTCCTGTCGGAGCTCACGCTGTACGGCACCCCCATCGACGTCGCCGAGGAGTACACCGCGGAGGGCGGTACCTACCTGCTCACGCTGGCCCCCACGACCGCCCTGGGCGTCGGGACCCTGGTGCTCGCGTTCCTCGAGCCCACCCCCGGCGAGACCACCACCGAGGTGCACCTCGATCCGGGCTGCGGCGTGCTCGACCTCGACGTGGACCTCGCGTCCATCGAGCCGGTCCCGGTCTGCGCGAGCGGGCCCTGGATCGCGGACTGGTCGGCGCTCACCCGCGACGGGCAGGGCAACGGGATCGCGCTGAGCGACGTGGACAGCATCATGCTGGGTCTCTACGAGGGCGCGACCAAGGCCGATCTCGAGGAGGATTTCCTCGACCTCGAGACCACCGCCACGCACCTCTGGACCGCACCCCTGGACAGCGGCCAGACCTCCATCGACCTCTCGGAAGCCACCGACGGCACCTCCACGTTCACGGGCTTCGAGGGCGACGGCCTGTGGCTCTTCGCGCTCCGCTGCAGCACCTGCTACAACCCCGCCCCCCTGTTCATCACGTTCCTCGCGCCCACCGAGTGATCCCCATGCGTGCCCCCTGGCTCTTCGCGGGCCTCGTCGCCGCCTGCAACGACACCGACGACACCGCCTCCGTCTCCGTGCAGGATCTCGAGGTCGTCGTGAGCGAGATCGTCCCCACGGTGGTCACCGTGACCTGGACCACCTCCGAGGCCGCGACCGGCCGCGTGGCGTTCGGCCCCACCGAGGATCTCGGCATCGCCACGCCCTGGGAGCCGCAGGCCGGGACGAGCCACCGGGCCGTCCTGTTGGGCCTCCCCCCGGCGACCGAGTGCGCCTTCCGGCTCGTCCACGACGTCGATGGCGAGGAGCGGGCGAGCGACCTCGCCACCGTCACCACCGGCGTGCTCGGGGCCGAGCTCCCCACCCTCACCGTCACGGGCGGCGGCAACGACACCTGGCACTGGGTCCCGTTCCTCGGCGGCGCGTACGGCCCGGCCCTGCTCGATCCGGAGGGGCGCGTGACCTGGTGGCTGCCCGAGACGAGCGGGCTCGACGTCTACCGGGTGCGGCCCGCGCTCGACGGCGCGTCGATCCTGTACAACGCCGGCTCGGTGTCCGGCGATCCGGCCGACGACTCGGTCCTGGTCCGCGTGTCGTTCGACGGGACCGAGGTCGAGCGGATCCCGGTCCCGCTCCTCGCCCACGACTTCGTGGAGATGGCCGACGGTACGCTCGCGGCCATCGTGGTCGAGTACCGCGACTTCGAGGGCGAGCCGCTGCGGGGCGACTCGATCGCGGAGGTGGCGCCCGACGGCACCCTGACCACCGCGTGGAGCGCGTGGGACTGCTGGGACCCGGCGAAGGTCCAGGGCACCGATCCCCAGTACGGCTGGACCTTCGCCAACGCCCTCGACTGGGTGCCCGACGAGGGCGCGTACTACCTGGGGTCCCGGAACCTGAGCAGCATCGTGCGGGTCGACCGCGCCACCGGCGCCTGCGACTGGGCGCTCGGCGGCACCGTGGGCACCGTGGACATCGCGAGCGGCAGCGCCCGGTTCCTGCACCAGCACCAGTTCGACTTCACCGCCGACGGGATCCTGGTGTTCGACAACGAGGGAGGCGGCGCCTCGCGCGTGCTGGAGTACGCCTTCGACGCGGGTCGCACCACCGCCACGGAGGTCTGGCGGTACACCACGGATCCGCCCGTCAACACCTTCGTGCTGGGCGAGCCCGTGCGCCTCGAGGGCGGCGACACCGTCGTGGACTGGGCCGTCTCGGGCCGCATCGAGCGCGTGACCCCGGCGAAGGAGGTCACCTGGCGGGTATCCACCGAGCTGGGGTACGCCTTCGGGTTCGACACGGTCCTGCCCAGCCCCTACATCCAGCCCTAGAGGGAGGCCCCATGCGGCTCCTGGCCATCGTCCCGCCGCTCCTGCTCGCCTCGGCCTGCAGCCCCGAGCCCGAGGACACCTCGCCCGGCGACACCGACGCCGACACCGACGCCGACGCCGACACCGACGCCGACACCGATACCGACACGGGCGACCCGCACGGCGTCGGGCTCACCGGCCACAAGGGCGAGGTGGTGGTGGATCCGCTGTCGTGGCTCGGGGTGGAGTCGTGGTACTTCACCGCCGACAAGGGCATGGGCGACGATCTCTGCCTCGTCACCTGGGACTCCACCAGCACCGCGGTCCGGAGCGACTGCGGGCAGTGCGACTGGGCGTTCGACGTCGTGTGGACCAGTCCACGCGTGGAGATCGACGAGGCGCCCGGGTGCGCGGCCCTCCTCGGGGCCAGCCCCGAGGTGGTCGCCGCCTTGGACGGCACGGTCGCGTCGTACGGGTACGTCGCCGAGTACTACGGCCACGCCGAGATGCTCATGGCCTGGACCGAGAAGGGCGGCTGGGCGCCCACCGCGTACGCCTTCTACGACGAGGGGAGCGGGACGCTCCGGTTCGACCGTCAGGAAGGTTACGTCGAGTACTGACGGCCGATGGAGAAGCCCGCCCCCACCGACGTCCCCCTGCTCGACGCCATCGCGCGGCGCCATAGCCCCCGGGCCTTCGCGGACCGGCCCGTGGACCCGACCCTCGTACGATCGTGCCTGGAGGCCGCCCGGTGGGCACCTTCGGCCATGAACGAGCAGCCCTGGGCCTTCCTGGTCGCGCCCCGCGAGGACCCGGCCCTCCACGCGCGGGCCGTGGACGCCCTGGTGGAGGGCAACCGGCGCTGGGCCGCAGCCGCACCGGTGCTCCTGTTCACCTGTGCCCGCACCCGGTTCGCCCGCGGTGGGAAGCCCAACCCCTGGGCACGCCACGACGCCGGGATCGCGCTCGGGCTCCTGGCCGTACAGGCCGCGGCGCTGGGCCTGCAGGCGCACCCCATG
>JBFYZZ010000205.1:0-11933 GCA_041309225.1 Deltaproteobacteria bacterium | reverse complement strand
CCGGCGAACCGGTGCCGCCGCTCCCCCCCGCGCCCGGCTCGCCCGAGGCGGTGCTCGCCGCGGCCCACCTGGTCACCACGACCGGCCCGCTCGCGATCGCGGACCTGAGGGGTCGCATCGTCGTCGTCGCCTTCTGGGCCTCGTGGTGCGCGCCGTGCCGGGACGAGCTGGCCGCCCTGTCCCGGGCCGTGGCGGGCTGGCGGGCCGCCGGCCTGCCGGTGGAGGCCGTGGCGCTGTCCGTGGACGAGCGCGATGCCGACTTCCAGGCGGCCCGCGTGCGCTTCGAACTCGAGGGCCTCGCGGTCGCCCGGGTGCCCGAGCTGGCCGCCCGGCTCGGGATCCGCGCCATCCCCTCCACCTGGGTGCTCGGCCCGTCGGGACGGGTGGAGTGGGAGGAGCGGGGTTACGGTCCGGGTGCCGTGGACGATCTGGATCGCGTGGTGCGCCGGCTGGCCCTCCCCGATCGGTGAACGGAGACAGGGATGTGCGGCATCATCGGCTGTGTCGGCCAGCGCAGGGTGGCGCCCATCCTGCTCGAGGGCCTGCGCCGCCTCGAGTACCGGGGCTACGACTCGGCGGGTCTCGCCGTCGTGCAGCCGGACAGCCTCGCCGTCCACCGGGAGGTGGGACGGGTGGCCGACCTGGCCCGCTCGCTCCCCTCCGATCTCGAGGGCAACGTCGGGATGGCCCACACCCGCTGGGCCACGCACGGCGGCGTCACCCGGGCCAACGCCCACCCCCACGTGGACGCCTCCGAGCGCATCGCGGTCGTCCACAACGGGATCGTGGAGAACGCCCCCGAGCTCCGGCGCCGCCTCGAGCGCGACGGCATCCGCTTCCGCTCGGAGACCGACACTGAGGTGATCCCCCACCTCATCCGAGCCTTCTACGCCGGCGATCCGGAGCAGGCCGTCCGCGCTGCGCTCCAGCGCCTGCAGGGCACGTACGGCATCGCCGTCCTGTTCGCCGACCACCCGGACCTCCTCATCGCCGCCCGCAACGGCTCACCGCTCGTGATCGGGCTGGGCGAGGACGAGACGCTCCTCGCGAGCGACCCCCAGGCGCTCGTGCGCTACACCCGCCGCGTCATCTTCCTGTCCGACGGCGAGGTGGCCCGCCTCACCCGCGACGGTGTGGACACGACGGCGCTCGACGGCGTCCACGTGGACCCCGCCATCCAGCAGCTCGACGATGAGTGGGATCTCTGTGAAAAGGGAGAGTGGAAGCACTTCATGGAGAAGGAGATCCACGAACAGCCCGAGAGCATCCGGCGCTGCCTGCGGGGTCGGGTCCTGGTGCGCGAGGGCAGCGCCAAGCTCGGGGGTCCGGACATGGCGCCCCGGGACCTGCTCGGCGTGTCCCGGGTCGAACTGCTCGCCTGCGGCACCTCGTTCCACGCCTCCAGCGTGGGCGCCATGGCCATCGAGCGGGTCGCCCGCGTGGCGGCGTCCGCCCGGATCGCCAGCGAGTACCGGTACCGCAACCCCATCGTGGACCACGACGCCCTGTTCTTCGCCGTGAGCCAGTCCGGCGAGACCGCCGACACGCTGGGTGCCGTGCGCGAGGTCCAGACCAAGGGCGGCGAGGTCCTGGGAATCGTGAACGTGGTCGGTTCCTCCGTCGCCCGGGCCTGCGGCCGGGGCATCTACGTCCACTCCGGCCCCGAGCTCGCAGTGGCCAGCACCAAGGCCTTCACCAGCCAGGTCACCGCGCTGCTCCTCTTCACGCTCATGCTGGCCCGTACCCGCACGCTCTCCGGCCACGAGGGCCGCTCCGTGGCCGAAGCCTTGCTCCGGATCCCGGAGCAGGTGGCCGCCTACCTGGCCGATCCGGGGCCCATCGGCGCCGTGGCCGACCTCGTCCAGGACGCCCGGTACACGCTCTTCATGGGCCGGGGCTTCTCGTACCCCGTGGCCCTCGAGGGCGCGCTCAAGCTCAAGGAGGTCGCCTACCTCCCCTGCGAGGCCTACCCGGCGGGCGAGATGAAGCACGGACCCATCGCGATGATGGAGGAGGGCACGCCCGTCGTGGTGGTGGTCCCCGACGACTCCGTCCGCGAGAAGACCCTCTCCAACATCCAGGAGGTCCGGGCCCGGGGCGCCCGGGTGGCGATCGTCCACACCGAGGGCGACACCGAGGCCGCGGCGGCGGGTGACGTCTCCATCGCCGTGCCCCGCACCCTCGAGATCCTCACCCCCCTCCTCACGGTCCTGCCCCTCCAGCTCCTGGCGTACCTTGCGGGGGTCCGGCTCGGCCGCGACATCGATCGGCCCCGCAACCTCGCCAAGAGCGTCACCGTCGAATGACCCAAGGAGTCCCCATGCGCCTCCTCCTTCCGCTCCTGCTCCTCGCCGTGGGCTGCGGCGTGGACCCGTCCCGCCTGGCCGGACACAGCCTCGCCGCCGACGACGGGGACGAGCTCTCCGCGCCCCGCCCCGTCACGTTCGGCGTGGTCGGCAACCTCCGCCATCCGGAGGAGGTCAAGGGCCGGGCCTCTCACCGTGCGGTCCACCCGGGCGTCGCCGACGCCATCACCGACGACCTCGCCGCGGCCATCGACCGCGAAGACCTGGCCTGGGTCACCCTCATGGGCGACGACGTCCCCGGCGCGAAGGCCTGGAAGGCGTTCGACACCCGCATGCGCAACCTGCTCCAGGGCACCACCCTGCCCGACACCCACCGCAAGCGGATCCCGGCCATGCCGGTGGCCGGGGAGCGCGAGTACCGGGGCGACCGCCAGCTGCACGCCTACGAGGCTGCCTTTCCTGGGGTCGGCGTGAACATCGGCTACCGTCGGGTGGCGTCCTGGTACGCCTTCGACGTCCGCCTGCCCAAGGGGCGCTGGCGCTTCCTCGTGCTCGATACCAACAAGAAGGCCCTCGGGCCGCGTTGGCAGGAGCAGCTCTACTGGATCCCCAAGGCCGTGGAGGGCGACGACTACGACAGCCTCGTGGTGTTCATGCACCACCCGCTCCAGACGCTGGCCCTCGACCGTCAGGGGAACCAGGAGGGAGCCCCCGGGGAGCTGCTCGAGCTGGTCGAGGACACCATCGACGTCATGAAGCTGCACGCCGTCTTCAGCGCCGATCCCGCCACCAGCGAGGTGTTCCAGGTCGGCGGGCGCTTCGGCACCCTGCACGTCAACGCGGGGGGCGGGGGGGCCGGCGCCGACACCCTGGTACGCTGGGCGGTCGCGGAGGGGAAGGGCGCCGAGCCCCTCCGGCTCGAACCCATCTTCGACATGGCCATGCTCAAGGCGTTCAACGAGCGGGCCCGAGCGAAGGACTTCCCCGAGGGGGTCATCGACGCCGCCCGCGCCGAACGCACCTGGGCGGGGTTCCCGGGCCAGTTCGACGCCAAGTGGTTCCCGCTCTACGGGTGGTGGCGGATCACCATCCGGGGCGGGGGCCTGGACGCCACTTTCCGGATGTACGACCTCGACGGCGGATTCCGCGACGTCTACCGCGTCGATTACTCGGTCGAGGACGGCTGGCGCATCGGATCGAAGTCCTGATCGCGGTGGCCCGCGGGCCTCAGCGCACCTCGAGCGTGCCGGGCAGCATCGCCGCCACGCCGGCCCCGTCGAGCACGCGGGCCAGGGTCTCGGCCATGGCGAACCCGTCGCCCGCGATGGGCAGGGCGGCGAGCGCCACGCGGGACGCCCCGGCGTCGGGATTCGTGATCTCCTTCATGATCTGCTCGAAGAGCGTCTTCTGCGCGGGTAACCGGAGGATCCCGTATGGTCCCTCCACCTCGGCCAGCTCCCGGGCCCGGTCGATGGCGACGTCCAGCCCGCCCAGTTCGTCCACCAGGCCCCGCTCCAGTGCCTGCTCGCCCGTCCAGACCCGCCCCCTGGCCGAGGTGTGGACCTCCTCGACGGCCAGGTTCCGACCCTCGGCGACCCTCGACAGGAAGAGCTGGTAGAAGGCGTCGAGGTAGGAGCGGAACCGGGTCCGGCCCGCGTCCGAGAAGGCGGACGTGCTCGAGAGCAGATCGGCCATCTCCCCGCGCTTGTACACGTGGCGGGTCATGCCGAGCTTCCCGTACAGGCCCGCGAGGTTCATCTTGCCGCCGAACACGCCGATGGACCCGGTGAGGGTGCCGGGCTCGGCCACGATGTGGTCGCTGCCCACCGCGATGAAGTACCCCCCGCTGGCCGCGAGGTCCGACATGGACACCACCACCGGCTTGGCCTGGCGGACCTCCTGGAGCGCCCACCAGATCGTGTCGGAGGCAAGGCCGCTCCCCCCGGGGGAGTTGACCCTCAGGACCACCGCCACGACGTCGTCGTCCTTCCTCACCTCGTCGAGGAGGTCCACCAGGTCCTCGTCGCCCACGAAACGCCCGCCGAGGATCCCGGATCCGCTCCCGCCCGAGACGATGGACCCGTCGGCGTGGACCACGGCGACCTTGGGGCCCTTGCGCCAGGTCCGGCGGGTCGCCTCGACGTAGTCGTCGAAGTCGAGGATGTCGTCGCCGCCGGCGGCCTCGCGGGCCTCGCTCTCGAACGCCACCGCGTCCACCAGGCCGTCCTCGAGGGCCATGGCCGGCGTGAGCGGCGGGTCGTCGAGCAGGGTGCGGACGCGAACCGCCTCCATCCCGCGGGTCCGGGCGAGGGCATCCACGAACTGGCCGTAGAGCGAGTCGAGGACGGCGTCGGTGGCCATCCGCGCCTCCTCGGACGGCCCCGTGCGCTCGAACGGCTCCACGGCGGTCTTGAACTCGCCGACGTGCTCCAGTTCGGGATCCACCCCGATCCGGTCGAGCGTGTCCTTGAGGTAGGTCTCGGTGACCTGCAGCCCGTTCACGAGCACGATGCCCGCCGGGGAAACCTCGACCGTCCCGCAGGCCGCGGCGAGGAGGTACTCCTTGTTGCCGTACTCGTCGGCATGGGCCACGCACGGCTTCCCCGCGGCGCGGAACGCCTCGAGGGCCGACGCCAGCTCCTGGACGCCGCCGAACCCGATGGTGAGCGGCTCGATCAGGACCAGCAGGCCCGCCACCTCGGGATCGCCGGCGGCCCGTCGGACGGCGGCGGTGACCTCGGTGAGGAGGGGAGGGAAGTCCTGCGGGTTCATGACGAACGCGGCCTCGCGGGGCGCGTCGCCCAGCGAGGGACCCACCTCCAGGACCAGGGTGCGGGGCTCGTCGTCCTTGAGAACCCGGTCGCCGGAGAGGACCAGGACGAGGACGACCGTGGTCGCGGTGAAGAGGACGAACCCCAGGATCGAGATCCACAACAGGAGACGAGTGCTTTTCTTCATGGCGGTGCCTGCCCGGTGCGGGACAGCCCTATTCACCGACCCCCGCGGGGACCAGGGGAGGGGAGGAGCGGAGGGGACAGTCCGGGTCGGGGGCGACAGCGTCAGCCTTCCCGCGGTCCGTCTCGCCCGGACGGCCGGGGAATGAGCGTTCAAGGGGGCGAATGGAGGACAGGTGCGATGTTCCTACCGGTGGGGTGGGCCGACCCGGACTGTCCAACCTCCGTGATGGGGGAACGGTGGGGAACCAGGATCTCATGTAGTACATAGATCAGGCATTGACAAGTCAATAGCCCGGGCACCGGACGCGAAAGAAACTCCAAGAAGAGCTTTCTGCCTGGCATATCGGAAACACCTGGGCGTCGGATCCGGGCCCGGCTGGCGCACATCGCGGCAGCCGGGCGCGGCGCGCGCGGCGATCCGGCCCCGGACCGGCGCCGGTGCTACCGGCCCACACGCGGCTTGTAGTACTGCTTCACGTCGGCTCGGGCGAGGAGGTCGTCCTCCCAGGCTCTCACGAAGGCCTGGCGTGCCTCCATCTCGAGCCGGGTGCGGACCAGCGGCAGCACGGCCTCGAAGCGCGTGGGATCCGGGTCGGACCGCTCGGCGAGCCGAACCACGAACCAGGCGTCGCCCTCGTTGAAGGTCCGTCCCAGGACCTCGCCCGGCCGGGCCTCTGGAAGGGCGGCCACGAGGTCGGGCATCGGGGGGAGGCCCTCGACCGCGACGTCGGCCAGGGACACCGGGGGGGGGGCCTGCACCACGAGGTTCTGGGCCTGGAGGAGGTCCGAGGGGGCCGTGCCCTGGGCCTGCCACGCGGTGCGCAGCTGCTCGGCGTACGCGGAGGCGAGCTCCGGGGCCTGGCGCTCGCGCACGATGCGGAGGGCGATCTCGGTCCGCACCTGGTCCTCGGGGACGATCTCCTCGGGAATCAGCGCATCGACATGGAGCAGGAGCATGCCGTCCTTGGTCTCGAGCACGGCGCGCAGGCCCGGGACCGGGGTGGCGCCCTCGTCCCCGAAGACCACCCGGGCCACGTCCGGATCGATCGTGTCCTCGCGGATGGTGCCCATGCTCCCACCGTCGGTGGCCGAGGCCGCCTCGCTCCAACGCCGGGCGAGATCGGAGACGTCCGCGCCGGCTTCGGCCTCCTTGCGGAGCGCTGCCATGCGGACCCGGAGGTCGTCGAGCGTCACGTCGCCGATGCCGCTGCGCAGGAGAATCTCGCGGACGACCGCCCGCCTGGGGAGGTGGTACCGGGAGTCGTACTCCTCCTGGTACCGGGCGTGGATGTCCGCCCCGTGCTCCGCGATCCACGTCTCGATCTCGACCTCCGAGGGCTGGACGTCGTCGTAGAAGAAGAGGGCGGGGACACGGACCACCTCGAGGGAGAGGCGGGTCTCGAGCCGGGTCCAGGCCGCCTGGAGATCGTCCCTGCGCAGAGCCATGGCCGAGAAGGCCATGCCCTCGAGGCGCGCGAGGACCATCTGGTCGTGGATGTCCTGCTCGAACTGGGTGCGGTTGGAGCCGCTCCGCTTCAGGGCGCGTTCGTAGAGGTCCTCGTTGAACCGCCCGGACTCGTCCTGGAAGGCCTCGGCGCTCAGGATGTACTCGGCCTGCTCCTCGTTGCTGACCTCGATGCCCAGCCGGTGGGCCTCCTGCAGCAGGACCTCCTGGAGGATCAGGTTCGACAGGACGCGTCGCGCCAGGGCCACCTGCTCGTCTTCGTCCATGGCCCGGCGCTGTCCGTGCATCAGGCTGCGCATGGCCTGGTGGTAGCGGGTGTCCGTGATCCGCTCGCCGTTCACCTCGGCCACCACCGTGGACTCGGGGCCGCTGCTCTGGCCGATGCCCCAGAACACGAAGACCACCACGACCACGAAGAAGATCACCTTGACCGTTCCGGACTCGGTGCCCTTCCGGATTTTTCCGATCACGGACATCGCCGTCTCCCGAGGAGGTTGGGAAGCCGCTCCGGGCGGCCGCTTCCCGGCGCCGCCCTATAGCGCGTCGCCCCGCCGCCGGCGACGAGGGCCGGCGTCGACGCGGGAGGATGGCGGGATCAGCTCCAGATGGCGGCCGTGGTGTCGCCGGGCAGCTTGTTGCGCTGATAGCGCTTTCTCGCCCGGTCCATCCAGTCCCGCAGGTTCTCCTTGCGCGTGTCGTAGGCGGGGTGCGTGGAGAGGAACTCGGGGACGGAGGCACCGCCCGAGGCGCGCTCCATGCGGTTCCAGATGTCGATGGACTCCGCGGGCGGGTAGCCGGCCCGGGCCATGTACATCATGCCGATGATGTCGGCCTCACGCTCGTGGGCACGGGAGAACGGGAGCATCACGCCCACCTCCGCGCCGAGACCGAGGGCCGCGAGCAGGACGTTGCGCTGCTCCTTGGTGAGGTGGGAGTTGTCCTTCAGGTAGAGGTTGAGCCCCGCGAGGCCGCCGAGCACCGTGAGCTGCTGCGAGAGCCGCTCGGCGCTGTGGCGGGCGGTGGCGTGGCCGATCTCGTGGCCCAGTACGAAGGCCAGGCCGGCTTCGTTGCGCGCCACGGGCAACAGGCCCGAGTAGACGGCGATCTTGCCGCCGGGCAGGCACCAGGCGTTGACCGTCTCGGTGTCTTTCACGAAGGCGAACTCCCACTCGTAGTCCGCGCCCGAGGCCCTCGCGACCCGGCGTCCGATCTGCACGACCTGGTCGTGGTTCTCCCCCTTCTTCTGGACCGTGAGGGAGGCGAGCGTGGAGGAGTAGGAGTTCGCCCCGAGCGGGATCATCACGGTCTCGGGCACGAGGTTGTACTGCCGGCGTCCGGTGATGGGCACCTTGTGGCAGGACACGGTGGCGAAGAGCGCCGCCAGGATCACGGTCACGAGGAAGGATCGCGACATGGGTCCCTCCGGGTTCGCGGGCCGGACTCGCGGACGGGCGAGGGCCGGGGATAGACCGCGCGAGCCAGTCCCTTCTGTATCACAAGGGGGGGCTGCCTGACGACAGGAACCCACGGAGCCCGCCGATGCTCGACACCCTCTCGGGCCTTCTCTCGCGCGAACTCGCGATCGACCTGGGCACCTCCCACACGCGGATCTGGGCGCGCGGCCGCGGGGTGGTGTGCCGGGAGCCGTCGTTCGTCGCGGTGAAGGAGGACGAGCGGGGCCAGCGGCAGGTGGTGGCCGTCGGGAGCGAGGCCAAGGCCCTCCTGGGCCGGACCCCGCTGGGCGTGCAGGTCGTCCGGCCCATCCGGGAGGGCGTGGTCGCGGACTTCCAGGCCACCGAGGACCTCCTGCGCCACCTCGTCCGGCGGGTCCACGGGGGGCGGCCCATGGTCGGACCCCGGGTCGTGGTGGCCATCCCGTTCGGGACCACCGAGGTCGAGAAGCGGGCCGTGCGAGATTCGGCTGAGGCCGCCGGGGCGCGGCGGGTGTCCCTGGTGGAGCAGCCCATCGCCGCGGCCCTGGGCGCCGGGCTCGACATCTCCCGCGCCGAGGGCAATCTCGTGGCCGACGTCGGAGGGGGCACCACCGAGGTCACGGTGCTCTCGCTCGGTGGCATCGTCCACAGCCACGCCGCGAGGGTGGGGGGCGATCACCTCGACGAGGCCCTGATCGCGGCCGTCGAGGCCCGGCACGGGCTCCTCATCGGACAGCGCACCGCCGAGGATCTGAGGATCCGGCTGGGCAGTGCGCTCCCCGGCCTGATCGATGGCGAAACCGAGGTCCGGGGTCGGGACGCGCACAGCGGCTTTCCCCGGGCGGTGGTGATCTCGGCGGCGGAGATCGTCGAGGCCCTCGAGGCGCCCCTCGCCCGCATCGTGGACACCATCCGGGCCGCCCTCGACCGGACGCCGCCCGAGCTGGCCAGCGACATCGTGGATCGGGGCATCGTGCTCACCGGCGGATGCGCGCGCTTCCGGGGGCTCGACGAGCGCATCCGCCGGGCCGCGGGGCTCCCCGTGGTCGTCGTGGACGACCCCTACTCCACGGTGGTGACCGGCGCCGGCCGGGTGCTGGAGGACCCCGACCGCTGGGGGGGAGTCCTCACCTGACCGGTGGCCTCACGAGCGGTGCCGGCGCAGGCGCTCGACGATCCGGAGCCAGGACCGGCGCAGCCGGTCGAGGAGGCTTCGGGGCCAGCGCACGAGGGGGTGAGCCGGGGGTCGGGCGTGCTCGGTGCGCTGGCGGTGCAGCCACAGTTCGCGCGCGGCGTCACGGTTCTCGGGATTGAGCTCGAGGGCGCGTTCGAAGCGGGAGACCCACTCGGCCTCGGGGGCACCCGAGAGCTTGGCCACCTGGCCGGCGAGGTAGACGAAGCGCGACCGCTCGAGCTGGGAGGTGGGCGTGGCGGCCTCGATCCGACTGAGCGCCTCCGCGGCGTCCACCTGGCGGGCGAGGTAGGCGCACCACATGTGCTGGACCTGGTACCGGGCGTTGGTGGGATCCCGTCGCGACGCCTCGGCGTAGCAGGCCTCGGCCACGGCGTAGTCCTTCTGCTCGAACCGGGTCTCCGCCTGCTTCCACGAGCGGGCCGCCACCACCCGGTCCCGGTCCGACACGAAGGGAACCCCCTCGCGCTCGCAGGTGATCCGCTGCCACTCCTCCTTGGCCACGCCCGGCTCGCGCAGGGAGACGTAGGCGTCGTTGACGACGGCGAAGCACTCGGCCGCCCTGCGCTGGAGGAGGGCCGGCTCGCCCACGAAGCGGTCGGGGTGGAACTGGGCCGACACCGTCCGGAAGGCGGACGCGATCTCCTCGGGCGTGGGCTGGTGCTCGGACGCCTCCAGCCCCAGCCGTGCGAAGTACCCGAGTCCGGTCAGGTGGATCGCCTTCGTCTCGAGCTCGGTGATGCGGGGATCCTCCAGGTCCTGCCCGGTGGCCTGGCCGGAGGGCGACACGGCGTAGGATCCGGCTGAGTCCTGCAGGTCGAAGCACAGCAGGTCGAACTCCAGGAGGAGCACGATGCGGTGGAGGACCTCGGGCCGGCGGGCGCCGGTCGGGCCGGTGGCCTGGGCCACCAGGTCCCTGAGGAAGATGGGGTCCGAGGCCAGCTTGAACACCCTCAGGGCGATGGAGCCGGCGCTGCGCAGTGCGTCGGACTCCGCGGCGGCGGCGTCGGCACGGACGAGGTCGCCGCCTCGCCGCTCCACGAGGTCGCGGCCCCGGTCCACCGAGCCCGCACGGCGGAGCGCGACGTCCAGGACCCGCACGACCTCGGGCTGTACGCCCGTGCGGGCCAGGGCCACCTCGCCCGGTTCCCACGCGTAGGAGACGTCGCAGGGGACGCAGTAGGCGCTGAGCGCGTCGCCCAGGCCGCGCGTGGCCTCCTCGGTCACCTCCTCGGGCCAGTGCCCCTGGGCGAGGCGGATCTCGACCTGGCGGTCGAGCTCGTCCGCGTCGCCCGCCCCGGGGAGCAGGCCGGTCAGCCCCCGCACCTGGGCCAGCCGCCCGTTGCGGAGCTGGAGGAGGATCGAGGTGCTTCCTGCCTTGAGGTGGAGGGTGCCCTCGGATCCCCACACGCGCCCGAGCACCCGCCCGAGGGAGCGGTGTCGGAGCGAACCGGAGAACGGCGGCGGCAGCGGCGCGGAAGGCATGCGTTCCAAGGCAGATCCCGGGCTGCCCTCGCTCCTAACCCGCTGCGGAAGTTCCGGGCCCGTCGTCCGCCCGGGGTTGCCGACCCCTCCGGCAGGCCATAGGAAACACGGCCCCGGACGCTCCCGCCCGGTGGAGGCCATCCGCGGAGGATCCATGGCCGGCCCCGTCGTACACGTCACCGAGGCCGAGTTCGACAGCGTGGTGCTCCAGAGCGACGTCCCCGTGCTCGTCGACTTCTGGGCCGTCTGGTGCGGCCCCTGCAAGGCCATCTCCCCCTATGTCCAGGCCGTGGCCGAGGCGTTCGGGCCGGCCCTCAAGGTCTGCAAGGTGAACGTCGACATCTCCCCCCAGATCGCGATGCGCTACGGCATCCGCTCCATCCCCACGCTCCTCCTGTTCAAGGGCGGCAAGGTGGCGGGCCAGCGCAACGGCGCCATCTCCCGGGAGAAGATCGAGGCGTTCGTCCGCGACGCGATGTAGGCCGCGCCCCCGGGTTCGGGGGCGTCACCCGTCGGTGGGCTGGTTGCTGCAGACGTCGTCGCAAACCTCGCGGCCGATGCCGGCCGCGTAGTCGTCGCAGGTGGCGTCCTCGATGGCGGTCACGCACTCCTTGGCGGCCGCGCCGTCGTAGTCGACGCACTCCCCGCCGGTGTCCTCGGAGCTCTGGTTGAGGCACTCGTCGAGCGTCCACTGGAGTTCTTCGAGCCAGCCGCACTCGTCCATCTTGTTGCACATGGCGTTGATGAGGTCCTCCTCGTAGGCGTCCTCGGAGTACCCGCAGGCAGCCAGGCCGAGGAGGGCGAGCAGGAAGGGCAGGCGCTTCATCGTCGTCGTCTCCATCTCGGGTGAGGCGGGACGGCCCGGGGGACGCCCCACGCCGCGCCACTGTGGCACGGCCGCCGACGAGCGTCAAGGACGGCGGGCCTGGAGTTGCCGCACTCCTGGGGGGCCTGGTGAAGGGAGCGGGGTGGCGCGGTGGGCGATCCGGGGCAGGTCCGGGGAAGTCCCTGGAGTCGCCTCCCTCCGGAGGGCCGGGCGAGTGGGGGGCTCGGGGCGCGCCGGTCCGACGGGTCGTGGCGCCTCCCGGGAGTCCA
>JBFYZZ010000204.1:0-10379 GCA_041309225.1 Deltaproteobacteria bacterium | reverse complement strand
CGAGGTCGGGCCGGATGGCCTGGAGCATCCGGGCGGACAGCTCCGACCACTCGACGGCGAGCCAGCGCAGGGGCTCGAACCCGGGGCCGGTGAACGCCCGCACGAACCGGCCGATGCCCGCGGAGGGCTCCAGGGCGAGCACCTGGCCCTCGACGGTGAGGCCCGGGAGGAGCGGCCGGACGACCCGCGCCACCTCGGCGCAGACCTTGGTGGGAGTGTAGTACTCGTGGGAGTGTTTCCTATTGCGTAACTACGACTCTCGCCGCATCACACCGAATGAAGGGGCGAGTCGAGACGTAGCCAGCCACGCAGCCGCGCCAAGGAGGGGCCTCGGAGCGGAGGAGGCGAGGAAGAACGTGGATCACGCGTTCGTCGGCGTCCCCGAGCGCGAGCGGTACGCTGAAGGAATGCGGGCCAGGAGGCCGAGAGCGAAGCCTTTGACGCACGGTGGCGCGAGGAGGTGGGTTGCGAGGTCGAGGTCGTCGAAAGCGCAGGGTGACCACGCAGGTCGGCCTTGAGGCTGCCGTTCAAAGGCCCCATCGCAGACCGGGTCCAAGCAATCCAGAGGAGCCGGTCCACGCTGGGCCAGGACGGCTTCTTTCCCCGGAGGACCTGGGATGCCTGGTCTTCTCCGACCGGTCCCTCACTACAATCCAGCCCAAAGCCCGCCATTCAACCGGCCGCACAGAGGCGGGAGTGATCGGCACATCCCATCAGAACTGCGAGAGTAGGATGAAGGCTGCGCCGCCGTCAGTCCAGCCGTAACCCCTCGGCAATCACACCCCACCCCGGGAGACTGAAGGACGGGGGCGATGGTCTCTACGAGGTTGGCGGAGGTCGGGACCTGGCCCAGGCGGCGGGGACGAGCTCCATGAGCTGGTTGCGTGGGTGGTCCATGAGGCGGCCGAGGACTTCGGCCATGTAGGCCCACGGGTCAATGCCGTGGAGACGGCAGCTCCCGACGATGGAGAAGAGTACCGCCGCGGACCGCGCACCGCCCTCGCTCCCGGCGAATAGCCAGTTCTTGCGGCCGATGACCGGGTTGCGAAGGTTTCGCTCGGAGCTGTTGTTGTGGGCGGGGACCTCGGGGTGATCGACGAACACCACGAGGCGCTCCCACTGATTCAGTGTGTACTGGACCGCCTGCCCGATGGGGCTCCTGGGCCGGACCTTGTGCACATGGTCGAGCAGCCAGCGGTGGATGTCGTCGAGGGCGGGGGCCGACCGCTCCCGCCGGAACCGAGCCCGGACCTCGAGCGGAGCCCCGGCGATCTCGCGCTCGACCTCGAAGAGCACGCCGATCTTCGTCAACGCCTCGTCCGCCAGGACGGGGCTCGTCTCGCGGGCGTCGTAGAAGTAGCGGCGGGCGTGGGACCAGCACCCGGCCCGAACCACGCCGGGTCCGAGGGCCGCGGTGTTGAAGTCGGAGGCTCCGTCCACCAGGAGCACGCCCGTGAACCCGGCCAGGAAGGCGGCCGGCTCCTTGGCTTTCTTCGTCTCTGTGAAGTCGTACACCACGTGCTCGGTGTCGCTGTACGCCCACAGGTGGCCCCGCTTCGCCTCGCCGGCGTTGCCGTCGAGCACCGGCAGGCCCGTGGCGTCGGCCTGGAGCCACGGCCTCGTCAACATCGCGGCATGCATGGCCTCCACCAGCGGCCGGAAGAACTCGGCTCCGCCGCGCACCCAGCCGCACAGGGTGGAGACGTCGAGGTCCAGCCCCTCGCGTTCGAACCGGGCCACCTGGCGGTTCAGGGGGATGTTGTCCGCGAACTTGTCGATCAGCACCCGAGCGAGCAACCCGTTGCCCGCCGTGCCCTTCGGCAGCGCGAAGGAGATCGGCTCCGGCGCGGTGAGCACGCCCTGGTCGGGGCACCTGGGGCAGACGCACTTGGGCCGATGGACCTCAAGGACCTCGAAGTGGCCGGGCACCCAGTCCCACCGGTGGGCCACGGCATCGCCGATGGAGCGGAGTTCGCCGCCGCATTTCGGGCACCGCTCGGGCGCCGGCGCGCCGACCACCCTGCGGGGCAGGGAGGCCGGCGGCTTCCGTCGTCCGTGCGGGGTGGCCACCCGGGCGGGCGGTTCGTCAGCCGGCCCCGGGTTTTCCTTCTCCTCGCCGGTTTCCTCCTCGGCGAAGAGCAGGCCCTGGTTGTCCGGGGTGGGGAGGCGCTCCGACTTCCGCCCGAAGAGCTGGCGCTTCAGAAGCGCGAGCTGGTGGGCCAGATGCTCGTTGGAGGCGATCAGCGTGTCGATCTTCGCATCGCGCTCCGCGAGCGCCGCCTCACGCTCTGCGAGGAGGTTGCGCAGGCTTCGGATCTCGACTTCGGCGGTGTTCGGATCCACGTGTCTCCGTATCCCGAGATCGCGTGATCAGCAAGGATCATCGTGCAGGATTCCACCTCGGCAGACGCTTCGCCCGAGACAGGTCGATCCCCTCCATGAGTGCCCCCAGTTCGGCCGGCGTCATGCGGAACCGGCTGCCCTGCGCCTGCGGGATCCGATACCGCCCCCGCTCGAGCCGCTTGTAGACCAGCACGAACCCGCCGTGGTCCCGGACCAGGAACTTGAGTCCCGTCCTCGACCGGTTGTGGAACACGAACACGTGCCCGCACACGGGGTCGTCGCCGAGCCGCTTCTCCACCATGGCGGCGAGCCCGTCGATGGAGTTCCGCAGATCTACCGGTTCCACCGCCAGGTGGATCTGGACCGAGGCGGGGATCAGCAAAGGGCGTCCACCAGCCGTCGTACCTCGTCCGCGTCGAAGCCAGCCGGGACCTCGACGCGTACGCCGCGGTCGAGGCACAGGACCAGGTTGCGGCCCCCATCACCCACGACCTCCACGTCGAGAAAGCGCAGGGGCTTCGGTCCATCGGGTATCGCACGCTGTCTCCGGAGCACGCCGAGCCCGGCAGTCACGAGTTCTACGGGCGACTCACGGGCACGCCTCGCCGCGTGCTCCATCATCATGCGCTCACGGAACGTCCACCGCGGACCGGACATCGCTCACCTCCGCAGGCCCCCTACCCGCGAAGGTCAGTCCCGCGAAGATGCGATCACCGAGGGCTTACGTGAAAGAGACTCCTGGCACGGAATATGCTATGGCGAGGCGGCATCCGGGCAATTGTAAAATGTTGAAGTTTCTTCTTGACTCGGGGAGAGGTTCGAGAAAGGGTGGTCTTGCACCTCAACCGGGAGACTCGAACATGGCGTGCGTCACTCTCACTCCAGAAGTCTGGAAGCGCCTGTCCACCTCATCCAACCTCGACCGCTTCGAGTGGTTTACGGATTGGATGCCTGCGGTCGGCATGGACAAGGCCCAGTTCGTCATGAAGTCCAAGGCAGGGGTCGGCGCACAGAACCTGATCGTCCAGCCGGCGATCCAGACCGCAGTCGTCCGAACGAACCTGCCCGACGCCCCCGCGACGTGCGGGCAGACATCTAAGACTGGCGACGGCGAGGCGGTCTCGGCTCTCACCGACATCTCGGGCAGCACTGCCTCGAAATACTTCGTGCGGTTCGGCATGGCCTATAAGGCTGCTGCAGCCGGTGAGGCAAGTGCTGACGTTTCTCTCCAGGTCTGTGCGGAGACCTTCGGGAAGATCGTCGCCACCAAGACGGTCTCCCTCATCTCACCCGACGATTCGATCTACTACCAGCCGGTTACCGACTGGATGCCGACCGCGATGTTCAGCAAGCTCAAGGCGGTCTTCGTCCTCCAGAATGCCTCTGGCGACTTCCGGTGTGCCCTCGGCTGGCAGTTCGCGAGCACGTCGGTTGAGCAGCCGGGATCCTGGTCGAACACCGGCACTTGGTACGATTCCACAAATCCGGAACGCTGTACTGGTGAGGTCTCTGCCATCCCCGGCGCCAACGAGATGTGGGGACGTGCCGGTATTGCATTCAAGAGCAACACTGACTCGATTACGCAGGCGACTGTCACCGCTTCCGTGGCGATCAGGAAGTAGATGTTCATGAACGGGTTCCGGCATCTCGCCGCAACCCCAACCTCAACCTTGGTGGAGAGGGTTGGTGCAGGCTGGTCCTCTCCTTCTGACTTCGAGGTTCATCATGTCTTCCCAGAGTGCTTCTGAAGAGTTCATCCAGCAAGTCAAGGCAGCTAATCTGACCAGTCGCATGAATCAGAGGTATGGGTCGTTCGGTTTGGCTTCTAGCAGGGCTGTTCGTGGTCCTGTCCTTAACTGGAACGCTAATCCTGTATATCATGAGGAGGCCGTCGTCGTTCGAGGTCCTCTGGAAGGCCTTGTTGGGTCACAATTTGCTCCATATTCTGGCATGAATAAGGTAAGATCAGAGACCGACTCCTGCCAGGATGCCTGCGACCGGCGACTGGCGGCCGGGACGATGAACTTTCTGGAATGGCGCGACTGCTTGCTCGCCTGCGCGGGAGTCGAGCGGGACGACTCCCGCGGCACGGAGACCGACGCCGAAACCGAATCGGAATCCGACCCCTGTCAGGATGCTTGCGACCGGCGCCTGGCGGCCGGCACGATGAACTTTCTGGAATGGCGCGACTGCATGCTCGCCTGCGCGGGAGTCGAGCGAGACGATACCTGCCCCGGAGTCCTCTCTCCGCCGTCCGGCTGGACCTCTAGTTGCGACATGAAGGGCACCTCGTCGGAGTGCGACCTGTACTGTGGCGACTTCACCCGCGATGGCGACGATTTCGACACCATGGACACCTCCGACATCGACGAGCTCGTGGACATCGACTCCGCGTTCACGCCGAGCGAGACCGCGCTTCTCAAGCATGCATGGGCTCTCCTCTATGAGAATCAGGACCTGGTCGAGTGGGCGCGGTGCTGGGTGAGAGGGAGCGACCCCATCCGGGAGACCTGCTTGGTCGAACGCATTCAGGGGGAGTGGGAGAATGTGAGCGTCGTGAAAGACTGGGACTCGAGCGGTGGCGACGCGAACGCTGAGACCACGCTTCCATTCACCTACGTCGGTGGCGGGAGAATCAAGCTCTATGTGAACCCTGGACGCGGATTCAGCAACGCATCAGAAATCTGGCGAGCTGACGAGACAAACTCTGTCGGGGCGCACATCGGGCGGATGTGCGCATCCATCTATGTCGCCGTGCTGCTGCTCCACGAACTCGTCCATGTGTGCTGGGCGCTTCGGGCTGTGGGCGATGATCCCGGCGAATGCGAAGTGACCTACCTGATCTACAATGCGTTCGGCTGGGGGCTGCTCAATCGGTATCCCCAGGCTGCCGAATCGCTTTGCTGCAAGGATCTGGCGAAAGAATCGACGTTCGGAAGCAGCGACTCGTTCGTCCTCGACACCGATTGCATTTCAGCTTCTACCTCATCAGCTGTGTCGACAGCCTGCCTGATGGCGTGCAGCGAAGAGCATGCCGGCGACGTGGAAGCCATCAAGCGCTGCTGGGCGGATCGATGCTATTGACCCCCACCTCGCCATCCCATCAGGTCTCGCGAATTGACGCAATCCGTTTCTTCTTAGTGGCCATTGTCGTAGCCGCCCTGTCAACCGTCGCCTGGGCGCATGAGTGCGGCGCCCCTTTCTGGGACCTCAGGCTCATCTCCATTGCTGAGGACCGCGACACGGGGTCGGCCGGCAGGCGGGAGAATGTCGGGTGGCTGGAGGAGGGCACCCTCATCCAACAAGGCGACGGGGCAGACCTTCACGTCCTCATGAACGATGGCGACACCGGCGCGGAGGACCACACCCTGAACCTCACGCGGGTGAGCCGATGATCCTCAAGCCCGCCTGTCCCAGGCGCTCCGGCACGCGCTCCCTTGCCTGGACCCTTCCAATTCTCTACCTTTTCGCCCACTCCTGCGGGACCTGCACTTTTCCCGCGACTCCTGAGCCCGGAACCTACGTCCTCGCCGATCCGTCCAGCAAGAGGGCCATTCGAGACGTCAGCGTGACCGTCAGCGAGGAGTTGGTCGTCATCGACTGCGTCGTGAACGGCGTCCCTACGACGGTCACCTATGCCGTCGAAGCCAACGACTGACCGCATCCTCGGCCTCATGCGTGTTCGGTTAGCCTGAAAAGTGTCTGACCTGGCTTTCGGGCGAACGGGCACACGGCGGGATCTCGATCTCGTAGCCATCGGCATCTCCGACGACGGAACCTCGAAACGCATAGATACACGACTCGACGAGGTCGTACTAGTAAAGTGTCTGACCTGCTTGCTCCATGCGCTGGTACACGGTTAGTCACTAGGCATGTACCTGCGCACCACCCGCCGCCAGAACCGCGATGGCTCCTCGGTCGAGTACTACCAGCTCGCCCACAACGTCTGGGACGCCGAGGGTCGTCGCTCCGTGGTCGAGATCATCCACAACTTCGGCAGGGCAGACGCCCAGGATCGCGATGCGCTCGTTCGCCTGTGCCGCTCCATCGCCCGGGTCTGCGACGCCGAAGTCGTGGACCTGGCCAGCGGGGGAGACGAGACGCGTCCCGGCGGCGTCCTTCCCCCCGGCGTCCAGCAGGTCGTGACCCGCCCGCTCGGGGTGCCGTGGGTGGTCGAAGCCCTGTGGGAGCGGCTCGGGCTCGACCGGCTGCTCCGGTCCCTCGCGGTCGAGGACGGTGTGAAGCCTGCCTACGAGCGAGCGTTGTTGGCGATGGTGGCGAATCGGCTCAGCGTGGAGCCCTCCTCCAAGCTGGGGGTGTGGGAGCGCTGGGTGGAGACGGTCCACCTGCCGGACTGCTGGGGCCTCGTCCGGGACGACATGTACGAGGCGATGGACCTGCTCCACGCGCATCGCGAGCGGTTCGAGGAGGCAGTCTTCTTCGAGACGGCGAACCTGTACAATCTCGAAGTGGACCTCATCTTCTTCGACACGACCACGGCCTCGTTCTCGGTGGACGAGGAGGACGAGGAGGACGAGGAGGGCCCCGGCCTGCGCCAGCGTGGCCATGCCAAGGAGGGAACCTGGGCGGTCCAGGTGGTGGTGGCCCTTGCCGTCACCCGCGAGGGGCTGCCCGTCCGGAGCTGGGTGTTCCCGGGGAACACCGCGGACGTCTCGGTGGTGCAGCGCGTCCGGGAGGACCTGCGCGGCTGGAAGCTAGGCCGCGCGTTGTTCATCGCCGAAGCCGGCGTGAACTCGGCGGAGAACCGGGAGGAGCTGGCGCGAGGGTGCGGCCGGTACGTGCTGGCCTGCCGGGCCGCCAGCGTCTCCGAGATCAAGCACGATGTCTTGAGCCGCGCGGGCCGGTACAAGCGGGTAGCGGACAACCTGCACGCCAAGGAGGTCGTGGTCGGCGAGGGCGAGTTGCGACGCCGGTACATCGTCTGCTACAACCCGGCGCAGGCCGCGCGCCAAGCCGCGCACCGCGAGCAGGTCGTGCGCGAGCTGGAGGCCGAGCTCGCCCGGCATCCGGTCCCCGAGGTCCAGGCGCAGTGGGCCGCCGAACTGCGCGCCTCGGGCCGCTACGGCCGGTACGTCGCGGTCGACAAGCAGGGTCGGATCCGGCTGGACCACGAGGCGGTCCGAGAAGCCGCCCGCTACGACGGGAAGTGGGTGCTGATCACGAACGACGACAGCCTGGCCGTCCGCGACGCGGCTGACGCCTACAAGAGCCTGCTGGTCATCGAGCGCTGCTTCCGGTCGCTCAAGTCGGTCCAGATCCAGATGAGCCCGATGAACCACTGGCTGCCCCGCCGCATCGAGACGCACGTCAAGATCTGCGTCCTCGCCCTCCTCTTCGAGCGCATCATCGAGCGCGAGAGCGGGCGGTCCTGGGCCCGTGCACGTCTCGCCCTCGACCGCCTCCAGGCCACCGAGTACCACACCGACTCGCACCGATTCTTCCAGGCCAACGAGCTGCCCCACGAGGCTGCCGCGATCCTGTCCGCGCTCAAGATCAAGCCGCCGAAGCAGGTTCTCTCGACCGAGCCCCTTCCGGCACCTGCTCCCGGCGTATAGATACACGCGTCCGGAAGGGGTGTGGGGCAAGTGTGCTCTTCAAAGCCTGTTCTGGTCGGAACGTCTTCTCAGCCGCCCGAAACCCAGGTCTGAAGGAACCGGATCTGGACCAGGTCGGGACCGCCCGTTGTGGACAGGCCGATCCGAGCCTTGGAGGGGGCTTCGGCGGGGTGGCGTTGTGGACCGGCGCTGCGAGGGCGGAAGAGCGCCCCCGACGCTCACCCGCGCTCCGCCTGGCGCCTGGATGTCGTCCCTATACGCGGCCACGGGACCACCCTGGATTGGTTGTCGCGCCGCGCTCCCCCACCGCCAACCCAACTCGCAGGACGTACTCCCAGGCGCCCGCCGTCGTGCGGAGCCCGAGCCGCTCCTGCATGGCCTGCAGCTGCCGGTAGAGGGCGGGGTCCACCCGCGCGCACACGTCCTTCCGGTTCGGCCTGGCCGCGTCGTAGGTGAGCGGGTTCCCGACCGCGTCCAGCAGCCAGCCGGGCATACCGCCGCCGGTGGCCGTCGCCGTCTCCAGGCGCGCGAGGAGCGCGGTGAGCAGCGCCGTGGGCTCCCGTGCGGCAGCCTCCCGGCGCGGCTCGCCGTACGGCTCGCCTCGGGGAAGGACGGCGACACGCGGCCGCTCGGCCATCGGCTCGTCCGCCGCATCCTCGAGTACCGGCACGACCTCGGGCTGGGCGACCGCGCCCGCCGTGACGCCCTCCCACTCGACCGGCCCGGCCGACCACAGCGTACCCGCGCCGCGACGCTCGGCGGCGTCGGCCTCGGCGCGGGCGCGCTCGGCATCAAGCATCGTCGTCCCAGCCCCGAATGTGCACCGAGGTCGCACCGGTCGGGGTGAGCGGGGGCAGCGCGGTTTCCGGCCGGATGCGCGACCAGGCCACCCCCGCGAGCGATTCGACGCCTTGGAGGAACACCCGCGTCGCCCCCCGCCGGGCCAGCGTCCAGACCGACCGGCCCCCGTTGAGCGCATCCCGGAGCTCGTCGGTGCGGGGCAGTGGGCCGGGGAGGTACACGAGGTCCTCGGAGCGGTTCGACGCCTCAGCGATCACCCCGGCGTCGTGCGCCCACTCTGCCTCCGGCACGCGCTCGATCCGCACGAGCACGATCTCGGTGTTGGCGGGCGTCGAGCGGAGCATCCGGATCAGGTTCGCGGAGGCGTCGTCGCCGTCGGTGGGCGCGATGAGCAGCACGCCGGGAAGGCTCCCTCCCTTCCTGACCGGTGGCGTGTCCACCACGATCCCGTCGAAGCGCCCGAACCGGCCCGGCCCCGAGCGGTAGAGGAGGTCCACCGCGTGGGGCCCCGCGAGCCCGACCACCGTGACGCTGCCGGCGCCGCGCCCGACCCGCGCCACGTCCGGATCGCTCTCCGAGATCCCGAGCCGCCGGCGGGCGTCGAGCTGGTCGTCGGTGACCAGGTAGAGGAGGTCGAGCCCGGCGAAGGCGAGGCGCTCAGCGATGCTCGCGGAGAGGCACGTCTTCCAGACGCCTCCCTTCCACGAGGAGACCACGACGGTCGGCAGCCGGGGGACGGCGGTGTCGCTCGCGGCCTCCGGCGGCACGAGGAGGGTGGGCACGGCCCGGGGCGGGGTCATATGGCGATCATGGGTGCTCGACATGGGGAGCCTCTGGAAGAAGGGTTGAGAGCAAGCCGGCTTTCCGGCAGTTCATGGGAGGGTCATATGGCCGCCGGATTGCCGCCATATGACCGGGGGGTCAGGGAGCTTCCCCGCCGGGCGGTGAGGACGCGGTGGGGGTCGGGTCCGGCGTCAGCGTGGGCGTCGGGGTCGGCGTCGGAGGCGGCGTAGGAGTCGAGGCCGGCTCCGCCACCGCTGGCGGCTCCGTCCTGGCGAGGGCCGCGCGAAGCAGCACGTCGGCCACGCGGCGGCGCGCGTCCGCCGCGCCCGCCCCGCCGGGCACGAGCACGACGCGGGCGACGAGCCCCGCGCTACGAGGCACGGGCCACCTCCTCGTCCGGCTCCTCGGGTGGCGCTCGCCAGAGGTCGTCGGGCGAGAGTTCCGAGAACGGCGCGCTCACGAGCAGGCGACGGCGCACCTTCGGGGACAACCCCCGCCTCCCGGCGAGGAGTTGCGAGAAGTAGGAGCGCGAGACGCCGAGCCGCTCGGCACCCTCGGTGAGCGTCATGTTGTGCCGGCCGAGGAGCGCGCGCACGCGGTTGCCGCGGAGCAGCCAGGCGGAGCGGAAGGGTGAGGGATGTTGAGTGGTACGCATGTGTCCATCGTTACACATCGTTCCCGATTCGTCTACGGGGTTACGAGGTGGCTAGGAGAAGTTGTGTACTTTTCGGTTCGTCCGTGCTACGGTGGGGCCATGACCACCCGATCCCCCACCGAACTCGTCCTCAAGAACGCTCAACCCGGGCTTCGTCCCGTGGACTTCGCCGCCGTGACCTGGGAGGCGCGCGCGACCTTCGGCCCCTGGCTGCGGGGGCT
>JBFYZZ010000203.1:0-12948 GCA_041309225.1 Deltaproteobacteria bacterium | reverse complement strand
GCGGCCCACCCGGTGGACCTCCTCGGCCAGGGGCTCCACCGCCCCGAGGCGCCGGAGCCGAGCGGGGCCTCCGGCGACCCGGCCGAACCCGACGCCGGGCGGCTCGCGGCCGCCATGGAGGTCAAGGTCCTGGAGGACACCGCGGGCTGGGCCCGCACCATCGCGACTCACCGCGGGCGCAACGCCGCCTGGGCGGAGCGGGCGGTGCGCGAGAGCGTGGTGGCCACCGACCGCGAAGCCCTGGAGGCGGGGATCGTGGACCTGATCGCGCCCGACCTTCCCTCCCTCCTGGCCGCGCTCGACGGCCGCACCGTCGAGACCGACGCCGGGCCCCGCACGCTCGCCACCGCCGCAGCCGTCCTGGTCGACGCGCCGTGGTCGGTCCGCGACCGGGTGCTCCACTTCCTGGGCGACCCCAACGTCGTCTTCCTGCTCCTCGCGCTCGGCCTGCTCGGCGTGTGGGTCGAGTACCACCACCCGGGGCTCATCGCGCCCGGCGCCCTCGGCGGCGTGGCCCTCGTGGCGGCCGCCGCGGCCCTCTCGATCCTGCCTTTCAACCTCGCCGGACTCCTCCTCATCCTGGCTGGATTCGCCCTGTTCGCGGCGGAGATCTGGATCCCCTCCTACGGGGCCCTCACCGTGGGGGGCGTGGCAGCGCTGGTCACCGGTGGTATCCTCCTCTTCGACGTGGAGGGTTTCGACCTGCGCATCTCGCCTGCCACCCTCGCCCTCGTAGCCGGGACCGCCGCCGCGGCCGTGCTGCTCGTGGCCTTCCTGGTGCTTCGTGCCCACCGCCGCCGGCCTCGCACCGGCGTCGAGGGGCTCGCGGGGGCCCGCGCCGTCGTCACCCGGGGTGGTGAGGGCAGCGGGTGGGTGCGGGCGGAAGGCGAGATCTGGCAGGCCACCTGGAGCGGGCGGCTCGACCCCGGCACCCCCGTGCGCGTCGCTTCGGTGGACCACCTCACCCTGTTCGTCGAACCCGCCGGCCCTCCGCCGGCATCCGGAGGAACTTCCTGATGCAGACCGTCATCATCATCATCGCCCTGGTTCTGCTCCTCCTCTTCTCGGCCGTGAAGGTCGTCCGCGAGTACGAGCGGGCCGTCGTGTTCCGCCTCGGACGGGTGCTCGACGCCAAGGGCCCCGGCCTCATCTTCATCATCCCGATGGTGGACCGCTTCATGCGGGTGTCCATGCGGGTGGTCGTGCTCGACGTGGAGAAGCAGGACGTCATCACCCGCGACAACGTCTCCGTGGCCGTGAACGCCGTGGTGTACTTCCGGGTGATGGATCCGGTGAAGGCGATCCTCTCCGTGGAGGACTACTTCTTCGCCACGACCCAGCTGGCCCAGACCACCCTGCGCTCGGTGGTGGGGCAGGGCGAGCTCGATGAGTTGCTGGCGGCACGGGACAAGGTCAACCTCCAGATCCAGCAGATCCTCGACCAGCACACCGAGCCCTGGGGCATCAAGGTCACCCAGGTGGAGGTGAAGCACATCGATCTGCCCCAGGAGATGCAGCGGGCCATGGCCAAGCAGGCCGAGGCCGAGCGCGAGCGCCGCGCCAAGATCATCGCCGCCGACGCCGAGTTCCAGGCTTCGACAAAGCTCGCCGAGGGGGCCAAGATCCTGGACCAGACCTCCACGGCGCTCCAGCTCCGCTACCTCCAGACCCTCGCCGAGATCGCGGTGGAGAACAACAGCACCACGATCTTCCCCATCCCCATCGACATCTTCGCGTCCTTCTACAAGAAGAAGGACTGACCTTGGGGCGTGCCCCCGCCGTCGCCCTCGTCGTGGGCCTCGCGGGGTGTGGATTCCTGGGCGCGGGGCTCCATCCCGTGGTGGAGGCCCACCGCGGCGCGGCCGGGTACTGGCCCCAGAACTCCCGCACGGCCATGCGGGGGTCGATCGCGGCCGGGTACGAGGGGCTGGAGTTCGACCTGGTGCTCACCGCCGACGACGTCCCGGTGCTCTCCCACGACGCCTGGCTGCACGAGACGCTCTGCACCCTGCAGGACGGCACGGCGCTCGACGGGCGGATCCTCCTCCGGGACCTCACGCTCGAGGCGGTCCTCGCCGGCTACACGTGCGGGGGCGTGCCCGACCCGGAGAACCCCGACGCCGAAGTGGTGGCCGAGACGGTCATGACCTTCGACGAGCTCCTCGCGGAGCTCGCCGAGGCCGAGGCCGACCTGGTGGTCCACATCGACGTCAAGTACCTGGAAGGCGCCACACCGGAGCCGGAGGTCATCGCGCCCGTCGTGCTCCAGCGCTGGTGGGACGCCGATCTCCCGCAACCCTGGTACGTCTCGGCCGATCACGCCGGGCTCCTCCTCGAGTTCCGCCGGCTGGCCGACGAGGCCGGGGAACCCATCGTGACCAGCCTCATCTGGCCGTACTTCCCGCCCGACGGCAGCGACACGCTCGTGGCCCTCGAGGCCGAGGCGCTGGCCATGCTGGGCGTCGAGGACCTCGAGGACCTCGCCGACGACGCCGAGGCCGACGGGATCGCAATCCCCTGGCAGATCCTGGACCGGCGGCAGGTGGAGCTGGCGCGCCGGCGGGGCCTCGAGGTCCAGGCCTGGACGCTCAACGACGAGGACCTCCTGACCGCCTTCTCCGCGTGGCCCCTCGACGCGCTCATCACCGACTACCCGGGCCGGGCGCCGTGATCGCGCTGGCCGGGCTCCTCCTGCTGGCCGGCCCGGCCCGGCCGGCGGCCCTGATCTTCGACCGCGTCGATCTGATCTCCGAAGATCCAGCTTCGTGGCTGAACTACGACGTTCCGATGGCAGGGGTGAACGCCACCACGGTGGCCGTCCGCTGGATCGAGCAGGTCAAGGTCTCGTGGCGGCTGCCCACCCCCGGCCTCACCCTCGGCACCTCGCTCGCGTCCCAGTCGCTCTTCTGGGAGCGCCCCGTCTCTGTGGCCGCGGGCCTCTCGGCCGGGGCCGGCGTCCAGACCACGCTCCTCCTGCCCCGGGGCGCCTTCGCCGACGTGTCGTGGCGCCGGGGGCGGTTCCGCGCGGCCGTGGGCGTGGGCGCTGTGTCGAGCGCCACCTGGACCGACCTGGACTGGACCGCCTGGGACCTGGTCCCCACCCTGGGTCTCGGGGTGGGGCGCCGCTGACCCCGGCTACCCGTCGAGGTAGCCCAACGCCTCCAGCAGCGGCCGCGCCGACTCGGGCACGGGCGCGGGGGCCGGACCGGGCCGCGAGGCGGGGACGTTGCGCCCGATCCAGGCCTCCGCCTCCGCGCGCAGGCCGGCCGCCCAGGGCTCGCCCGCGCGGTCGGTGGCCTGGCCCGGATCCGAGGCCAGGTCGTAGGCCTCGAACGTCCCGTCCGAGCCTAGGATCACGACACGGTCGTCCCGGCGGAACGCCCTCCGGACCCGGTCGAAGCGGGGTCCGTAGGTGGGGTGGGAGAGGTCCCGCGTCCGGCTGCCGTAGATCTCGCTCACCACGAGCCCGGCGGGGTCCGGGAGCGCGGGGAGCGGCACCACGCCGGTCCAGTCGACGATCGCGCGGGCCACGTCCCCGAGCTGGATCGGCGCGGGATCGAGCCCGGGATCGAGCCCGGGCCCCCGCGCGAGGAGCGGGATGGCGACGGCCTCCTGGTAGACGTCCTTGGAGTGCTCCAGGAGGTCGTGCTCGCCGAAGTACTCGCCGTGGTCCGAGGTCACCACGATGCGGGCGCGGTCGCCGATGCCCCGGGCCGCGAGGCCGTCGAGGAGCTCCCCCACCTGGATGTCGAGGAACCGCAGTTCGGCGTCGTAGGCCTCCAGCCAGCCCGCCCGGGCGGCGTCCGGGAGGCGGCGCTCCCGGGCGAGGACCTGGGCGACCAGTGCCTCCCGCGCGGGGCCGGTCCGCCACCGCCGCTCGAGGCGGCGCGGATCCCGGACGAACCCCCGGCGGGGCACGTAGGGGACGTGGGCGTCGATGTAGTTCACGAAGAGGAAGAGCGGAGGGCGCGGCCCACCCGCCGCCCGCGCGAGCAGGACGTCCACCGCGGCGAGGGCCGCCGCGGTGATCCGGTCCCCGCGCACGTAGGGGAGGCCGTCGGGCGCGGGACCGAACCCGTCGCACACCCACGCGCCAAAGCCCTGGTCCAATCCCCAGTACCTCTGGAGGTAGGCTCGGTTCGCAGCGATGCCCACGGTCATCCACCCGGCGTCGGCGAGGCGTTCGGCGATCGTCACCGCCTCCGCGGCCAGCGGCCGCTCCAGCCCCTGCTGGCGAATCCAGCGCCGACGGGACTCCCGCGTGCCGCCCTCGGGGAGGCGACCCCCCAGCGGGGCTCCCTCGGCGCCATGCCGGGCGGAGGGCAGTCCCGTGAAGAGCGAGGCGTGGCTCGGCAAGGTCCACGGGCTCTCAGCCGTGGCCCGCGTCCACACGTGGCCCCCGCGCGCCCAGGCGGCGAGCCGGGGCATGGTGGGCACGAGGTGCCCGTAGAGCTCCAACCGGTCGCGTCGCACGGTGTCGAGCACCACGAGGACCACGTCCGCCCCGGAGCCCCGGCCGGCCGGCATCCGGGCGACCGCCGCTTCCACGAGGCGCCGATCCGCGGCTGCGGTCGCCGGATCCCAGCGCCAGGTCGTGGTGGGGTCCCACGGCCGGCGAACCCAGAGCAGGATGGCGGCGAACGCCAGGCCGGCGGTCAGGAGCGCGAGGGCCGCCGTCCCCGGATGGATGCGGCGGGGCCGGGCGGGGCCGGGCGGGGCCACGGGCCCGGCTAGTCCGGCGCGGTAGCGCGTACGACCTCGTCGAGCGAGGTCACGCCGTCCCTGAGCTTGGACAGCGCGCTCATGCGCAGCGTCCGCATGCCCTGCCGGATGGCCTCCCGCTTGATCTCCATGGTGGAGGCGCCGTTCAGGATGAACTCCCGGACCTCGTCCCCGATCGGCATGATCTCGAAGACGGCGATGCGCCCCTTGTAGCCGGTGTTGTTGCAGGTGCGGCAGCCCCGGCCGCGCAGCACGGTGTACTCCCCGGCCTCCTCGGGCGGCACCCCGATCTCCACGAGGGTCTGGACCGGCACCGGCACCGGCTCGCGGCAGTCGGGACAGAGCTTGCGGACCAGCCGTTGGGCGCCGATGAGGTGGACCGAGGACGCCACGAGGAACGGCTCGATGCCCATGTTGAGCAGGCGGCTCACCGAGGAGGGGGCGTCGTTGGTGTGGAGGGTGGACAACACGAGGTGCCCGGTCAGGGCCGCCTTGACGGCGATCTCGGCGGTCTCGAAGTCGCGGATCTCGCCGACCATGATGATGTCGGGGTCCTGCCGGAGGAACGCCCGCAGCGCGGTGGCGAAGTTGAGGCCGATGGCCTCCTGCATCTGGACCTGGTTGATCCCGAAGAGGTTGTACTCGATGGGATCCTCGGCGGTGGACACGTTCACGCTCGTCTTGTTGAGCTCGGAGAGCGCCGAGTAGAGCGTGGTGGTCTTCCCGGAACCGGTGGGCCCGGTGATGAGGATCATGCCGTAGGGCCGGTGCAGCGCCTCCTTGAACCCGACGAGCGCCTGCTCCTCGAAGCCCAGCTTGGTCATGTCGAGCTGGAGGTTGGACTTGTCGAGCAGCCGGAGCACCACCTTCTCGCCCCACATGGTGGGCAGCACGCTCACCCGGAAGTCCATCTCCTTGCCGCGACCCATCTTCATCTTGATGCGGCCGTCCTGCGGGAGGCGACGCTCGGCGATGTCGAGGTTGGACATGATCTTCAGGCGGGAGGTGATGGCGTGCCGGAGCTTGAACGGCGGTTTCATGACCTCGTAGAGGACGCCGTCGATGCGGTACCGGATGCGGAGCTGCTTCTCGTAGGGCTCGCAGTGGATGTCGGAGGCGTTCTTCCGGATCGCGTCGAGCAGGATCAGGTTCACGAGCTTGACGACCGGGGCGTCGCCCGCGGACTTCTCGAGGTCGAGGACGTTGATGTCCTCCTCCAGATCGTCGGCGAACTCGAGGCTCTCCCCCTCCACCTCGGAGAATCCCTCCATGACGTCGTCGAAGGAGACGTTGGAGGTGTAGTACTTGTCGAGGGCATCCGTGATGCTGCCGTCGGACGCCACCACGACGTCGATGTTCATGTTGGTGACGAACTTGAGATCGTCGACGGCGTAGATGTTGGACGGATCGGACATGGCCACGGTCAGGGTGTTCCCCGTGCGGTTGACGGGGATGACCTGGTGGCGGGTGGCGACCTCGCGGGGGACGAGCTTCAGGACCTCCGGATCGATCTCGAACTCGTTCAGGTTGATGCTGGGGACGCCGTACTGCTTGGCCAGGAAGGCGGTGAGCTCGTTCTCGTCGAGGTAGCCGAGCTTGGTGAGCTGGTGGCCGAGGCGGCCGCCGCTGCCCCGCTGCTCCTCGACGGCCCGCCGGAGCTGCATCGGAGTGATGAGCTTCTCCCGGACGAGAAGCTCCCCGAGCCGGGAGGAGGACCGGTCCTGGGTGCTGTTCGCCATGGACTCTCCGGGCCGGCCGCGGGCGTGGGGGCACCGCGAGGCCGACGACCGATCCTAACGTTTCTCCCGATGACGGTCCGGTGCGTCCCCGGGCGCCCGGTCCGGCGCCGGGCTAACGGATCGGGCCATGCCCGAGGCGCTGATCCTGCTCGTCCACGCTCGAAGCGAGGTTTCCGACGGACTCGCCGCCTCGCTCCGGGCCGGTGGCTGGCGGGTGGCCCAGGCGACCGACGCGGCCATGGCCCTCGATCGGGTCCACCGGGACCGGCCCGACCTGGTGGTCCTCGCCGATCCGCTGACGGACGGGGACGCCTTCGCGTCCTGCGCCCGCCTGCGCCTCTGCGCCCTCGACGAGCACCTGCCCCTGGTCCTGCTCTCGGCACGGCCGGACGGCCCGGTCCTCGCCCGGGTGGCGGGGGCCGACGCCATCCTCCCCGCGCCCGTCGACCCCGAGGCCCTCCTGGCCCTGGCCCGCAGCCTCGGGACCCGCCGGGCGGCCCCCCGCCGCCCCCCACCCTCCATCCCATCGTTCGGGGGCCTCGCCCCCGCGGTCGGCGCCGCGCCCGACGCGGATCCGCCGGCCCTGCACCAGGGGCCGTTCGACGGGGAGGGCCTGCCCGCCCTCCTGCTCATGCTCCATGCCTCCCGGTTCACCGGACCCATCCAGATCCTCGCGGGACGACGACGCGTGCGCCTCATCCTGGGCGACGGTCACCCGGTGACGGTCCAGGGCGTCGTACCCGGGACCCGCCTGGGCGACATCGCCGTGGAGGCGGGCTGGCTCGACGGTGCCATCCTCGGGGCCGCCTCCGACGAGGCGGCCCGCCGGGGCGTGCCGCTCGGCCGCGTGCTGGTGCAGGCCCGGCTGCTCGACGCGGCGGCGCTCGAGGACCTCCTCTCGGAGCAGACCGTCCGCCGGATCCTGGCCCTCCGGGAGCTGCCGCCGGGCCGGTGGCGGGCCGGTGGCGAGTCGCACCTCGTGGCCGAGGCCGCCTACCCGGTCCACGTGGCCGTCGCCGTGTGGCGCATCGCGGGCCCGTCGGCACCGGTCCCGCTCCCCTCGGAGCCGGACCTCGATCGGTACGTCGCCGCCACGCCGGTGCTCGCCTCGCTGTGGCCCCGGCTGGATCCGGGCGGGATCCGGGCGGGCCTCAAGCTCCTGCTGCTCGGGGGCTGCCGGGTCCGAGACGCGCTGGACCACGCCGGGCCCGAAATCCTGCCGCTGGTCGCGCTCCTCCAGGCCACCGGGGTGATCTCGCTCGGCGACGCCCCGCCCGACGCGGCTCACCGGGCGGCGCTCCTCCAGCGATCGGACCCCATCCCCTTCCGGGATCGGCTGCGCCGGGCACACGCCGCCCGGTGCGGGGCCGACGCCTGGACCGCCCTGGGGCTCCCTCCGGGCTCGCCCCCCGAGGCCGTGGAGCGGGCCCTCCGGGCGACGCTCGTCCTGGCGCGGCCCGACGCACAGCCGGCCGGCCTCGGGCCCGAGGACCGCGCCCGGGCCATGGACCTCGCCCGCACGGGCCTCGCCGCCGCCCGGGTGCTCCTGTCCCCGAGGCGCCGGACCGTGCACGAGCGGTGGCTCGCCGCCGCGCCGCCGCCCGTCCCTCTCCTCGGAAAGGCCCCCGACCACGCCATCCTCCACGCCGAGCACGCGCGGGCGCTCTCTGCGGGCGGCCACTGGCTCGCGGCTGCCGGCCACTACGCCCTGGCCCTGGCCCTGGAGGGCGAGGACCCCGACCTCCTGGCCCTGCTCGGCGAGGCCAGGCACCGGGCGGCACCCGGGGATCCGGACGCCGGGCGGGACGTCCTGGAGCGGGCGCTCCTCCTGGATCCGGGGAACGAGACCGCCCTCGCCGCTCTGGCCGGCCTCCTGGCCGGTCGCGGCGAGGTCGAGGCGGCTCGGGACCTGCTGCGGCGGGCGCTCGCCACGCACCCGGACCTCGTCGCGATTCGCCCGATGCTGGAGGACCCGACCCGTGAGCCGGGGTCTCCCCGCCCCGGGCGAGGGCCCCGCCAACCCCGTCCGCGGAAGGGTGCCCCTCCGGATCCACCTCGGCCGGGACGGGGCAGGCGTCGCCTGGATGAAGGAGAAAAGGTCCCTTGAAGGTCAACGATTCGTCATGGCCCCTGGGCCCGGACCTCCCCCGGGGACCCGTGGGGATCGGAAGTGGTGTATCCTGTGCTCCGTTTTCCGCCGCGGTTACGGGGATCGTCGTGCCTCCTGCCCTCGTTCCGCGATCCCGCTCACGCGTCCCTCCACCAGCCAGAGGAGATTCCATGCACGTCTCACGCTTTTCCGCGCTGGCCGCCATCGGCCTCGCCGCCGGACTGGCCTCCCCCGCTCACGCCGAGTACCCGGAAGCCGCGCTGTACCCGGGCCTCCACGGAGGCACCTACGGTCTCCTCACGGAGTGGGACTTCGGCATGAACGCCCGGGAGGACGGTCTTCGGGCCGAGAAGGGCTTCAACGGGATGGGCGGTCTCCGGGTCGGCTACCAGGTCAATCCCCGTCTGGCCGTGGAGCTGGGTGGCAGCCTCCTGCCCTTCCACTCCAACGCCGACGCCAGCGACATGGGCCTCGAGTACGACCTCGACGCCCTCTACCACCTCACGGGGGGTGACTGGGCGCCGTTCGTGCTGGGCGGCGTCGGCGGGTACCACCTCGTGGACGGCGACCTCACGCCGGACTTCGACCCGACGTTCCACCTGGGCGTCGGGCTCCGTGGTCTCGTCCTGCGCTGGCTGGCCGTGCGCGTGGAGGCGCGCGACGTCCTGTCCGACGGCTTCAACCAGGCCTCCAACGCCCTCGAGGTGCGCGCCGGTCTCGACTTCTTCGTCGCCCCGAAGCCGGACCGCGACAAGGACGGGTTCCCCGACGAAACCGACAACTGCCCGGATCGGCCGGGCGTCGAGAGTGCGCAGGGCTGCCCGGACTCCGACGGCGACACCGTCGGCGACCTCCGGGACGAGTGCCCCGACGAGCCCGGCAATCCCGATCTCGCCGGCTGCCCGGACACCGACAACGACGGCATCGCCGACAAGAACGACGCCTGCCCGCGCAAGCCGGGACCCAAGGCCACAGACGGCTGCCCCGACACCGACGGCGACGGCGTCATCGACAAGAACGACGCCTGCCCCGATGTCCCCGGCAAGCCGGGCCTCAAGGGCTGCCCGGACGAGGACGAGGACGGCATCGCCGACGCCGACGACGCCTGCCCGAAGCGCGCCGGGCCGCAGTCCACCAAGGGCTGCCCCGACCGCGATCGGGACGGCGTGGCCGACGACGACGACAAGTGCCCCGACATCACCGGCCTCAAGGCCCACCAGGGCTGCGTGCCCGACGCCGTGAAGAAGTTCACCGGCGCCATCAGGGGCATCACCTTCGAGACCGGGAAGGCCACCATCAAGCGGACGTCCTTCACCACCCTCGACAAGGCCGTGGCCGTGATGGTCCAGTTCTCCGATCTCAGGCTGGCCATCGAGGGCCACACCGACGACGTCGGCGACGACGCCTCCAACATGCGCCTGAGCAGCGACCGGGCCAACGCGGTCCGTGACTACCTGGTCAAGAAGGGCGTCGATGCGGGCCGCCTCACGGCGCAGGGCTTCGGCGAGACCCGGCCCAAGGCCGACAACAAGACGGCCACGGGCCGCGCCGAGAACCGCCGGATCGAGTTCAACATCATCGGCGACTAGGCGGGCGCCACCCAGGGGCGGGTCGCGTCGCGGCCCGCCCCTCGTGCGTCCGGACTCCCCCCTCCAGGGGGGCTACAGGAGCGTGGCCACGAGCGACAGCAGCGTGGTCTGGTCCAGCTTGCGGTACCCCTCGACCGGCACGTTGTCGAAGGTGAGGGCGTTGCTCACCTTGACCGAGAAGGTGTTGGACAGGCGGGCCGAGAACGCGGTCTGGTTGAGCAGGCGCAGGTCGTCCGGGGCGAGGATGTTCTCGTAGACCTCGACCTGCTCGGTGAAGGAGAGGGACTCGTTGAACTGGTGCGCCAGAGAGAGCATCAGCCGGCCGGCCCAGATGGTCGCCGTGTTGGGGTCCACGCCCTCGACGTAGTTCTCCTGGGCCACGTCGGCGCCGAGCTCGGCCTTGAGCGTGGTCGCCTTCGTCTCCACGAACAGGCGCGAGTAGCCGATCTGCTCGTGGGTGCGGAGGTCGTAGCCGGCGAACCGATCCGCCAACGCGCCACCCAGGGCGTAGAGGCTGGCGTGCTCGCCCACGAACCGGTCGTAGCGGAGGTCACCCCAGTACTTGCGGGCGATCTCGACGCGCTCGACCTGGCGCTCGGCCTCGGAGAGGCGCCCGTCGCCGTCGGCGTCGAGGAGGCCGCGACCCATGTTGATCCCCGTCCCGAGCGTGACCTGGTTCCGGCCCGCCCGGTGGGATCCGTCGACCTTCCCGTTGACCGTGTAGTAGTCGGCGTTGCCCGTGGCCCAGGCGCCGCCCAGCTCGGCCGAGAGATGGGTCTCGGGCTTCTCGAACTTCTGGCCCGCGTCCTCGGGCTTCACGAACTCGGACTCCTCGCCGAGGGCGAGGGGGACGAGGAGGAGAGCATACAGCATGGCCGTCACCTCATGGTCAGAGGATGGGGGGGGAGAGGCGAAAGAGGGTTCAGTCCTCGGAGGACCCGACGAACCGGTAGATGGCGGCGCCGAGGAGGGCGCCCACGATGGGGGCCACCCAGAACAGCCAGAGCTGGCCCATCGCCCAGCCGCCGGCGAAGATCGCCACGCCGGTGCTGCGCGCGGGGTTCACGGAGGTGTTGGTGACCGGGATGCTGATCAGGTGGATGAGGGTGAGCGCGAGGCCGATCGCGATGGGCGCGTGGCCTGCGGGGGCACGCTTGTCGGTCGCCCCCAGGATGACGATCAGGAACATCATCGTCATGACGATCTCGGTCAGGAGCGCCGCCCCGAGGCCGTACCCGTCCGGCGAGTGCGCGCCGTACCCGTTGGACGCGAACCCGGCGTGCACGTCGAAGCCGGCCCGTCCGCTCGCGATCCCGTAGAGGATCGCGCCCGCCACGATGCCGCCCACGACCTGGGCCACGATGTAGGGGAGGAGTTCCTTCGCCGGGAAGCGGCCGCCGGCCCAGAGCCCGATCGAGACGGCGGGGTTGAGGTGGCAGCCACTGATGTGGCCGATGGCGTAGGCCATGGTGAGCACGGTCAGGCCGAAGGCCAGCGCGACGCCGACCAGGCCGATCCCGAGGTTGACGACGGTGGTATCCCCCAGGGTGGCGGAGAACCTGGCCGCCAGCACGGCGCTTCCGCACCCGCCGAGGACCAGCCAGAACGTGCCGAAGCACTCGGCCACGTACTTCTTCATACCGACCTCATTTCCGGTTGGATCGGGGTCGACTGTACCACGAACCGCTGGATGTCAAATCAAGGTGCAACCCCTGCGCAAGGGACCGGACCGGCGTGAGGCGCGGTCGCCTACCCCCCCCGCGCCGTCTGCCAGCGCTCCATCATGGGCTCGAGGCGCGTGGGATCCAGGCCGCGCGACGCCAGGGACTCGGCGACGACCTCCTCGATGCGGGCGGCGTCCGCGTGGAGGCCCCTCTCCCGGGCGAGGATGGCCAGGACGGTGGCGAGGAAGGCCCCGTCGAGGCCCTCGTCGAGGAGGCGGGCGAGCGGGACCGCGCGCAGCGCCTCGACCCCGCCGCGGCCCAGCAGCGCCCTCGCGGCCTCGAGGGCGGCGACCGCGGGCGCATACGGCTCCCACCGGGGATCCGCCTCGTGGCGGATGACCTCGAGGCGCCCCTCCAGGCCGGGCAGGTCGCCCCTCAGGAGCGCGCAGATGGCGAGGTTGAGGTCGAAGGCGTAGGTGCGGGCGCGCTGGCCCATGGCCACCGCCCAGCCCCGACCCTCCCAGTAGAGCACCTCGGCGGCCTCCACGTCGCCCCGGAACCGCAGGCACTCGGCCCGGGCGTTGCGGCACAGGGGGGTCAGGCTCTCGAAGCCGACGGCGAGCGCGACCCGCTCGGCCTCCAGGGCGGCCTGGATGCCCTCCTCGAACCGCCCGCGCACGCCGAGGATCCGGGCGGAAGCAGCCAGCGCCTCGGCCTGGGCGGAACGGTAGCCGGCCGCCTCGGCTCGCCGGCGGGCCTCGTCGAGGGTGGCGAGCGCCGCCTCGACGTCGTGACCCTCCAGGCTCCGGCCCAGGAGGAGGAGCGCGTCCACCCGGCGCGGCTCGGCCTCGGCCGCCTGGAGGGCCTCGCGCGCCTCCGCCTCGGCCGGGCCGCTCCGTCCGAGGTGGAGCAGGAGCGAGGCCCGCGCCTGGTGGTACCGGGCACGGACCCGGCCCGGCGCCGCCTCCAGGAGCGGTTCCACGGCCTCGAGGGCCGGCAGCCCGAGCCGCTCACGGGCCTCGTACTCCAGGGTCTCGACGTACTCGGCGGCCACCTCCACCGCGAGGTCGGGGGGGAGGCCCGGGGAGGTCAGCGCCTCGAGGCGCACCACGGCCTTCTCGCGC
>JBFYZZ010000202.1:0-13193 GCA_041309225.1 Deltaproteobacteria bacterium | reverse complement strand
GTCCCCCCGCCTCCGCCCGAGCTCACCTTCGACCAGGTCGCATTTCCCTGCTGCGGCGTGCACCGGGCCAACCGCATGGTCAACGAGTACCTGGACCTGCACTCCGCCCTCGTCGCCGACGACCTGGGCCGCTCCCGCGCCGAAGCCACCGCGATCCGCGGCGCCGCCCTCGCCGCTGCCAAGGACGGCTCGCTGTCCGCCGAGAATCGCGCCCTCGCCCAGCAGATCGCCAACCTCGCCGACCAGTTCAAGACCGGCGATCTGACCCAGATCCGTGGCCACTTCGGCAACCTGTCCGACAAGATCGTCACGCTGGCCAAGGCCAACCGCGGCGGCACCCAGCAGGTGGCCGTCGTGTTCAGCCCCAAGGCCAACGCCAACTGGCTGCAGAAGGAGACCTCGGTTTCCAACCCCTACTTCGGCAAGGCGGACGCCACCGAGGGCAGCTTCCGGGAGTAGCGGTCCAGCGTGGACGCGCCCCAGCAGCCCCGCCTGCCCCGGGCACTCCTGCTCGGCGGTCCCGGCTGGCACCCGTTCAGCGGGCACTTCCGCCACGTCGTGGAGCTCGCACGGGCGACCCTCCACGTGGCCGGATCCGTAGCCACCACGGCCGAGCCCGAGGTGGGCTGGTGCGCAGCGCAGCGCATCCGCCTCGCGCTCCAGGATGTCGAGGGCAACGACCGGAACGGGGTCCTGCGCTCGGCGTGGGAGATCCTGAAATCCATCGACCGCAGCGAGCTCGGACCGGCGCGCGGCCTCGACCTCGCGGCGCTGTTCCTCGCCTCCGACGCACGCGGCACGGTGCTGGCGGGCACCGGCCTCGTGGCCGTGTACCGGATCCTGGAGGAGCGCGCCCAGTCCCTGCTCCCCCCCGATCACCCCCTGTTCACGATCGAGGGGATCCCCGAGCGGCCGCCCGGCCTGCTCGCCCTCAAGGAGGACACCGGCACGTACATCGGCGCAGCCCGATCGGGGGTCGTGCTCCCGACGAAGGGCCTGGGCTGGGCGGTGGCGTGCGGGGTCCGGGTGCCGCCGTGACCGAGACGCCCTGGTTCGCCGCGTGGGAGGAGGCCGTCCTCCGGGGAGAGCTGTCGGGAATCGACCCGCGCGGGGACCTCGACCTCGTCCGCGACGTGGCGGTGCGCGGCGCCGAGGCGGGCTGGGACCTGGGCCCGCTCTTCCGGGCCCTCGCCGAACGGGAGCCCCTCGCCCTGGCGGAGATCGCGGTGGGTGCGCGGGCCCCGGGCGGACCGAACGCCGTGCGGGCGGCCCTGGCCGTGATCGACGTGCTCGAGTGCCACCTGCCCGTGGGCAGCCTCTACCGGCGGCTGGCGGTCGTGGCGGGCGAGGCCTCGGCCGAGGTCCTGGAGGTGGCCGCCACCCGCCACCCCGCGGCCTCGTGGCTCGTCGCGCTCTCCGACAGCGTCGTCGGCGGTGTGCCCGGCCTCGTCGCCCTGCGGGCCGCGGTGCCGCACCCCACGTTCGATCGCACCTGCCGCGCCCACGCAGCCTCGGGCCACCTCGACGCCCTCCTGGAGATCGCGCGCGAGACGGGCCGGGCCGAACCGGCCGCGGCACTCCTGGCCGCGGACATGGTGGACCTGGCCCTCCAGGCCGCCGCCGCGGCCATGGAGACCGATCCCGGCACCGCCCTCTCCCTCGCGGCGCGCCTCGCCGGCGTGTGGGGGCCCGACCCGGACGCCCTCTTCGTCCGGCTCGTCCAGCGCCTGCAATCCGCCACCGCCGCCTACGCCCTCCAGCAGGCGGTGAGGGGTGTCTGCCCGCGGACCTCCAGGCTCCTCGACGCGCTCGTGCCGACCCTCGCGCGCCGCAAGCCCGACCTCTGACGCCAGCCTCAGAACAGGTGGACCCCGAGGCCGCCGCCGAGGAGGAGGTCCGCCTCGCTGCCGTCGAGCTCCTCGCGCAGTTCGAGGGAGCACAGGAAACGCGGGGTCAGGTACCACCGCAGGTGGGCCCCGGCCCCCACCACGGGGCGCACGCCGTCGCCCCCACCCGCGCGCATTCCCACGGCCAGGAAGACCCCGGGCCGGAACCGATCGCCGTTGTCGAGACCGAGCGTCATGCGGCCACCGGTGCCGAACACGCGGTCGCCGTCCTCCTCCGTGAGGACGCCGGTCCGGTCGAGGCCGAGGGAGAATCCGGGCTGGATGATCCAGTCCACACCGATCCCCGTCGCGGCCGGCCAGTCGCCTGTGCCCTCGCCGCTGCCCCACGACGTCTCCGTGGAGACCACGATGCCGGTCCGCGGCCGGACGTCCTCCCGCCGCCGCACCTGCCAGGCCGCATCGGCGATGGAGTAGCCGTAGAGCGTCATCCCGAGGAGCGTGGCGAGGTTCGGCCCCGTCAGCGATCCGCTGGAGGCCTCGGTCTCCCCGCGCCAGAGCAGGCCCCCGCCGACGAGGGCCGTGGTGCCCCCGAACAGGAGGGCCCCCTTCACCCACTGCCCGTTGTAGGCCTGGCCGGCGCCGGGCACCAGGGCGCTGGCACCCCCCGCGATCCAGGGCGAGTGGCGCAGGTCGAGCGCCGAGAGGGTCCGTCCCCCCTCGTCCACCAGGTCCGCGAGGTTGCTCTTGAGCTCGTCGAGGCCCTTGAGGCGGGCGAGCTCGGGCCGTGTCGGAGTGCCGAACGCCGAGACCGTGGGCATGGTCCCCTCGGACAACGTCACGACGGACTCCTGCAGCCCCTGCTCGTTGCGCAGGCGCAGCAGGTACCGGCCCGGGGCCAGGGCGAGCACCACGGCGTTGGTGGCGGGCTTGGCCACCTCGGCGACCGGCACGCGGTCCGGGAGGCGCAGCACCGTGATCTCCCCCGCCACGCCCTCCGCGATGGTGATCCGCGCGAGCCCGCGTCCCACCTCGGTGAGCACCAGGTCGCCCCGACCCTGAAGGCGGTAGTCGTAGGTGGGGTGCTGGGTGCCGCCCTCGGTCCCGCCCGTGCGGGCGACGGTCCGCTGGTAGGCGTACCGGTAGGCCTCGTCGAGGGACACGCGACCGTCGTCCACGTCGGCCGCCCCGCGCAGGCCCGAGAGCAGGTAGTGCGTGAAGAAGGACCCCTGGATCAGGTCCGACTCCTGGGCGGCCTCGTCGGCGGTGGCCGAGGTGAGCCAGGCCTCCCCCTCGGTGACCGGGCCCTCGTCGAGCAGGAAGGGGGCGGTCAGGCGGGCGCCCTTGAGCCGCACGATGGCCCCGGATCGGCACGCGTCGAGGATGCCCACGCGCACCTCGGCCCGGATGGACCGGAGTACCTCCTTGAGCTCCTCGAAGCGCACCACCTCGTCCCGCAGGCGCAGGCCCCGGGCGTCGGCATGACCCGAGTAGAAGAGGATGAAGAGGTCATCGGGGTGGTCCGCGGCCACGCGCGCGTGCTCGGCGAGCGCCGCGAGGAGGAGGTCGCGCCCCGGCGCGTAGAGCACGGTGACGTCCTCGGCGCCGAACCCTCCGAGTTCGACGACGAGGTCGGAGAAGCGCCGTGCGTCCTGCTCGGCGTACTTGAGGGGTTCGAGGCCCGAACCTCCGTCGTTGGCGCCGACGATCAGCGCGTGCCGCCAGGTATCCGCCCGGGCCGCCGGTGCCCCGGCCAGGGCGAGGAGCGGGAGCGCGAGGAGCGGGAGCGGCGTCATCGACGGGTGTCCTTGCGGAGCCGGATGCTGGTCACCACGGCGTTCCCCGCGCTTCCCCCGGCCTCCAGCACCTCCACGAGCCACTCAGGATCCGGAGGTGCATCGGCGAAGATCACGAAGAGCTGCTCGTCGCCCGGAGTGTCGTCGAGCTCGAGGGCGAACGGGGCGGGGCGCAGCGGACCCGGCTCGACGCCGAGGACCCGGAACACCTCGATGGCGCCGCTCCCGTCCTGCCCGGCGAAGGCGGCCCAGGGGTAGGGACCCGGATCGAAGCGGATCTGGAGGCGATCGCCCGGGACGACGCGCGCCCCGGGGGCCAGGACCACGGGCCCGTCGGCCCGCTCCGCCACCACCTCCATGGCGGTGAGCTCGCCCTTGGTCCGGATCTCCCCGGGCCGGGAGGAGCCTGGCCCCCCCTGTGGGAGGAGGACCACGAGGACCACGGCGGCCGCGGCGACCAGGGCCGGGATCGCCCAGGGAAGGAACCGTTGCCGAGCGGGGGGGCCGCCCCGGAGGGGTGGCGGGACCGGCTCGAGGACGAACGCCTCGCGGGCGGCCTCCTGCAGGCGGAGGCGCTTGGCGCAGCGGGGACAGGCGTCCAGGTGGCGACGGATGGACTCGCGCTCGGCCGGATCCGACTCCCCGAGGCGGTACCGGTGCAGTGCGGGGGTGGAGACGTGGTCGGTCACGGCAGGAGTTCCGGAAGCCATGCGGGGGGGGCGCTGCGCAGCGAGTCGCGGAACACCGCGATGCGCTTGCGGACGGCGGCCGCCGACACGCCGAGGAGGGCGCCCACCTCCTCGCAGGTCATGCCGTCGGCGCAGTGGTAGAGCACGCAGAGGCGGGTCCGCTCGTCGGCGCTGGCGAGCAGGCGGCGGACCAGGTCCCGGATCGCGAGGTCGTCGAGCAGCGTGTCGTTGGGCGCGACGGGCTCCACGGGCTCGGCGACGGGGTCCTCCGGGCGGCGCCGACGCGAGCGGAGACGGTTCAGGCAGGTCGTGGTGGTCACGTGGAACAGGTAGGTCGAAGGGGCGGCCTCGCCACGGAAGCGCTCGCGGTAGCGGTGCATCCGGAGGAAGACCTCCTGGCAGGTGTCACGGGCCTCGGCCTCGTCGCGCAGGAGTGTGCGGCACCGGCCGAGGACGAGGTCGCCGTAGCGGCGGTAGAGATCCGCGACGTCGAACGGCATGGGCCTCCGGACTCCTCCCGGGTCGGCAGCATGACCGGCGCGGGCGCCGGCGTCCACCCGGGACGGAGCACCGCGTGGACGGTCGAGACCGCGGATCCGTTCACCGCTTCCTCCGGCCGCTCCGCCGTCACTCGTCGCAGGGGTCCGATCCGTCGTCGGACGGGCCGGCCTCGTGACCGGAGGCGGCGGGCCAGATGGCCAGGACGTCCTCGCCCCAGGCGGCGGTCGCGCCCTGGAACCGGACCAGGACGTCCGCGGTGCCCGCGGGAGCCTCCGCGGGGATGGCCAGCGCGAGGAGGACCTCCCAGGAACGGACGTCCTGCGCCAGGATCTCCACGTCTCCAAAGAACTCGACGGACGCGACGTCCTCGCAGGCGGGCGCCGCCTCGCCCTCGAACCGGAGGGACGCGATGAACGTCTCGCCCGCCTCGGCCTCGGCGGGCATCAGCACGAAAGCCCAGGGAGGCGGCTCGTGGCCGGTGTCGTCGTCGGGCAGGCCGCTGTCGTCGGGGCCGGGCCCGTCGCCGCCGGTGTCCGCGTCGCCGGAATCGTCCCAGCAGGCGCCACCGCCGGGACAGTCGCCGTCGTAGAGGATGCAGGCCTGGAGGGGGAGGAGGAGGGCGAGGGACACGCTGCGCATGAGGGTCTCCGGATCGGGTCGGACGCACGCCGGGGGTACGGCCCGTGCGGCGCCGGGCAGGTTCGCCGGTTCCGACACCGGGGGACGCGCGGATCGCTACCGGCCCATGGTCAGGGGCAGGGCCGGCGCGGCCGTGGACGGCTCGACCACGCAGGCGGGCTCGGGCGAGGCACGCGGGATCCCGGCCAGCGAGCGGGCCAGGATCCGGGCCTCGTCGCTCCGGATGGCGGCGGCGTCCGACAACGGGAGCGGCCAGGTCGGCGGGAGGAGGGCGAGATCCTCTTCGATGCAGAGGATGTGCTGCCTCCAGAGGCCCTCCCGGCGCTCCCAGCATTCCACGTAGCCGAAGACGCTCCCGTCGGGATTGCGGCCGCTGGCCCGCACCAGCGCGAGGTCGGGCACGGGGTGGAGGACCTCCTCCACCCGGAGGCCCCGCTGCCGGGCCAGGCGGTAGGCCATCGGATCGTCGATGAGGTTCACGAGGAGCCCGTTACGCTCGCGGATCCTCACCTCGAAGGCGCGGTGGGCCGCCCTGCCGGCCTCGAGCTGGTCCTTGAGTCGCCCCGCGACGCCGCGGGCTGCGACGTGGGCCTCCCGGACCGCGGACGAGGGCCAGGCCGAGGACAGGTCCAGGGGCCAGGCCGGGCCGGGCGGGAGGGGCTCGACCGCGGACCAGAACGCCAGGACCTGGGCCTGGAAGTCGGCGAGGAAGGTGGTCCAACCCCCCTGCTCGAGGAGTTCGGTGGCGGTGGCGGCCACCTCGGGGGGGGGGTCCACCAGGGCGAGCGCCTCGGCCCAGGCCTGCGCCTGCAGGGTGTGGAACTCGCGCCAGTCGATGCAGTCGAGGGTGACGGCGGGGGCGAGCTCGGCGGACCGTTCGCAGGACACGAGGGCGACGGCGGGATCGGAGAGGTCGAGGGTCACCGGCGGCCCGGCCCGCTCGAGCAGCGGTCGGGCGAGACCGATGGGTCGGGCGAAGGCGAGACCCTCGGCGTCACCAAGGATCTTGAGGGTGTTCACGCCCGCGAGGCGCCCCTCGGCATCGACCAGCGGACCGCCCGAGTTGCCGATGTTGACCGCCGCGTCGTGCTGGATGTGCCCCTGCGGGAGCGCGCTCACCACGCCGGCCGTGAACGACCAGGCCGCCTGGTAGGGGTGGCCCAGCGCGTAGACCGGCTCGCCCGGCCGGAGCGGATCCTCCCGGATCGAGAGAGTAGGCCAGGCCGAGGTGTCCGCGTCGATGCGCACGAGGGCCAGGTCGAGGATCGGATCGGTGCGGACGCGGTGGACCGGGATCTCGTGGCCCTGATACTCGAACAGGAAGCGCTCGAGCCCGCCGTCGAGGGGGGAGAAGGTGGTCCGGGTCGGCTCGTGGAGCCAGGCGCCCAGCCGCTCCGCGCCCTCCACGACATGGAGGTTGGTGAGCACCAGGCCGTGATCGTCGATCAGGGTGCCGGCGCCGTAGGTGACGGGCCGATCGCAGTGGTGGTTCACGAGGAGGACCACGCTGGGCAGGGCGCGGGCGACGACCTCGGTGGCGGACGGCGGCTCGCCGGGTGCGGAGTGCGAGCACGCCACGCCCAGCACCGCCAGGGCGGCGCGGAGGGGGGGGGATCCGCGACGGCGGACGTCGGGGAGCATGCGCCTCTCCCGGGGGGAGGAGCCCTGGAACGATCCTGAGCCTTCCGGCGGGCCCGTGTTAACCCCCGGTGCCGGACCGGGCCTGCGGTGCCACCCGGCCGGCCGCCGGAGCGCCCCGGCGGCTCGGGCTCCCCCGCTCCGGAACCCACGCACATGCCTGCACCCAAGGCCTACAACAACCGAGCGTTCCTCAACAGCGACACCGCCCGCGCCATCCGCATCCTGTGCGAGTACGAGGAGCCGCGGGACCGGTTCGAGCGCCTGGGGGTGGACCGGACGGTGGTCCTGTTCGGCTCCGCCCGCGCGCTCCCGGGCGAGGTGGCCACGCTGCGCGCCACCCAGGCGCGCGAGGAGGTGGCTCGTGCGGGCCTGCCCGAGGAGCGCGCCCGGGCCGAGGAGGCCCTGGCGCGGGCCGAGGCCCGGGTCCGGCTCTCACGCTTCTACGACGACGCCCGGATCCTCGCCCGCCGGCTCACGCGGTGGAGCCTCGACCGGCCCCCCGCGGCCCCCCGGTACCTCGTCTGCTCGGGCGGCGGCCCGGGGGTGATGGAGGCGGCCAACCGCGGTGCGTCCGACGTGGAGGGAGGACGCAGCGTCGGCCTGGGCATCTCGCTGCCCTTCGAGGAGCGGATCAACCAGTACGTCACGGAGGAGCTCGCCTTCGAGTTCCACTACTTCTTCATGCGGAAGTACTGGTTCGTGTCGCTGGCCAAGGCCCTCGTGGCCTTTCCCGGAGGATTCGGCACCTTCGACGAGCTGGCCGAGAACCTCACCCTCCGGCAGACCGGGAAGTCGGCCCGGCAGGTGCCGCTCGTCCTGTACGGCTCCGACTACTGGGCGCGCGTCCTGGACCTCGATCTCATGGTGGAGTGGGGGCTCATCTCCGCTCCGGACCTCGACCTCGTGCACGTCTCGGATACGGTGGACGAGGCGTTCGAGTACGTGGTCGGCCGGCTGGTCGCCCAGGAGCGGGACACCGCCGAACCGACCCCCGAGGCCGAGGAAGGAAGGAGGCAGGGATGACGCGCTGGCACCTCCGGGACCGTGTGAAGAAGCAGGTCGGGCGCTGGCTGGGCCAGGCCCCCCCCGAGATCGAGCGGATCGAGGTCACGTTCGTCCTGCCTGACGGCACCGAGCAGCGCGTGCCCACCGAGCCGGCCTACACGCTCCACATGGCCTCCCAGCTCCTGGAGACGCCCATCCACACACCGTGCCCGGACGGCTCCTGCGGCGACTGCCGCGTGCGGATCCTCGAGGGCGCGGATGCACTCCGGCCGCCCAGCCCGGTCGAGGAGGAGCTCCTCGTCAGGGCACTCGGTCCCGATCGGGATCCGGCCGTCCGCCTGGCCTGTCATGCCCGGCTCGTCGGGAACGGCGTCAAGGTCCAGGTGGCGCGGATCTGGCGGCTCGAGGAGGTACGCGGCTGCCAGGACGATCCTACCGGGGGGCCGTGACCTCCACCTTCCCCTTGGCGGAGAGGGTGATGGTGGGGCCCTTGTCCACGAGCGTGCCCTGCACCCGCGTGGGGGAGTTCACGCCCGAGACCATGTGGGCCACGCGCACGTCCGAGGCCGTGGCCGTCAGCGTGCCCTTCTGGGTGAGGGGCATCCGGAGGACCACGTCGCCCGCGGGGGCGCTGGCGCGGCTGGCCGCGGTGATGACGGACTCGTTGGACAGCTCGATCTCGACGTTCCCGGTGGAGGAGGTCGCGTCGAACGAGGCGTAGGTCCCCGCGGCGAAGACGCCGCCCTTGCGCGCCGTCGCCTTCACCGTGCCGGTGCATCCCATGACCTGGATCCAGCCGTCGCTCGCGGTGACGATGACCCTCGCGTCGCGGGGCAGGTTGACCACGAGGGGGGTGTCCACGCGGTCCACGCCGGGCCGGAGGGCCGGCAGGTTGGAGGTGACCGTGGCGTTCTGGGTGCTGGCGTAGGTCTTGAGGCCCACCGAGTCGCCCACCCGCTTCATGGTGTCCTCGCTGTTGCCGTAGACCACGTACTGGATGCGGGCCTGCAGGCCGGTGGAGTCGGTGCAGCGCACGGACACGTTGCCGCGGGCGTGGGTGATCGTGACCGGCGTGCCCGGCTTGTAGTGGGGCGCGTTGTGCTGCACCTGCCCCTCGTAGGAGAGCGACTGCTGGTCGCCCTTGGTGGCGGCCAGATCGCCGATGTCGATGTCGATGTCGAGCAGTCCCCCGCGCTCGGGCTCCTCTCCCCCGAGGCTGGGACGACCGTCCTCGTCGTCCTGGGCGGCAATGGGTGCGGCGGCCAGGTACGCGACCGCGAGGACGAGGGCGAGGCGGGAGGGATGGGGAATCCGCATGACCTGGTCTCCTCGAGGCTGGAAGAGGGCGCAGGCTTCCAGTATTCGGAGCCCCGGCGAGGGGCAACGCGGGCTAGCCGCGGCGGCGGCCCCGGCGGGGATGGCGCTGCCGGCGACGTCCCCGGCCATCGGGCGCGGGGGGGACGTCGGAAGCGGTTTCCGGGTCCCCGGCCGGCTCGGCCGCCGGTTCGACCCCCCTCGCCCGGCGGGTGCGGTCCCACAGGAAGAACGCGCGCAGGGCCACGGCCAGGAGGCGGTCACCGTCGGGGTGGTCCCGCAAGGCGCGGACCGTGCCCAGGTATCCCTCGAAGGCGGTGAGCTCGGCCGCCTCCGCCAGTTGGCGGGCCTGGTGCTGGAGGCGCAGGGTGGCGGCCTCCTCCTCGCTGGGCATGGGCCGCACGTCGAAGGCGATGCCGTATCGCCGCTCCAGCACCGTGCGGGTGGCCAGATCGGGACCGCCGGCCAGGGCCACGGCCACGCCCGACCGACCGAGGCGCCCCGTCCGGCCGCTGCGGTGCAGGTAGACCGCGGGATCCTCGGGCAGGGCGTACTGGATGACGTGGGACAGGCCCGAGACGTCGATGCCGCGCGCCGCCACGTCGGTGGCCACCAGGAACTGGAGCTCGCCGCGCTTCAACCGGCCCAGCACGCGCTCGCGCTGGGGCTGCGGGAGGCTCCCGGAGATCGCCTCGGCGTCGAGGCCCTGGCGGTGGAGGAAGGTGGCGACCGTGGTGGCGTCTTCGCGCGTGTTCACGAAGACGAGGGCGGAGGACGGATCCTCCTTCTCGATGACCGCGAGGAGGGAGCGGGCCCGGTGCACGTCGGGGCTCGTCTCGTAGAGCACGTGGCGGATCCCCTCCACCTTGTCGGTGTCGGTGGAGAGCATCACGTGCTCGGGATCGTGCAGGTACTTCCGGACGACCTGGGCCAGCCGCGGATCCACGGTCGCGGACAGCAGGAGCACCTGGAGGCCCTTGGGGAGGCGGTCGAGGATGGCGGTCACGTCCTCGAGGAAGCCCATGGAGAGCATCTCGTCGGCCTCGTCGAGGACGGCGGTCCGGACACCGCCGAGGTCGAGGGTGCCGCGCCTCAGGTGGTCGAGTACCCGGCCGGGCGTGCCCACCACGATCTCGACGCCCTCCTCGAGCGCGCGGACCTGGGGCCCGATCGGCACGCCGCCGTAGAGGGCGCCGACCCGGACGTCCTTGTAGCGGGCCACGCCGGCGCACTCCTCGGCGACCTGGAGCGCCAGCTCCCGAGTGGGTGCGAGCACCAGGATCCGGGGCGCGCGCTCCGCGCCGGCGAGGCGCTCGATCAGGGGAATGGCGAACGCGGCGGTCTTGCCCGTCCCGGTCTTGGCCCGGACCACGAGGTCGCGCCCCGCGAGCGCGGGCTCGATGACCGCGGCCTGGACGGGGGTGGCGATGCGGTACTGGAGGTCGTCGAGCGCCTTGAGGACCTCCTCGGAGAGAGGGAAGTCCCGGAAGGTGCGGTCCGACACGTAGTCGGCGCCCGAGGGGGGAGGGAGCCCGGGCGCCTCCGGCTCGACGGCCGGGACGAGGTCGCTGCTGCTCTCCTCCTCGAGGTCCTGGCTGCTGGTGTCCTCCTCGTCGGTATCGCTGGACTCCCCGACGTCGGGTGGGGTGGGCCCGCCGGTGTCGGGACCCTCGGCGGGGGCGGCCTCGGCGGGGGCGGCCTCGGCGATTCCGCGTACAGGGTCGTCGCCCGGGACGTCGGGGGACTGCGGGGGGGAGCTGCGGGAGGTCACTTTGGGTTTCCCATCCTTGGAAGCCGGATTGAAGGCATGGAGCCTATCCGGGACACGGGCGGACGTCCACACGATGGGCGGAGGCGGGAGGGCGATGGTGCGCCCACCCGTTAAAGGGACACCTTTTCCTGGAGCCTGCCCACCCATGAGCCTCCTCGACGCGCGCGATGTGGAGCGGTTGCGGGACGCCCTTCGGACCGCCGGGCGCGTCCTGCTCACCGGGCCCGTGGACGTCGACGGCGACAGCGTCGGGGCGTGCCTCGCCCTGGCTCGACTCGCCGAGGCCCTGGGCGTGCCCCAGGTGGACGTGGCGGGCCTCCCCGGCGGGCGGTACGCCGACCTGCCCGGAGCGGACCGGATGCTCGATCCGGCGGCCGTGCAGGGACCCTACGACGTGGCCGTGGTGCTCGACGGCGACCGCCGCCGTCTCGCCTCGGGCGTGCACGAGGCGTGGACGGCGAGCCCCGTCCGCGTGGTCGTCGACCACCACCAGAGCACCACGCCCGATGGCTACGAACTGGCGCTCATCGATGTCGGTGCCGGCAGCACCTGCCAGATGGTGGAGGAGCTCAGGCGTGTGTGGGCCCTGCCCACGGATCTCGCCTTCGCACGGCTGATCTACGTGGGGATCGTCTACGATACCGGGGGCTTCTGCCACGCCAACACCACGTCCGAGACCTTCCGCCTCGCCGCCGACCTGCTCGAGCACGGCGTGGACCACACGTCCATCGTCGTCCGCACCATCTGGGAGCGCCGGAGGCCGGGCATCCAGCTGCTCGGCCGCGTACTCGAGGGGGCCACGTGGCACGCCGGCGGACGGTTGGTGGTGGGCACGATCGCCGTGGAGCTGATGGAGGGCGTCGGCGGCGTCCTCATGGACCTGGATCGGATCGTGGACGTGCTGCTCTACGTCGAGGGCGTGGAGGTGGCGGTCCTGGCGGTGGAACGGCGCCGGGACGCGGGCCGGGAGGTCAAGCTCTCCCTCCGTTCCCGCGGGGAGGTCGACGTCTGTTCACTGGCCTGGCGCCTCGACGAGAACGGCGGAGGGCACCGCCGGGCCGCGGGCGTGGTGCTGCCCGGCCGGCTCTGCGACGTGGTGGGCGGGCTCCTCCCGGTCCTGGAAGACGCCGTCGTCTGCGCCCTCGCCAACCCCTGATCGCGGGAGGTCGGATGCGCCTCACCCTCGCCGCCCTCGCCTTCCTGGCGGGGTGCAACAACCAGTTCGACTACGCCATGGGCTGGGGCGCGGTCTACACCACGCGTTGCGCGGCCCGCATGGCCGTGGACGGTGACACCTTCCGGGCCCTGTGCGAGCCCCCGCCCTGCGCCGAGGGCTTCGTGTCCGTGGGCGTCTCGCACGCGGTGGTCGCCCTCGATCCGGGGGTGAAGGTGCTGGGCAACGCCGAGCGGACCTGTGTCCAGGACGCCTCGAAGATGCCGGGTAACGCCGCTCTGGTCGTGGACGGGCAGCAGGTGGCGCCACCCCCGGCGGCCGAGGAGGCTCCACCCGCGGAGCCCGGCCCGCCCGGGGTCGAGGCCGGGGCCGTCCCGGCCCCCTGAGGGTGGCATGGGCCTCGCCCCCGGCCCGGACGAGACGTGCGACGTGCTCGCCGGCTCCTGGCGGATCCTGCAGCTTCGCCGCGGCCACCGGTTCTCCACCGACGACCTCTTGTGCGCCTGGGCAGCGGCCCGGGACCTGCCCGCCGGCCCGCTCCGCCTGCTCGACCTCGGGGCGGGCATCGGCTCCGTGGGCCTGATGGTGCTCTGGCGGGCCGATCCCGCCGCCCGCCTCGTCATGGTCGAGGCCCAGGAGGTGAGCCATCGGCTGGCGATGCGCACGGTGGCGCTCATCGGGCTCGAGGACCGGGTGGAGGCCCGGCTGGGTGACCTCCGGGATCCCGGCGTGCTGCCCGAAGCCGAGGCGTGGGACGTGGTCACGTGCAGCCCGCCGTACATCCCGCAGGGCCGGGGCGTGATCTCACCCGTGGCCCAG
>JBFYZZ010000201.1:0-3544 GCA_041309225.1 Deltaproteobacteria bacterium | reverse complement strand
GCGCGGCCCTGGCTGCCGTCCTCCAGGACGACGTCCACCTCGACGGTGGGATTGCCGCGGGAGTCCAGGATCTCGCGTGCGTGAACGGAAACGATGCGGCTCATGGTCGTTCTCCTCGTGGGGATGGGGGTTCGGCGGGCCGGAGCCCGTCGAGCATGCGGGTCAGGCTGTCGATGCGGGCGATCTCGGCCTCCACGGCACGCGATCCCTCGTCGTGGAACCGCCGGGCGCGGGCCAGGGCCTCGTCGCCGGACACCTGCACGTCCGTGAGGAGGTCGCGAACCTGGCGCAGGACCCGGCGGTGGCTCTCGCGCACCCGGTCGTTGAAGTCGTGTTCGATGCGGCTGGCGTTGGAGCGGAGCAGCCGCTCCAGGTAGGCGCCGACTTTGCGTTCCACGGCAGCGAGCGTCGCCCCCCGGTCGCGCAGGCAGGCGAGCAGCCAGCCCCATGGCCCCTGCCCGGTGAGGGTCATGATGCTCGTGTAGAAGAGCCCGGTCCGGGCGCGGAACCCGGTTTCGGGCTCCAGGGCGCGGGGGAGGCCGGCAAGGGCGGCGTCCCCCCCGGAGGCGAGCCGCTCCAGGAAGCCGTCGGCGATGGCGGTGAACCGGTTCGTGGCCTTGAGGTAGAGGCCCTCGCAGAGCGGCCGGGCCTCGGCGAGCCAGGCGTCCAGCCACCGCTCGGAGATTTCCCGGGCCGCGTCCTCGGCGGCGGGGTGGAGGCGTCGGGCGGGAAGCACGGCGCGTTCGGGCGCCCGGAGCGCCCGGGCCAGCTCCTCCCTCGCCACACAGACGGCCCGCGCGAGGAACGCCTCCTTCTGCCGCTCGAACTCACGGGCGAGCCGCTGCTGCTCCGCCACGAACAGGGGTTCGAGGTCGCCCGTCGCGGTGACCGCATCTTCGACGCACCGCGCGAGCGCCGCCACATGGGCCTCCGTCTCCTGGATGGGACGGATCAGCGCAGCCCGCCGGGCGGCGAGGTCGGCGCCGAGGCGGGAAGCGAGGCGGTGGAGACCCCGCGTCGCGGCGGCCTGGACCAGCAATCGGCCCGAACGCACGGCCAGGTCTGCGAGTTCGGTTTCCAGAGTGGGCCAGTCGCGCGGCGGGCCGATACCCGCCTGCCGCTCGGTGGCGCTCACGAGGAGCGCAGGCCCTGGATCGCGTCCCAGGCGTCGGGTGAGCACATCCCGGGCGAAGGCGGCGGCTTCGCGGGCCTCAGGCTCGGGCAGCCGGTCGGCCTTGTTGCAGGCCAGGACCAGGGCGTCGCCCACCTGCCGGGCGACCTCGGCTACGAGGTCCAGTTCTTCCGCCGAGATGGGCGGGTCGGCCCCGAGCACGACGAGGGCCGCGTCCACCTGGGGTACGAAGGCCCGGGTCGTGGCCGTGTTCCCCGTGAAGACCGAGCCGATGCCCGGGGTGTCCACGAGGCACAGGCCGGACGCCAGGAGCGGGTGGGGAAGGAAGACCTCCACGCCCGCCACACCCTTCGCGTTCTCGGGGTTCTGGGCCTCGGTGACGAACGACGGGAGGGAGCCGGGGTCGACGTCCGTCGCCTCGCCGGAAGCGAAGCGTACCCGGGCTCCACGGACGCCTCCGTGGCGGACCACAGTGACCACGGCGGTCACCGGGACCACGCCGACGGGGAGGATGGGCTCCCCGACGAGCGCGTTCACGAGGCTGGACTTGCCCCGCTTGAACTGCCCGACGCAGGCCACGAAGAACCGGCCTTCGGCCACCCGCTCCGCGAGTGCGCGGGCCTCCTCGGCGACCCGCGAGGCCTCCGCCTCGTCCGCGAGGCGGGACAGGGTGTCGAGTGCGTCCTGCGCGGGACGGCCAGCGATCATCCCTCCTCCATCGGTTCCTGGCGGTGGAGGGCCACCGATGCGGCGTGCCGCCGGACCTTTTCGGTGTCCTCCTCGAGCTTCGCCGCCGCGGCCTCCGCCAGGAGGTGACGCGGCAGGAAGGCGGCATTGGCGACCAGGGCGGGCACCAGGGCGCTCCCGATGACCACCGCGACGAGCACCGAGTACTGCCCCTGGTCCACGATGCCGTGGGAGTAGCCGTACAGCGCGGAGATCGTACCGAAGGTGAGCCCGGTGGACATGAGCAGCGTGTAGTACCAGCGCTCGCTGCGGTCCTTCCGAAACGCGCCGACGACCGGATAGAGGCCCAGGATCTTCGAGCCCACCTTCCCCGCGAAGAGGGCGCCGAACAGCAATGGCGCCGCGACGAGGGCGGGCAGGGACACGAGCGAGCCTGCCCGGAGGAAGTAGAATGGGCTCAAGAAGCCGATGGTGAGCGTGCGCAGACGGCGGATGAAGGCGCCGTCCGTGCCGAGTGCCCGGGCCAGGACCATCCCGCAGACGTAGGCGGGGAGCACAGCCTCGCTCCCAGCCCACATCGCGAGTGCACCCAGGCCGAAGAGCACGAACAGCACCCATTTCGTCCGGAAGGCGGCCGTCCGGTTGGCGTAGTGGTTGGCCAGGATGGGGGTGACCAGCGGTAGCGCCACCCAGGCCGCGACGCTCCCGGCGGCGAAGACCGCCGTCCGCCAGGTGAACGGGGCGAAGAGGAGGCCCAACGCGATCACGGTGCCCAGGTCTGTCACGAAGCAGGCACCGAGGATGCCCTTGCCGTACTCGGTGCGGTTCAAGCCCGTCTCCAGCATCATCGCATACACGACGGCCATCGACGTGGTGGACATGGCGATGCCCGCGAGCAGGCTGGACGGTCCAGACCACCCGAGGCCCCATCGGGCGAGGGCAGCGCAGGCGAGGAAGGGGGCGAGGAACGAGACGAAGCCGACGACTCCGACCTCCTTCCACTTGACCCGCATGACCGAGGGGTCCAGTTCCGCGCCGGCGAGGAACGTGAGCATCACGGCGCCCATGGACGCCACGAAGCGCAGCCAGGGCCGGTCTGCACCAAGCGTGTCCACGCCCAGGGTGCGGCGCGCCACCTCGGCGACGAGCACACCGACGGTGATCTCCATGAGCGCGAGCGACACCTTCAGGCGAGAGCCGAGGGCGGTCGCGACGAGGGCAAGGCCCATCCACAGCGCGGCGAGGGTGAACGTCTCCAGCAAGGCGGCTCCGGTCGTCGATCAGAGTCCGGGGCGGCCTTGCAGCAACCTCCTACGGCGAGGGCGCGCCCGCAGGAGTCATTGGCCCTCCGCGTCGGTGGGGGGGCGGTTGTCGGCGGACTCCTCCGCCATCGAGAGCCTGCTCGTTAGCCGGTGCGTCCCCGGACGTCGAGGCGATGCCGGGCTGGCGTGACGACCTCGCCGGCCGGGGAGTTGACCACCCGCCCCATTCCACCTTCCCCTACCGGTAGCCGTCCGTGGGATGTGCTGGAAGGTCCATGCACGCGCCAGATGCCCCCAGAGGGCCGCCCTGGCGGGGGGCCCAGGGATCTCCCCCGGGCTCATCGGTGGGCCCGTGTCCCGATTCGCGGGAAGGCCGTCGCTACCTGGCGAAGAAACGGGACACGCCTTCCGGCGGTGGGGTCGGAGGGCCTCCCAGGTGGGCGGGTGTACCCATGCGGCCCAA
>JBFYZZ010000200.1:0-14489 GCA_041309225.1 Deltaproteobacteria bacterium | reverse complement strand
CGTCCCCAGCCCTCCACCGCCGCGGGGCGCCCGGCGCCCCGCGGGGTGGACTACCAGCCCACGTAGCGCCCCTCGGGGCCGAGGTACCGGTCCGGGAGATCGGGCAGGCCGTCGCTGTCGGTGTCGTCGAAGGACGCCATGTAGTCGCGGAGCGCCTCCCAGAGCTTGAGCTCCTGGATCCCGTCGGTGTCGGGATCGGCGTCGAAGAGCATGGCGGCCACCGAGGGGATCGGGTTGCCCTCGGCGTCCTTGGGCGTGACCACGATCGCGCCGTAGGTGAGGCCCTCGAGCACGCCCATGAGGCTCGCGACGTAGGAGTCCACGGTGATGTGGTAGAGCGCGCCGGTGCCCATCGGGATCGGCTCCCACGCATCACCGGTCCAGCGGTCCACGGACTGGGCCCGGTTGAACTGGGCGCGCTCCCTGTCCAGGTTGCAGCGCAGGCCGCTCACCTCGATGAAGTAGTCGCAGCCGTAGTCCGGGGAGATGGACGCCGTGACCTCGCAGGTATCCACCAGCTCCTCGGCCGTGACCCAGAAGTCCACGAGCGCGTAGCCGGGCCGGCCGTCCGCCCCGTACCCCAGGGGGAGGACGCGGAAGACGTCGGCGAAGGACTGGATCCCGGTGGCGCCGGCCAGGAGGTCGTCGCGGATGACCCCCTGGGACTCGAACCCGAAGTCCACCGGCAGGTCGGGCCGCATCGCGTTGGTCCGGGCCCGGAAGGCGTCGGTGACGAGGTTGCCCAGGCCAGACTCGGTGCACGCCTCCATGGTCACGTCGCCCGGCACCTCGGCCACCGGATCGAAGTAGCTCGTGCCGAGCGCCGCGAGCGGGCCGGCGTCCAGTGCATCCACGAGCCCGTCCACGAGGGCCGTGACGTCGGCGTTGCCCTTGGCCTGGTCGTGCACGGGGTGCAGCACGTATGACTCGAGGGCCCAGCCGTCGTCGTCGCGCACGAGATCGACCTGCCCGAGCCAGGCGGCGTACGCGCCGGCCTGCACGATCACGGTGTCGTGCTCACCGGCGAGGATCGCCTCCTCCACCACCGTGTGGGTGTGGCCGCTGACGATCACGTCGAGGTCGGGCACGGCCTCGGCCAGGAGCACGTCCTCGGAGGCAGGCAGATCGGCTGAGAGCCCGCTGTGCGAGAGGGCCACCACGAGGTCGGCGCCGGCGTCCTGGAGCTCCGCCACGGCGGCGCCGGCCGCCTCGGCGAGATCCCCGAAGGTGACGGGGGTTGCGGCGGGCGCGACCGAGGCGGCGTTCTCGCCGAGGAGGCCGAAGAAGCCGACCGCCGGACCGCCGTCGACCTCGAGGAGGTACGTGGTGGCGATGCGCCCGGAGGCCACCAGCGCCTCGATCGCGTCGTCGCCGGGATTCGAGGGATCGGTGACCATGTTCGAGGCCACGATGGGCACGTCGACGCCCTCGGCGTCGCCGGCCTCGATCACGGCCGCGAGGTCGGCCGTCCCCCAGTCCCACTCGTGGTTCCCGATCGTGGTGACGTCGTAGCCCAGCGCCTGGAAGACCTGCAGTCCGGGAGCGTCGGTGGTGTCCAGGAGCTGGAACAGGGAGCCGGCGCGCCAGTCGCCCGCGTCCACGAGCAGGACCGGGTGGTCCGCACTCGCCCGGATCCGGTCGGCCATGGCGGCGATCCGGGCGATGCCGCCGATGGTGCCGTCGTCGCCGGCCACGTCCGGGGTGTACTCGGCCTCGGGGCCGTACCCCATGAGGTGGGCGTGCAGATCGTTGGTGTGGAGGATGGTGAGTCGCTCAGGCTCGTCGTCACCGCCACAACCCCCTCCGAGGGCACAGAGGGCGAGCACGAGGATCGGGGATCGGGTCATGGAACACCTCCGACCGCGGATTCTACGGCAGGAGGGCGCCCGAGGAAAGGGGGGGGTCTCTGGAGGTGCCCCGCTCCTGGGGGGCCTGGTGGAGGGAGCGGGGTGGCCGGGCCGCGGGCGGACGGTGGGCGACCCGGGCTTGGGAGTCGCTCTCCGGCTCGATCTCGGGCTCGCTCTCAGGCTCGAGCATGGGCTCGGGGTCGGCGCCCACGGCGGTCCAGAGTCGGGGCAGACGGGTGGGGGTCGGGCGGGGGTGGGGTGGAACGGATCGGGTCAGGCGCACCCTTCGGCGATGTCGAGCACCACCGAGCGGGACGCCCGGACGGCCTGGTCGCGCAGATCCGCCATGCCGGCACGCCGAACCGCGGAGCGCCGATTCGTCGAGATCGAGCCCCAACCCCTACTGCTCGTCAGTTCGACCCGTTCCTGGCCCTATCTCGATCCGAAACGGGATGACGCCTGTCGGGTGCTGGGAGTTTCCCTGCTCCTGGGTACGCGATCCGGGAGTCCATCGTGGAGAACAGCGCGATGGCACCGGCCCCCCAGGCCTTCCCGACGCCCGCGAGGGGACTCCGGTCCTGCGGCCCTCCAGGCCGACGGGGGGGGGCGGGCACGGGCGCGCTCCCCCGTTGGGGGGACCCACCCGCGGCCAGAACTCGGAGGGTTGTGATCATCTCTCGGAGTCCTGTCCACATGGCGGCCACATCTCGGGGAGTAGACGTCAACCCTCCGAGATATGGCCATAGTCCGGCCACATCTCGGCAGGTTGGGATCATCTCACGGAGTTGTGACCGGCCCTCCGGGCCTTCCCGACGGCCGCGAGGGGACTCCGGCCCTGCGGGCCGACGTGGGGGGCGGCCCGGGCGGGCTCGCGGCCTGCTGACTTCGGGCCTCCAATCGCAGCGATCTCCGCCACTCGCCAGTACAGCGCCTGTCAAGCCCTCTTTCGATCCGAGATGGGGTATCGCCCGGGGACCCTACCGGGGAGCCGGGCCCGTCCACCGGTCGAGCCAGGCCAGCACCGTCTCGTGCCACAGGATGGAGTTGGCCGGCTTGAGCACCCAGTGGTTCTCGTCGGGGAAGTGCAGGAACCTCGAGGGGATCCCGCGGCGCTGCAGGGCGGTGAACGTCATCATGCCCTGGGTGTCGACCACGCGGAAGTCGCGCCCGCCGTGGACCACGAGCGTGGGCGTGCGCCACTTCCCGACGAGGTCGATGGGGTTCTGCTTCGTGTACCCCTCGGGATTCTCCCATGGGGTGCCCCCGTGGTCGTGCTCGGGGAACCACAACTCCTCGGTGTCGTAGTAGGCGGCCCGCTCGTCGAGGTTGCCGTCGTGGACGACGAGGCAGCGGAAGCGATCGGGCCAGGCCCCCGCGATCCAGTTGACCATGTACCCCCCGAAGGACGCGCCGAGCGCAGAGACCCGATCGCCGTCCATCCAGGGATGCTGGGCGAGCGCCGCCGCCAGGCCCTTCTCAAGGTCCTCCAGCGGCTTGCCGCCCCAGTCCCCGGCGATGGCGTCGGTGAAGGCCTGGCCGTACCCGGTGGATCCGTGGAAGTCCACCATCACGGCGGCATACCCCGCACCGGCGTAGGCCTGGGGATTCCACCGGTAGTGAAAGTCGTCGCCCCAGGCGCCCTGGGGCCCGCCGTGGATCAGGAAGGCCACCGGGTAGCGCTTCGCCGGATCGAAGTCCGCGGGTTTCACGACCCAGCCCTCGACCTGATCCCCGTTCCAGCCCCGGAAGACGAGGCGGCTCACCTCGCCCATCCGGACGGCGGCGAGCCGATCGCGGTTGACGTCCGTGATCCGGCGGACGGCCCCACCCCGCCACGGGATGGTGAAGAGGTCCACCGGGGAGACGAGCGTGTCGCGGGCGAACACGATCCGGTCGCGGGCCAGCCTGGGCGTGCGGACGGTGCCGCCGGCCACCACCTTCCGGACGGCGCCGCTCCGCGCGTCCACGGCGAAGAGTGCCGTCTGCCCGTGGTCCTCGGCGACGGCGAAGATCGTCCGCCCGTCGGGGGCCCACAGGAGCGACTGGGGCGAGCGGTCCCACGCCTCGGTGAGCACCCGGTCCGGCCCGTCGAGCCCGTCGCGCAGCACCACGCGGAAGCGGTCGGCCTCGTACCCGGGCACCTTCATGGCGAGGTACGCGAGGGTCCGGCCGTCGGGGGAGACGGCGGGCGCGGTGTCCCAGGCCGGGTTGCCGGGCGTGAGCTCCCGGGGGGGCGCGGACCCGTCGAGCGGGGCGTACCAGAGGTCGAAGTCGGTGGACCACGCCTCCTCGCGGCCGGCGTTCCGGGCCGTGAACACGAGGCCGCGGCCGCCGGGCGCGAACGTGACCTCCTCCATGCCGCCGAAGGGCTTCGACGGCGCGTCGGCGTCCATGCCCTTCATGACGTCCACGGGCGGGCCGCCCGCGACCGGGACCGCGAACAGGTGGGATCGGCGACCGTCCCACCAGGTGTCCCAGTGGCGGAAGAGGAGGCGGTCGTAGATGCGGCCGGTGGCCTTCGCGGCGGCGATCTCCTCGAGGCGCTTCGCGGTGGCGTCCGGGCCGTCCGCGTCCACGAACACGTCCATGGCGACGACGAGGGTGGCGCCGTCGGGCGAGAGGGCGAACCCGCCCACGTCGAGCGGGAGGGAGGTGACCGGCTCGGCCTCGCCCCCATCCACCGGGAGCCGCCAGACCTGGGAGGTCCCCCCCCGGCCGGAGAGGAAGTAGAGCCACCGGCCGTCGGAGGACCAGCGGGGGTCGCTGGCGCCGGCCTCGTGCGTGGTGAGCCGCCGGGGCGTGCCGCCCTCGATCCCGGTGAGCCAGAGGTCGGCCCTGCGCCGGTTCGCCTCGAGGTCCACGCGGCTCACCATGAAGGCCACCCGGCGGCCGTCCGGAGAGGGCTGGGGGTCCGCGACGCGGTCGAAGGCCACCATGTCGTGGACGGTGAGCGGGTGGGACGCCCCGGCGGCGGAGGCCGAGGGGGGGACGAGGAGGCCGATGGCGAGCGCGAGGGGCGCGAGGGGCATGCGGGTCTCCGTGGATCGGGGGCGGGCAGACCCTGTAGCGTCCGGGTCGCGGGCTGCACAGGGGCGTGAGGGGGCAGGTCTACGGCTCCTGCGCCTCGGCCGGCCGCAGCCGGATGAGCACGCCCTCCTCCCTCAGGAGGCGGTGCACCTCGGCCCGGTCGTAGACGGCGAGGTTGCGGAGGACGACCGAGAGGTCCCCGGTGGAGGCGTCGAGCCGGCCGAGCACGTCCCGGGCCTCGCCCACCGCGGCCCGGGCGTCGCCCACGAGGGCCGGGGTGTCGGCGACGGCCTCCTCCGCCCGGGCCAGGACCCGATCGGCCCGCTCCAGGACCGGACGGGCCTCGGCCGCCACCGCCCGGGCCTCCTCCACGGCCGCGCGGGCGTCGCGCGCCAGTGCCGGGGCCTCGGCGCTGGCCTCGCTGAGGTCGTGCACGAGCGCCTCGGTGTCGGCCAGGATGCGCCGCACGCGGTCCGGATCCTCGGCGAGCGCCGCCGTGATCGCGTCCAGCGCGCGGCCGAGCGCCACGGGGTCGGCGGAGGCGAGGATGGGGCCGAGCGAATCGACCATCTCGTCGATGTCGACCTGTCCGGCCGTCGCCTCGATCCGGTCGCCGTCCCGCAGCGCCTCGGCCCCGGGCGCGCCCGGCTCGAGCGCCAGGTACTTCTCCCCGAGCACCGAGCGGGCACGGATGCGGGCCCGGACGTCCCGGCCGAGCCCCGTACGGGCGTCGACCGTGAGATCCACCCGGGCCCGGCCCCCATCCACGCCGAGCGCCTCCACCCGGCCCACCTCCACGCCGGCCACGCTCACCACCGCCCCCCGGGCGAGGCCCGCCGCATCGTCGAAGAGCGCGGAAACGTGGACGGCCCGCCGGTCCATGCGCAGCGCTCCGGCCTGGACGGCCATGTAGGCCAGCACCGCGAGCCCGACCAGGAGCAGCACGCCGACGGCGACCTCGTGGCGGACCGAGCGACGCGCGGCGCTCACCGCTCCCCTCCGGGGTCGAAGGCCGGCACCGGGGGCACGAGATTGCGGCGGAGGAAGGACTTCACGACCGGGTTCCGGGATCGCACGAAGTCGGCGGTCGGCCCGTATTCCACCAGCCGACCCTCGTAAAGCATCCCCACCAGGTCCGCGACCTTCACGGTCCCGACGATGTCGTGGGAGATGATGACGAACGTGATGCCCAGCCGCCGCTTCATGTCCAGCACCAGCTCGTCGATCTGGTCGCTGGTGAACGGATCGAGCCCGGAGTTGGGCTCGTCGAAGAGCACCACCTCGGGCTCGAGGATGATCGCGCGGGCCAGCCCCACCCGCTTGCGCTGGCCGCCCGAGAGGGACGCGATGGGCCGCTCCTCGAAGCCGGGCAGCCCCACCCACTCGAGCTTCTCGGCCACGCGGCGGGTACGCTCGGCGGCGTCCAGGTCCCGGCGGTGCTGATCCAGGGGAAAGGCCACGTTCTCGCCCACGGTGAGCGAGTCGAAGAGCGCCCCGTCCTGGAAGAGCATGCCGATACGCCGCCGGGCGGCGAAGAGCGCGCGCTCCCCGGCCGAGGTGACGTCCTGGCCAAAGAGGCGCACGGTCCCAGCGTCGGGCGGGAGGAGTCCGACCAGCGTCTTGAGGAGCACCGACTTCCCGGCGCCCGAGGGCCCGATGATGGCCGTGGTGAGGCCCGCCGGGAACCGGAGCGTGACGCCGTCGAGCACGGTCGTGTCCCCGAAACGGACGGTCACGTCCAGGAGCTCGACGACGGGGGGGGCGTCAGCCATAGAACACCGCCGACAGGAGCCAGTTCAGGAATACCACCGCCACGCTCACCGTCACGACCGCGGCGTTCGTGGCCCGGCCCACGCCCTCGGGCCCCCGCCCGGCGTGGAACCCGAAGAAGCACGAGACGAGGGCAATGATCACGCCGAAGACCAGGCCCTTGGCCATGCAGAATACGAGGTCCGCCCCGGTCACGGCCTCCCGGGCCTGGGCGAGGAAGACGGCGCCGCTCTGGCCGAGCTGCAGCACGACCACGGCCCAGGACGCCACCAGCGTGACGAAGATGGCGAGGATCGTGAGCGCCGGCAGGACGAGCACGATGCCGAGGAGGCGGGGCAGCACCAGGTACCAGAGCGGGTTCACGGCCATGACCTCGAGCGCGTCGATCTGCTCCCGGATCCGCATGACGGCGATCTGGGAGGCCATCTCGGTACCCGCCTTGGCCGCGATCATGGCCGCCGCGATGACCGGCGCCATCTCCCGGACGCCCGCCATGGCCACGAAGGTGCCCACCAGGTGCTGGCCCCCGAGGGGGGCGAAGGCGTCGGCCCCCTGCAGGGCGAGGTTGGTCCCCACGAAGATCGCGATGACCAGCAGCACGGGCAGGCTGCGGACGCCGATGCGGTAGGCCTCCTCGAGCACCGCGGAGGCCGGAGGTGGACGCCGGGCCACGGCTCGTCCGAAGTCCGCGAGGAAGTACGCGAACCGGCCTGCCGTCGCCAGCGGCGTCATGACGCCCCTCCCGCGAGGAAGGCCGAGGTGAGCAGGTAGTTGGCCGCGATGAACGACACGACCGACCAGACCACGGTGTCGTTCACCGCCCGGCCCACGCCCGCGGCGCCGCCCCGGGCGTGGTAGCCCAGGAAGCACGAGAGCAGGCCGATGATCGCGCCGAAGACGCTGGTCTTCAGCACGCTGGCCCAGAGGTCGGCGGGCGAGGTCATGTCCCAGAGCGCCGACCACCAGATGCCGGCGGGCTCCCCCAGCAGCCAGACCGCCGAGACGTAGCCGCCCAGGATCCCGGACACGCAGCCGAACACGTTGAGGATCGGGCAGGCCACGGCCAGGGCGATGGCGCGGGGGGCCGCGTGGAACGCCACGCTGTCCACCGCCATGACGTCGGTGGCGTCCAGCTCCTCTTTGATCCGCATGGCCCCCAGCTCGGCGGCGAAGGACGATCCGCCCTGGGCCGCGACCAGCGTGCTTGCCATCACGGGGGACAGCTCCCGGATGATGGCCGCCGCCACGAAGGGCGAGAGGAGGCGCTGCGCACCGTACAGCTGGAAGATGTGGAGCCCCTGGAGCGCCATCACCATGCCGAACGGGAACACCACCGCCAGGACCGGGGCGAGGCAGCGGACCAGGACCGCGTGGAGGTGGGCGACGAGGGCCCGGAGCGGCACGCGGCCCGTGAGGGTGCCCAGCACGATCCGGGCGGCGAAGAGCCCAATCCGCCCGACGAGGGCGAGGCTGCCCGTCACGACCCGGGTCTCCGTGGCCCCCGCGTCGGGGCCCGGTTAGGCGCGGCTCCCCGGGAGCTCCCCCCGTGCCACCCGGGGCGGAGCCGTCCATGCGCCGCCTCCCCCTGCTGCTCCTCGCACTCGCCCTCCCCGGTGCCGCCGCGGCCGAGGACGCCTGGACCACCCGTGCGGTGGACGCCCTGCGCTGGCCCGGCCAGGCGCCCGTGAGTGCGAAGCTCGACGCCGGAGCCCAGGTGCAGGTGGTGGTCCGCGACGCCGGGCTCGTCCGGGTGCGGCACGGGTCCGACTACGGCTGGGTGCCCGAGGACACCCTCTCCCCCACGCCGCCGGTCCCCACCGAGGCGCCGGATGCTCCTCCGGTGGCCCCGCCCGCGGGCGATCCCTAGCGCCCCGCCCGTTCCGGGCCTCTCCGCCCGGGCCGGCCTCACGGCGTGGTCCCGGGCATCTCGAAGACGGTGACGCCCACGGTGGTGCCCTCGGCGCCGCGGCTCGTCCAGATCACGATGAGGGCGGGCGTGTCGCCCGCGGCCTCGGAGATGACGCCCGTGCAGGCCTCGGCGGGCATGGGCAGGGCTCCCTGCGCCAGGGGCCGGTCCGCCCGCCACACCGTGACCCGGGGCGCCGCCGTGGGGGCGGGCCGGCGCACCGAGGCCCACTCCACGAGGCCGTCCCCCCCGAGGTCGCCGCGGGCGAAGGGGACGGGGTCGTCGTCCGGTTCGACGACGGCGGACCGGGAGCGGTCGGCGAGCGGATCGCGTGCCGGCCCGCGTGCCGGCGGCCGGCAGGAGGCGGAGAGATCCTCCCAGCCCGAGGCGTCGGTGGGCAGCGACACCGGCGCTCCGCCCTTGAGCACGTCCAACGCGGGCCGGCCGGGACGACCGGGCTCGCCGAGGAGGATCTCGCCGGGACGGAACCAGACCACCGCGTCCACCGCGCTGCTCGAGGCGAGCGTGCGCAGCTCCGGCAGGTCGTCGGCCGCCGCGCCCGGATCGGGGCGCAGGACCAGGACCGTCAGGAGGGCGGCGGTAGGACGGAGGGCAGGCACGGCGGCTCCCGGCGGGCCTGGCAACAACCCGCGAGACCCTCGTCCTATCCCACGTCCCTGGCGGACGCCGGATGTCCTACCGCCGATTCCCTCGCGTCGTTAGTGCCATCGCGATGCCCGTCGCCGCCCTCCAGGACCTCACGGTCGCCGTCCTCGCGTCGGGGTCCAACGGCAACTGCACCTGGATCGGCGCGGCTGGCCACGGCCTCCTCGTCGATGCCGGCATCAGCGCGAAGCAGGTGCAGGCGCGCCTCGACGCGGTCGGTCTGTCCGCCGCCCCAGTCGATGCCGTCCTGGTCACCCACGAGCACCGGGACCACATCCAGGGCGCGCGCGTGCTCTCGGCCCGGCTGCGCGCCCGGCGGGGTCGGTCCGTGCCCTTCTACATGACCGCCGGCACCGCTCGCCACCTCCCCTCCGGCATGGCCCCCGAGACGGTGCAGGAGATCGGGCTCGACGACGTCCTCGGCATCGGGCCGTTCGAGGTCCGACCCGTCCCGATCCCCCACGACACCGCGGATCCGGTGGCGTGGCGCATCGCCTGCGACGGCGTCGCCGCCGGCGTGATCACCGACCTCGGGCGCGCCACCGCGCCGGTGGCCGACCTTCTCGGCGGTCTCGACGTCGCGGTCCTCGAGTTCAACCACGACCTCGACATGCTCCTCGAGGGCCCCTACCCCTGGCACCTGAAGCAGCGGATCCGTGGCAGCCACGGCCACCTCTCCAACGTCCAGGCCGGGGAACTCCTCTCCTCCTCGCTCGGCGAGCGGCTGCGGCACGTGGTGCTGGCCCACCTCTCCGAGGAGAACAACCGCCCGTCGCGGGCGCTGGCCGCGGCGCACGAGGCGCTGTCCCGGGTGGGGGCGGCCGGGCGCGTGGAGGTCCGGGTGGCCTCCCGCTACGAGCCCACCCGCCCCCTGCGCCTCCCGCTGCACGCCTGACCCCCGGCCCCGGTGGCCGGCGAGGGCGCGGGGGAATACCATCCCGGGCCTTTGGAGGCGTCATGAAGGTCCTGGTCGTCGTCGGCTCCATGCGGGAGCGCTCCACCACACGCCACGCCCTGGGGATCGCCGCACGAGCCGCGGTCGAGGCCGGCGCCGACGTGGACTGGGCGGACCTGAAGGACCTCGGGCTCCCCTTCTGCGACGGCCGCGCCGACCGTTCCACCTACGGGCCGGCAGTGGATCGGTGGGCCGGTCGGGTCCGGGCAGCCGACGCCTTCCTCGTGGGGTCGCCCGAGTACTGGGGCTCCATGACCGGGGGTCTCAAGAACGCCATCGACCTCCTCGACGCCGAGGAATTCCGCGGCAAGATGGTGGGCGTCCTGGCGGTCGCCCGCGGCGATGCGGGGGCCATGAACACGCTCAACCAGCTGCGGCACGTGTTCCGCTGGGTGGGCGCCTGGGTGCTGCCGACACAGGTCTCGATCCCCCGCGCCCGGGAGGCCTTCGACGAGGCCGGTCACGCCGTGCGTCCCGGCCTCGAGGCCGAGCTCGAGGCGCTCGGGCGGGAGGTGGTGCGATACGCCCACCTGCTCGCGGGCAACGGGCAGACCCCCGCCGGTGGCCGGGGCCGTGGAGTGACGGGGACACCGGGCGCGAAGTAGAATACCCGCCTCCCGGGGGTCCGGCCCGACGTGCCCCTTCCACCCCGGAGCGACCATGAACGACCGGCAGCGCGACAAGCGGGACCAGATCGCCCAGTGGGCCTTCGACACGCGCCCCATCCTCGGGCGCTTCCACCTGTGGCTCGACGACGTCGAGGTGGAGTGGGCCCGGGGCGAGCCGGTCAAGGAGTTCACGCGCGAGATCTCGTTCATGGACGGCAAGATGGAACGCCTGTTCGCCATGATGGCGGCGGTCACGGCGCTGGGGACCCAGGTCTTCGGCCGCTTCGGCGAGGGCGCGGGGCTCGACAAGCAGGGCCTCAACCAGGTCAAGAAGGACGCCGACGCCATCTCCGCCTACGCCATGAGCGAGAGCCTCTGGTACCTCTCGCGGCACCTGCCCGAGAACCATGCGATCATGGTGTGCCTGGGCGAGGGCCTCATGCCCAAGGCGGGCGAGACCCCCGAGATGGGGTCCAACCCGCAACTGGGCTTCGGCCGGGTCTACGCCCGGCCCGAGGTGGCACGCTGGGTGGACCGTGCGGTCGTGCGCCTGCTGAACGAACCCGGGTTCACCTTCGACGACTTCTACCGGGAGGTCCAGCGCCGGGGCATCACGCTCTGGGGCGCGGCGATCGACACCCTGGAGAACACCTCCCGCTTCGCCAAGGGTGCGCCGACCGGGCCGCTGACCGTGATCCACGTCTTCGACCAGCCGCTGCGCGTGGCCCGGCCCTACGAGGGCTACGTGGGGAACCTGATCCTCCCGCGGGAGGTGGTGGACAAGGCCGCCGAGCGCTCGCTCCTCGTGAACTTCCGCACCCCGCGGGTCCAGGTCGTCCGGGCCATCGAAGAGACGTGGCCCGGGATCCGTCGCGAGAACGTCCACGTCTGGACACTCGGCGGCTGGAGCCGCGTCACCCGCATCGGCGGCTTGTGGGAGGAGTGGCGGCGCGAGGGGGTGCATGTGGTCGACGAGGGGTGGATCCTCCCCAGCGGCCTCCCGGCCTTCACGGAGTCCGGGACCTACGCCCCCACCTTCGGTGTCGGCACCTGGAGCGACGCCGTGGGGGATCTCCACCTCCTCCTCGTGGACGGGTACGCCGCCTCCGCCGAGGCCATGCAGGCGGCATCGCTCGGCCCCATGCTCGGCCTCGACGTCTCCATGTGCTTCTTCACCTCCCGCTTCAACCTGTCCTACGAGCGCGAGCGAGACGTGATGCGTCTCGATCCCGACGCCCCCGACTTCCCCGCCCGGCTGGGCATGCTGCTGGGCGCCGACCCGGATCCGGCCACCGTCGCCGACTACCGGGGCATGATCCGGGAGGCGTCCGAGGCCGGCCTGCCGGTGTGGAAGCCCGTGCTCCGGGTGGACGACTTCTTCCCCGAGAAGGCCTGGGAGGTCCTCGCGATCAACGGGTACATGCTGCCGGATCCGTACTCCGGGGCGCCCGGGGTGGAGGCCCTGGGCGAAGGGCGGTACCGGGTGTGCGTGCGCCTGGCCACGCCGCGGGCCGACAAGCGCATCCTGTTCACCCTCCGGCTCATGGAGTCGACCCAGGAGAGCCGCCTCGTGTTCAACCCGCTCCTCAACCGGTTCCTCGCGGGCGAGGACTTCCAGAACCGGCCAGTCAAGATCTCGGACTCGGGTCGGATCCGGAACGAGCTCCAGACGCTGTGCGCCGAGGCCCTCGAGTTCCTGGAGGGCAACCGGATGCGCATCCACTTCGACCGCATCCCCCCGGAGGTCATCTCCCACCACTCCCAGCGTACCCTGCTCGAGGTGCTGAACTGGTACAAGCTCCGGCACCCCCTCTGGTTCTCCTGGCTGGACATCGTGCCGCCCACCGGCGGGCCGTGAGGTCCGCCGCCTGACCGCCGCCCCGGGGGAGGTTAGGCCCTCATCGGTGGCCCGCGTGGGCACCCTCCCGTCGAGGGCCTCGCGCCACCGCGGAAAGGGCGAGATGCGAGTCCGGATCCTGTCGTACCTGGGCCGTGAGGGATTCGGGGAGCGGTTCCTCGCCGAGCACGACGGGCACCCCTGCGAGGTGCGGTGGGCGTCCGAGTCCCGCAAGGACGGCGACGAGACCGCCGTGGCTCGGGTGCGCGACGCCGGCCTGCTCCTCCAGCTGCACCCCGATCCCCTCGTGCCCCGCGTGCTCGCCGTGGTGCCGGCCTGGGAGGGCCTCGCGGTGGTCGCCGAGAGCCCCGGGGGCACTCCGCTCCACGACCTGGACGTCCGTCCCCTTTCCGAGCCGGTGATCCTGGAGGTCCTCCGGCAGGTGGCCGGCGTGCTCGACCGCGTCCACCACCGCACGGATCCCGCCACGGGCGAGCCGCTCCGCACGCTCCACCGCAACGTCTCCACGGAGTGCGTGGTGCTCCGGCCCGACGGCCAGCTGAGGGTCACCGGGTTCGACCGCATGACCACCACCTGGACGGCGCGGGCGGCCGATACCGGGGCGCTGTCCATGAACCCCGGCGCCCGCCTCGCGCCCGAGCAGCTCGCGGGGCAGGCCTTCCACACCACCGACGTCTACCTCCTGGGCCTGGTGGCGGTGGATCTCCTCGTGAACCGGGTGCGCGCCTCCCGGTTCGCGCACCAGCTGGCCATGTGCATCTGCGACTGCGAGAGCTTCGTGGAGACGCGCGACGAGCTCCTCCGCGACCCCTCCCTCGACGCCTCCGAAGGCCTGAGGGATCTCGTCGCGGACATGCTCGGCGAAGATCCGGCGCGCCGCCCCACGGCCCGCCAGGTGACCGAGCGGGCGACCCTCCTCGGCGCCGACGCCGCCCAGCTCCAGGCCTTCTGCGACCGCTTCGCGCCCGCCCCGACCGTCCGGGGTTCGGGTCACCCGTTCGTGGGGCGCACGCTCGAGGTCGAGGAGCACACCGGGTCGGCCACGCCGCCGCCGCCCGTCACGGCCGAGGTGGCCGCCTCGTCCCTCCTCGATGCACCCGACGCCCAGCCCGTGATCACCCGTCCGGCGCCCCGGGCCGAGCCACCGCGGCCGGTGGCGCTCCATGCGCCCGCCGCAGTGCATGCCCCACCCGTGGTCCCAGCGGACGTCCCCCACCGACCCCGCCTCGGCAACCTCCCGCCCACCCCTCCGCTGGTGGACAGCGCCACGCCGCGGGACCGTTCCATCATCCGGATCACGGCCGTGACGCCCGCGTCCCGGCGGGTCACCCCCAGCGAGGCGCCGCCACCGCCGCCCGAGGTGGCCGGCACCGTCATGCCCGCGCACGCCGAGGTGCCTCCGGCACGGCATCCTCCGCCCACCGACGACGACGCCGAGGCGGCCCTCGCCCGCGTCCGCGGCCACGGCGCCACGCTGGGCGTGGCGGTCGTCGTGGTCGTGGGGATCCTGCTCCTGCTCGGGGTGATCGGCGCCACGGCCTGGGTCGCGAGCACCTACTTCCTCCCCTGATCAGCCCGCCGGGTCCACCTCCGTGCCTGAGGCCGGGATCCACGCCCCCGCGACGGCCAGCGCGTCCCGGGTGCCGATGGCCTCGGCCGCGAGGCGCCGTGCCTCGCGCGCCCAGACCTGGGCGAGATCGCCCTCCCCGGCCAGGCCCCGGCGCAAAGGGTCGAGGGCGACGGCGCCCGCCGGGATGCTCGCCTGGGCGGCGGCCTCGTCGTGGAAGGCCGAGAGGCGATCGGCAACGGCCCCGAGCGGGGGCGCCACGGCCGCGGCGAAGCCCGCGGCCTC
>JBFYZZ010000199.1:0-5646 GCA_041309225.1 Deltaproteobacteria bacterium | reverse complement strand
GTGGGGCGGGCGGGGGGGGGATGGGATGCGGGGCCGCGGGCGCGACGGGCCGGGGTGGCGCGGGCGGTGGCGACGCAGCCGGGAGGGAGGCGCGGGATTCGGGCGGGGCACGGAGCGGGCCGTTCGGACCGGGCAGGGTGTCCACCCTGGCCTCGGGCTCCCGCTGGATGGGGATCGGCGCGCGCGGCGGCTCCTCGGGCGGCGGGACGTACCCCGGGGTGGCGCGGACCTCGATCTCCTCCTCGCGCGCGGCGGGCTCCTGCCCCGAGTCACGCACCGCGAAGGCGAGCCGGATCCGCCAGGTGCCCGGAGGCAGGCGCTCGAGCGTGAAGATGTACCGGAACCGGCCGGAGGGGTGCCGGGTGACGTCGTAGGTGCAGGGCACCTCGCGCAGGCGCTCCCCCGTGCCCTTCTGGAAGATCGCGATGCCACAGGCGAGATCCTCGTGGCTCTCCACGCCCACGGAGGTGGTCACGCCCACGCTGAACCGGACCGGGGCGTCGGTGGTGAAGGCCGGGTCGTTGGGGGGCCGATCGAGCATCACGCGACCGACCTGCGACACGACCGGACGGATGAGCGCCTGCACCTCCTCGAGGCGGGGGACCATCTCGTCGATGCGGTTGAACCGGAACGGGGGCGAGGGGCTCGCCTTGCGGCTCACGGCGCGCTGGACCACCGCCGCCACCCGGTCGGCCAGGCGTCCGTGGAACCGTGGGTTGGAATCCTCCTGGCGGATGCGGGCGTGGAGACGGTCCTTCAGGGTGACGAGGCCCCCGCGGTCGAGACCGTCCCGTGGGAGCGGGAGGGGGGTGTCCCCGCCCATCGCCGCCCGCCACAGGAGCAGGCCGGCGGCGTAGGTGTCGGTGGAGGGCCCGAACGGCGGCTCCGTGGTGGCCTCGACCACCTCGGGGGGCAGGACCCGCTGGCGGTCGTCGAGGAAGGGTGCCAGCCGGGCGAGCACCCGCCGCGCGGTGGGGGTGGCCACGTCCGAGAGGACGACCTCGCCCCGCTCGGTGAGGAGGATGTTGGTGGCGCGCAGGGCCCCGTGGAAGCCCGGGCCGTCCCGGAGCTGCTGGCACAGGCGCAGCGCCCGCGCGAGGACGTCCACGCACTCGCCGAAGCAGGCCCCCGCCTGGAGCCGCTGCTCGAGGCTGCCGGGCAGGTGGGCGGTGACCATGACGCTCTCGCCGTCGCGCGTGACGAAGGCGTCTTCGAGGCGGGGGAGGAAGGGATGGCCGTGCTGCCCGAGCAGCCGGACCTGTTCCCCGAGCGCCTCCCGGCAGGCCTCCTGGAGGCGCTCGACCTCGGGAGAGCCCGTGGGGAAGTCCGCGAGCCCCAGGGCGACCTTCATGACGAGGTCCGCGCCGTCCTCCAGACGCCGGACGCGGTAGGTCCGGCCCCACAGGCCGCGGCCGAGCAGCAGGGCGATCTGGTATCGCCTGCCCTGACCGTCAAAGACGACGTCGCCGGTCTTCATCGCCACCATCCGCAAGCGAGGTCCGACGCGGGCAGTCCGACCGGACGATCCCGCCGTCGTGCCATAACCCGTCCGCCCTCCCGCAAGAGGGAGGCGTGGGACGTTCGGATGGACCGGCGCTCGCCGTTACGGGAACAGGAAGTCGCGCACGTCGCGCGCGACGTCGATGTCCCGGTTCGAGAAGACATGGCTCGCTCCCCCCATCTCCCAGGCGTCGTAGGCGCTGGGATTGGCCTGCCGGGTGATCCACGCCTTGAGCGCGGTCAGGGTCTCCGCCGGGAGCCGGGGATCGGCCGAGGAGGAGAGGAGGAGAATGTGTGAGGGCCGCCGTCCGGCTGGCAGGTAGGCGGCCAGCGAGAACCGGGCGAGGTCCGAGAGGTCGCCCTCCTCGGCGAAGATGCGCGCGAGGCCGTTGTAGAAGGCGGTCTCGGTCGAGACGTTCTCCACGTAGTACGACAGATCGTCGGGCGTGGAGTCGAGCGCCACCCCGGACACGGCGTAGGCGGTCGACCAGCTCTCGGTGCGCAGGAGCGGCAGGAGGTCGGCGATGGCCCGCCCCCCGTCGCCGAGGCCGATGAGGGCGATCCGCGAGGTGTTGGGCTCGAAGGGGAGCACCACGCCGTGGCTGTCGGTGAAGGTCGGGTCCACGAGGAACCGGTACATCCAGGCGGCGAACACCAGGCCGTTGCGGTAGAACTGGTCGACGCCCTCGTCGTTCTCCTGGCGGCCGTAGTAGTTGTGCCAGAGATCGCCCCAGCAGTTGCCCGGGTAGAGCGCGGAGATCCCGGCGTCGATGAGGACCGCGGGCAGGGTGCCCTCGTGGACCTCGGCGGGGTCCGGGGTGCCCTGTCGCATGCCGAGCAGCTGGAACACCCGCTCGGCGGCCCAGTCCGAGTTGAGGCGATCCTCATCGGCGTAGTGTGTGCCGTCGAGCGGTGACCCCGGGGTGGCGTTCGTGACGTAGTCGAACGCGCCCGAGTGGAACACGACGGCCACGGGCGTCTCGTCGGTGATCGCCTCGTCGTGGACCACGAAGAAGGTGGCAGGCCGGCCGTCGGGGCAGTCCAGCGGTGGATCGGGGGAGAAGCTGGTGACCACCGCCGTGCGGGTGCCCACGTGCGGGTTGTCGAACGGCACGACGGTGGCGTCGATCGTAAGGTCGTCCAGCTTCCAGCAGCCGACCGCGAGGAGGAGGAGCAGGACCATGGAGCGGGGGCCTCCGTACTGGGGCGCAGTATACCCCTGCCGCCGGGGCGGGGCGTCAGGCGACATCGGCCGCGCAGCGGAACCCCACGGGCCACGCGGGCTCGGTCGGATCCAGGGCGGGGGGGGGGGCCTCGCGCCCGCCGGCCCCGCCGAACAGCCGCCCGTCGGCCGTGAGGTGCCACAGCCAGGCTCCGAGGTCGTAGTGGCCGAACGCCCCCGGGGGATGTCGGCCCACCGCGGGGCACTCGTCGAACCGGGGTCGCCCCTCCAGGCCCCGGCGGGGATCCGGGGAGGCCCCCCACGGGAAGGCGGCCGGCCCCCAGGCGGCCTTGAGCTCGTCCACGGTGGGCAACCGGGCGCCGCGCGCCGAGGCGAACGCCCGGGCGGCGTCCAGGGTCATGTCGGTGTAGGGGCAGAACGGATCCGCGTCGTCGGGGAGCAGCGCCTCCGCGTGGGCCATCCAGGCGTCCCAGGTGACCGGCAGGACGTCGAGGAGGACGAAGCTGAGGCCGCCGGGCTCCGGCACGGGGACCAGGGCCATGAGCGGATGCCGCCCGTCGGGATTGACCCAGCCGACGCGTTCCTCCAGCGGGAGGTCCGAGAGGACCTCGGGCCGCCGGATCCGCAGGGTGACGTCCGCGCGCATCACGCGCCCCGCCGGGTCCACCTCCGCGCGGGCCGTGAGCACCTGCCAGGTGGCCTCGCCCGGAGACACGTTGGCGGTGGCCAGGGCACGGCTCACGGCGTGACGGACGCTGACGCCGGTGGCGAGGATGGTGGCCAGGGGACCTCCAGGCGCAGCCGCCCACGCGGCCGCCACCCCCACTAATCCCCGTCGGGGTCGCCGGCAGCCCGGCCCGACCGGCGCGCCGTGTCCGGATATGTTCTCGTCGCACTCCCACGCACCCAGGAGTCACCCGTGTCCCCGACGCGCCCCGGTCGATGGTCCATGGTCCCCGTCCTCCTGTTCCTCGGCGCCTGCGATGGGAAGGAGCCTCCACCGCCTCCCGAGGATCCCTGCCCTCGCATCGACGCCCAGAAGCTGGCCGGGGACTGGATCAAGGTCGTGGGCACCAAGGCCGATCACCGGTCGCGCATGCGGATCGGCGGTACCCCCGAGGCCTACGAGATGATCCTCGTCCCGGGCAACTTCAACCGCGTCCGGCTGAAGGGCAGGGTCGAAGGCGAGACCGTCGAGTTCGAGCAGGTCATCACGCCCGAGGAGGAGTCCGAGTTCCTCTCGGGCCAGCGCATCCGGAACCGGATCTCCATCCGCCCCACGAAGGCCAAGTGCGCGCTCCGCGTCCGCACCGACATGCTGAGCGTCAGGAACGGGGCCGAGCAGACCCGCACCGGATCCCTCGAGGAGTACATGCCGTTCCCCGAGGAGGTCACCTTCACCTTCGATCCCCCCGACGGCCCGCTCTTCATGGACGACGCCGCCCGGTCCCGCAAGGCCATGGAGGCCCAGATCAAGGAGCGCGGGGGACCCGATCCCGAGGGCGGCCACTCCACGGCGATCCCGGTCGGCGCCTTCGTCCCTGCCGACCAGGACGGCGAACCGTCCTGCACATACGACTTCGACCTCTACTTCGACGACCAGCCCTACAAGGGGGAGGCCGGCGACCCGTCGGCGGGGAGGGGCCTCGCCGCGGGCGAGGTCCGCGACGGATTCCGCCACTGGTTCGTGCCGGCCTGGTACGCCCCCTACTCCGGCAACCACCACTTCGAGATGTGGCGCTACCGCACCTGCAGTGGTGGACAGCGGGAGCGCATCGCGGTCCAGGCGCTCGACGCGGTCCTCTACTGAGGCCCCCGCGAGGACACCATGCCGACAGACGAGGCCTCCCGGAGGTTCCACTTCCTGCGGGAGATCGCCTCGGGGACCTTCGGGAGCGTGTACCTCGCCAAGGAGATCCACTCCGATGGCTTCTCCCGGATCGTGGCCATCAAGCTCCTGCACCGGCGATGGAGCGAGTCAGAGGAGGTCACGCGCCGCATCCGCGACGAAGCCCGCCTGCTGGGCTGGCTGCGACACCGCAACATCGTCGAGGTCATGGACCTCACGGCCATCGACGGCCGGGCCGCCCTGGTCATGGAGTACCTGGAGGCGGCCGACCTGCACGTCGTCGCGGAGGCCCTGAAGGAGCAGGGCACGACCTTCCCGCTCCGGGCCGCCCTGGAGACCGCCGCCGCCGTGGCGGCGGCCCTCGACGCCGCCTACAACCGGCCGCCCTACCCCGGGGAGAAGCCGCTCCGCGTCATCCACCGCGACATCAAGCCTTCCAACGTGATGGTGGACGACGAGGGCCAGGTGAAGGTCCTGGACTTCGGCGTGGCCCGGGCCGACTTCGAGGCGCGGGAGTCGCGCACCCGGGAGCTGCAGTTCGGGTCCATCAACTACATGCCGCCGGAGCGGCTCTTCTTCGAGCCCGAGACCCCCGCCAGCGACGTCTACTCGCTGGGGGCCACCCTCTTCGAGATCCTGGCCCTCGAGATGCTGGGCAAGGCCAAGGGCCGCCCCGACCGCCACTTCCGGTTCGTCCAGGACCGCCTTTCCACGGTGCGGCAGGTGCAGGGCACCGGGGATCTCGGCGCCGAGGTGGAGCAGCTCGTGGCCGCCATGCTCGCCTGGGACCACGCCGAGCGTCCCGAGGCGCACCGCGTCGCCGCGCGGTGCCGCGACCTGGCCCGCCAGGCCGGCGACGTCGATCTCCACGACTGGGCCTGCGCCACGATCCCGCCCATCGTGGCGCGCATGCGGGAGTCGGAGCGGCCGCCCAATCCGCTCAACGACCAGATCGTCTCGGAGGACCACCAGATCCTTCGAGGCCAGGCCGAAGGCGGGTCGGGCGCCGCCGAGCCCGCACCCGCAGAGGCGCCTCCGACCGCCGACCGGGGACGGCGCCTCGGAGCCGCCGCCCTCGCGGCGCTCCGGACCCACACCACCGCGCCCCCCGTCG
>JBFYZZ010000198.1:0-14950 GCA_041309225.1 Deltaproteobacteria bacterium | reverse complement strand
CCGGCGGGGGGGTCCACGGCCTGGACGGCTCGGATCACCCGGCCCTCGAAGGTGCACCGCGTGCCCTCGGTCTCGAGCCAGGTAGAGCCCGGCAGGACCACCTCGGCGGCCTGGGTGGTCTCGGTGGGCGTCCAGTCCATGGCCACGAGGAACTCCACCTCCCGGAAGGGGGCGGAGGTGCGCTCGTGGCGCAGGGGATCCTCGCCGATCACCAGCGCGGCCTTGATCCGACCCTCGGCGAGGAGGCGGCGCAGCGCCTCGCGCGACCGGGCGCCGGGCAGGTCGGGTGCGGGCAGGCGGCCCGCGGCGAAGGCCGGATCGGCCCCGGTCACCTCCATGCCCGCGACGTTGGCCGTCATGCCGGGCAGGAGCAGGTCGGCGCGGATGCCGGCCGCCCGCAGCAGGACCATGAGGTCGCCCAGCACCACGAGGTCCCCGGGGGCCTGGTCCTGGGGCCGGTCCGGGCTGTGCACCAGGACCACGTGCCGGGCGCCGGCCAGGACCTCGGCGGCCCTGCGGACGTCGGCTTCCGTGACACCCGCACGGTCCGCGAGGTCGGCGACCGGCTCGGCCAGGCCCGCGAGGAAGACGGGCCCGCCCTGGAGCGCCTCGACGGCGGCCCGGGGCACGGCACCGGCCTCGATGAGGGCGACGGCCACGGCGCGCCACAGGAGCGCGGCCCGGCCGCGCATGGGGTCGAGCCCCACGGTCGCGAGCACCCGGTCGGCCGGGTCGAGCGTGGAGTTGGCCACCACGAGGCGGGCGCCCCGGTGGACGGCCTCCAGCACGTCCACCACGAGCACGAGATGGTCGTTCTCGAGGCTGGTGTTGTTGCACACCACCACGTCGGCCGTGGCCAGTGCAGCGCGGTCGGCCGTGGAGGCGGTGGTTCCGAGCACCGGATCGAGGGCGCCCGACTCCACCCCGGACTGCAGGACGGTGAGCGATCCGACGTTCGCGGTGCCCAGCCCCTCGCGGGCGATCCGGCCCGCGATCCAGAGCTCCTCGTTGGTCAGCTCGGGCGAGGCGAACACGGCCACGGCGTCGGGCCCGAAGGTGGCCACCGCCTTGCGCAGGCCGGCCGCCGCCTTGGAGAAGGTCTCCTCGAAGGTGAGCTCCGCGATGCCGCCCGCCACCCGGACGGACGGCGCGGCGATCCGCTTCTGGCCCGTGAAGATCTCGTGCCCGAACCGCCCGTACCGGCAGAGGTACTCGCCCGGCACCCCGGACCCCGCCACCACCACGTGCCGCCCGCCGTACCGCCGCACCGTGACGGTGCAGCCGAGCGAGCAGAACCCGCAGGTGGAGCGCACGTCCCGGGTGGCGAGCGAGGCCCGCCCGTGGAACGGCGCCTTCACCGTCAGCGCGCCGGTCGGGCAGGCGTCCACGCAGTTGCCGCAGGACACGCAGTTGGTCTGGACGAGCGGGTCGTCCATGGCCGGCCGCATCTCGGTGCGGAAGCCCCGGCCCGTGAGCCCGATGGCCGCGATGGGCAGGACCCGGGCGCAGGTGCGGATGCACCGGGCGCACAGGATGCACTTGTTGGGGTCGTACACGATGTACGGATGGCGATCGTCCACCTTGTGCTTGCGGACTGCGCCCGCGTAGTGCATCAGGTCGGCCCCGTACTCCTCGGCGTAGAGCCGCAGGTCGCAGTCGGCGTACCGGACGCAGCCGCACGACAGGCACCGGCCGCACTCGTGGAGCGCGTCCTCGGGATCGAACCCGGTGGCCACCTCGCAGAAGGAGCCCCGCCGCTGGTCCACCTCGAGCACCTGCAGCTCGTGCCTGGGGCTCTGGGGGATGTCGCCCAGCTCCGTCTTCCCGGGCTTCGCCCAGGCGTCCTTGCGGACCACGAAGGGCTCTCGCGGGATGTCGGTCCCGGACAGCCACGCATGGATCGCCCTGGCGGCATGCTGGCCGTCCGCGATGGCGTCGATGACCACCGTGGGGCCGTCGTCGGCAGCGTCGCCGCCCGCGAACACGCCGGGCACGCTCGTGGCCAGCGTCTTCGGATCCACCCGGAAGGTCTTCCAGCGCGTGAGCGCCACCTCTCCCACCGGGAGACTCGTGAGGCCCCGGAGCACCGGGTCCTGGCCGATGGCCGCCACCGCGAGGTCGCACGGAACCTCGAACTCGGAACCTTCGAGCGGGACCGGCCGGCGCCGGCCCGAGGCGTCGGGCTCGCCCAGCACCATCCGGATGCACTTGAGCGCCCTCAAGCGGCCGCCGGCGGTGACCAGGCCCACCGGGGCCACCAGCTCCATGATCTCGATGCCCTCCTCGATGCAGTCGTGGATCTCGGCGGGATCCGCGGGCATCTCGGCGCGGGTGCGCCGGTAGACGAGCAGGACCTTGTCCGCGCCCAGCCGCCACGACGTGCGGGCCACGTCCATGGCCGTGTTCCCGCCGCCGACGACGGCCACCGTGCCCCTCACGGGCGTGGGTGCCGTGGCCTTCTCCTGGAGGAAGGTCGCGCCGGAGACGACGCCCTCGGTGTCGAACTCGCCCGGCACCTGCATGGGTTTGCCCGCCCACGCACCAGCGGCGAGGAAGAGGGCGTCGTGCCGGCTGTGGAGCTCCTCGAGGGTGAGGTCCGTCCCCACCCGCACGCCGAGCCGGATCTCCGCCCCGACCTTCTGGATGTGCGCCACCTCGGCGTCGATCACGTCGTCGGGCAGGCGGTAGGCGGGGATGCCGTACCGGAGCATGCCGCCCGTCCGGGGCATGGCCTCGTAGAGCACCGGCTTGTAGCCCATGCGGCCCAGGAACCAGGCGGCGGTGAGCCCGGCGGGGCCGGCACCGACGATGCCGACGCTCTTCCCGTTGGGCGGCGCGTGGGCCGGCATGCCGTCGTAGGCGCCCGGCTGATCGGAGAGGAACCGCTTGACCCAGTTGATCCCGACCGGGGCGTCCACGTCGGTGCGGCGGCAGACGACCTCGCACTTGCGGACGCAGACGCGGCCGCACACCGCGGGGAGGGGGTTGGCCTCGCGGATGAGGTCGAGAGCCTGGCGTTCCAGGCCCATGGCGGTGAGCGCGAGGTAGCCCTGGACGTCCACGCCGGCCGGACAGCCCTGCCGGCAGGGCGAGACGCAGTCGGCGTAGTGGTTGGAGAGCAGGAGCTCCAGGGCCGTCCGGCGGGAGGCGACGATGCGCGCGTTGCGCGTCTCCACCACCATGCCCGGGGCCACGCGCGTGGCGCAGGCGGGGACGAGGTTGGGGCGGCCCTTCACCTCGACCACGCAGAGGAAGCAGGAGCCGTAGGGCGCAAGCTCGGGCGAGTGGCAGAGGGTGGGGATTTGATCGAGGTCCTGCTCCCGCACCAGATCGAGGATGGTGCGATCGGGGGTGGTCTCGATCTCCTGGCCGTTCACCGTGAGGCGGATCGTGTCCATGAATGTCTCAAGCCTTGTAGATGGCGCCGAAGTTGCACGACGACATGCACTTGCCGCACCGGGCGCAGACCGCCGGGTCGATGACGTGCACCTCCTTGGCCCTGCCGGAGATGGCGGCGACAGGGCACTGCTTCGCGCAGAGCGTACAGCCGGTGCACTTCGAGGGGTCGATCACGAAGTCCACGAGGGCGGTGCAGGATTTCGCCGGGCACTTCTTCTGGTGGATGTGGGCCTCGTACTCGTCGAGGTAGTACCGCATCGTGGTGAGGACGGGGTTGGGCGCCGTCTGGCCGAGCCCGCAGAGGCTGGCCTCCTTGATCTGCGCGGCGAGCGTCCTCAGCATGTCGAGGTCTTCGGGCTTCCCCTCGCCCCGGGTGATGCGCTCCAGGATCTCGAGCATCCTGAGCGTGCCGATGCGGCAGAAGGTGCACTTCCCGCACGACTCCGCCTGCGTGAAGTCGAGGAAGAATCGCGCGATCTCGACCATGCAGGTGGCGTCGTCGAGCACCACCATGCCGCCGGACCCCATGATGGCGCCGGTGGCCGGGATGGACTCGAAGTCCACGGTGGTGTGGCCGAGCGCGGCGGGGATGCAGCCGCCGGAGGGCCCGCCCATCTGGACGGCCTTGAAGCTGCGGCCCTCCTTGATCCCGCCGCCCACGGTGCGGACGAGCTCCTCGATGGGCATGCCCATGGGGACCTCGGCGAGACCGCCGCGCACCACCTTGCCCGCCAGCGCGAAGACCTTGGTGCCCCGGCTCTTCTCGGTGCCGTACGCGGCGTAGGCGGCCGCCCCGCTCGTGAGGATCCAGGGGACGTTCGCGTAGGTCTCGACGTTGTTGTTGTTGGTCGGCTTGCGCCACAGCCCCTTCTCGGCCGGAAAGGGAGGCCGGATGCGGGGCATGCCGCGCTCGCCCTCGATGGAGGCGAAGAGGGCGGTCTCCTCGCCGCACACGAAGGCGCCCGCCCCCTGCTTGATCCGGATGTCGAAGGCGTGGCCCGAGCCGAGCACGTCCCGGCCGAGGTAGCCCCGCTCGCGGGCGGTCCGGAGCGCGATCTCCAGGCGCTTGATGGCGAGCGGGTACTCGGCCCGGCAGTAGATGTACCCGGCGTGGGCCCCGATCGCGCGGCTGCAGACGATCATCCCCTCGATGACGGAGTGGGGGTCGCCCTCGAGCACCGAGCGGTCCATGAACGCGCCGGGGTCGCCCTCGTCGGCGTTGCAGACCACGTACTTGACCGGGCCCGGCTGGCTCGCGGCGAACGACCACTTGAGGCCGGTCGGAAAGCCGGCCCCGCCGCGGCCGCGCAGGCCCGAGGCCTTCATCTCGGCGACGATCCCCTCGGGCGTCATCTCGAAGAGGGCCTTGCGCAGGGCCTGGTAGCCGCCGGTGGACTCGTACTCCGCGATCGACTCGGGGTCGATGAGGCCGCAGTTGCGCAGCACGATCCGGCGCTGGGGCCGCAGGAACTCCATCTCCGAGCCCGACTCGACGCCCTCGGCGTCCCGCATCCAGACGACGTGCTCGGTGAGGATCTCGCCGCCGAGCACGTGGCGCTGGAAGATCTCCTCGGCCCGCCGGGGGTCCACGCCCCCGTAGACCACCCGGACGTCGCCCTCGCGGATCTCCACGAGGGGCTCGCGGTAGCACATGCCGATGCAGCCGGTGATGCCGACGGTGGCGGCGTCGGTGTGCCCCTCGGCAAGGGTCGTCAACCGTTCCTTGACCGCCTGGGCGCCGGCGGAGAGCCCGCAGGTTCCCATTCCGACGAGGATCTTCTTCATGTGAGCACTCGGTGGTGCGGGAAGGGGGATGGGGCCGCCCGGCCGGGCGGCTCGCCCGGAGGGACGCCCGGGGTGGCGTCAGGGCGCGGGCTGCGCGGCCCTGTCCGCGACCTTGCGCTCCTCGGCGCGCCGGATGCCGCGGAGGATGCGGCGGACCGCGGCCGGGGTGAGGCGGCCGTGGGTCTCGTCGTCGACCATCATGACCGGCGCCAGCGAGCAGCAGCCCAGGCAGGCGACCGTGAACAGGGTGAAGAGGCCGTCCCTGGTGGTGCCGCCCACCTCGATGCCCAGCTCGTCCTGGATGGCGTCGATGAGCATCCGGGAGTTGGAGACGTGGCACGCGGTGCCCACGCAGGTGCGGATCATGTGCTTCCCCATCGGCTGGAGCCGGAACTGGTTGTAGAACGTGATCACCCCGTAGACCGTGGACTCAGGGATCCCGGTGACCCCGGCGATGTGCTGGATGGCCCGCCGCGGGATGTACCCGAAGTGGTCCTGGGCGGACTGGAGGAGCGGGATCAGTTCGCCGGGCGCGCCGTCGTAGCGCCAGAGGCGGTAGCCGAAGGGTTCGTCCGAAGCCATGTTCGCTCCGTGGAAGGGACCTATTCGTCGAGCAGGCGGATCACGCGGGCCATGCGGACCCGGAGCACGCCCTCGATCTGGCCGATCTTCTCGATGATGCGGGGGGTGCGCCCCACCGCGCCCTGGCCGGTGATCATGCCGACCAGGCGGGAGCCGCCGTCGATCACGTCGCAGAAGACCACGTCCTCGATGAAGAAGACGGTGGTGAAGATCTGCTGGATGGCGTCCTTGTCGATGTCCACGATGACGTAGGACGTGGTACCCGGCTGCTTGCGGGCCGCCTCCTTCGCGGGGGCCTTGACCGCCTCGGCGTAGACCTGCACGAAGGCGGAGATGTCGCGGTCGAGGCGGGGGCGTTCCACGGGCGACAGGGAGGCGACCTCCACGCCCGGGACCGCCTTCACGCGGTCGAACAGGTGCTCGATGCCCTCGCGGGACGCCGCCTGGGCCACCAGGATGATGTCGATGTCGCCGTGGACGGCCTCGCAGGAGGCCACGCCCTCGATGGTGCTCAGGGCGTTGAAGACCTCCATGCTGCGTTCGGGTTCGGTGATCCGGATGGTGAGGTAGGCGGTGACCGACTCGCGCAGGCCACCGCCCTCGCCGCCCACGGCCGGCCGGCCCGCGGTGGAGGTGCCCCCCGCGAGCGACTCGATGGCCGTCACGAGATCGGGGATCTCGAACGGCTTGTCGAGGTAGGCGGTGTTGTGCTCGGAGAGCGCCGTGAACCGCAGCACGTCGTCGCCGAACCCTGTGATCACCACCACGGGGAGGTCCGGGTACTGGCTCTTGAGCACCTTGAGGATCTTCAGGCCGTCGATGTCGGGCATGAAGATGTCGGTGATCAGGACGTCGTACCCGCCGCCGGCCTCCCGGGCGCGATCCAGCTCGTGGATCGCGGAGATGCCGTCGGGACAGGCAGTCACCTCGTAGTCCTCCTGGGTGAGCCCGAAGGTGAGGTTCCTCCGAATCTCGGGTTCGTCGTCGATCACGAGTACGCGAGCCTTCACGGAAACCTCCCTGGGACGGCCCCATCGGTCGGCGCGGGTGAGGGAGGAGGCTATCGCGTGTGTGCGCGCCCTGCACAGGTTCGCGGGGGGGTGTACACGATGGCCACGTCGGGTTCCCCACAGGATTCCCCGCCCGTACCCATCGCCCCAACCCCCAGGTGTGCCCCCGCTGACCCCGGTCATGCCTCCGCGGGTCCGAGCCCTCGCGGACGGGGTGCCGTCAGAACCGCATGCCGGCCACGAACCCCGGCCTCAGCCGGCTGTCCCACCCCGGGTGCACGGGCCACCCCTCGAAGATCGCGCCCGGGTCGCGGCTCGCGTCGGGCAGGTCGAGCCCGATCGAAGCCCCGGCGAAGGGTGCGATCCGGCCTCCCAGCGGGAGGGCGGCGACGAGGCGGACCCGCACGATCTGCCCGGTGTGCTCCCAGGTGTAGGGTCGCACCAGCACGGTGGAGCTGTACAGGTCCAGGTCGAGGTCCACCCGCCCCCTCCACAGGCGCACGCCGGCCCCGCCGTTGATGGCGAGGCGGTCCACCCGGCCGTCCCAGGGCGGGGCGAACCCGGCTCCGTACAGCGTGTAGAACCGGTGCGAGCCGACCTGGACGCCGGCGTTCACCATGGCGAGGTCGTCGGTCCAGGCGACGCCGTGAAGGATGCCGTCGCGGCAGATGGTGACCACCGCGATGGGCACGCCGTCCAGGTGGTCGCAGACGTTGACCACGCCGACCTGCACGCCCCGGACGTCGCTGCCGACGTTGACCACGCCGACCTGCACCCCGCGCACGGTCCGGGCGACGTTGACGCCGCCCGTCACCTGCATGCCGGAGACGTCCTCCGCCACGTTCAACCCGCCGGACACCTGGACGCCATCGAGATCGCCGTCGGCCACGTTCACCCCGCCGGTCACCTGCACGCCGTCCGTGGGGCCGGCCAGGTTCATGCCACCCGAGACCTGGGAGCCGGCGAGCGGGCCCGTGACCACGTTCACGCCACCGGACACCTGGATGGCCTCGGCCGGGCCCGACACGTTCACGCCACCCGAGATCACCAGGCCGGCTTCCCCCTCGGGGTAGGCGGTGTAGGCGCTGGCGAGCGCAAACCCGTCGAGCCGCTCGGCGCCGGCACCCACCAGGCCCAGCGCCAGTACGTGGCGGACGGGGCGCTCGCCCTCCGTGGCGGTGTCGTGCACGAACTGGAGCGCCACGGGCACGGTGCGCGGGTCGTCCGACACGTCCCCTCGGGCGGCGTGGAGGGCGCCCGAGAAGGCCTCGAAGTCGCCGATGGCGAGGGGCTCGGTGGAGCCCTCCGCGAGGTCGATCCGGGCGCGGCCGAGGCGGCCCTCGCGCTCGAGGGTGACCTCGTAGCCGCCCGGCGGGAGCCCGAGGGCCATGGGCCGCCCGGGCGGTTTGTAGAGCTCGGCGACGAGCCGTTCGTCCGCGTCGCGGATGAAGAGCCGGCCCGAGAGGGCCTCGTCGAGGGCGAGGCTGGCGCTCGTGGCGTGGAGGTCCGTGATGACGAAGTCGCCCGTGCCGGACAGCGCCATGTCGTAGGCGGGGTGTTGGGCGCCCCGCCGGGTGGCCTCGGTCAGCGCCAGGGTCTCGTCGTAGGCGAACCGGTAGGCCTCGGTGAGCGTGACCTGGCCGTTCAGGTCCACGTCGGCCGCGCCGCGCAGGCCGGTGACCAGCGCGTGCGTGAAGAACGACGAGGCGATGCGGTCGGCCTCCTGGGAGGACTCGTCCGCGGACGAGGACGTGAGGAAGACGTGGCCGGCCACGGCGGACGACTCGTCCACCAGGAACGCCGGCACGGACCGGCCGCCCTTGGCCCGGACGATGGCGCCCGACGCGCAGGAGTCGAGGATGGCCACCCGCACGTCGGCGTCGAGGGTCCGGATGGCGGTCTTCAAGTCGCCGTACTCGAAGCGCTCGCCGCCGAGCAGCAGGCCGGTCTCGTCGGAGTGGCCCGAGAAGTAGACCACCACCTCCTGGCGGCGGGCGGCGCCGGCCCGGGCCCCGAGGCGCCGGTTCAGCTCGTCGAAGGCCCGTTCGAGGTCGCCGCGCCGGGGTTCGAGCAGGAGCACCTCGTCCCCGACCTGGACGCCGCCGAGCTCGATCAGGACCTGGGCGACGCGCCGGGCGTCGTCGGTGGCGTAGCGCAGCCGGGCGCGGCCGGGACCCCCGTCGTTGGCGCCCACCACGAGGGCGTAGCGCCGGGCTTCGGGATCCGCGGTGGCCGCGGGGGCGGGCTCCGCGAGGGCGATCAGAAACGGAAGGAACACGGCGTTCATGGCTGCTTCCTCAAGAGAAAGGAGGTCTGTTCCCAGCCCGGAGGCAGGCCGAGGGGCCGGAGCGCGGCCTGGGGCGGGTCGGCGGCGAGGGCCCGGGCCGCCGCCTCGACCAAGGCGGGATCCACCGGAGTCCGGGCGGTCACGAGGAAGAAGCGCTCGAAGCCCGGGGCGTCGTCGAGCTCCCAGGCCTCCGGCAGCGCCGCCGCGCCCTCGGCCGGCAGGGCGGCGCTGGCCCCCGACTCGGGGAAGTGCCGCGTCACCACCCCCCGCCCGTCCACGGACACCACGACGGCGAAGGGGCGGCCCGCCGGGACCACGCTCACCTGGAGCACGTCCCCGGATCGGGCCAGGGCGCCGTCCGACAGGGGCTCGGCGCCGCCGGGCGTGCGGCGGTGGAGACGGAGGCCGGGCTCCAACCCCTTGTCCCGGATGCCCTCCTCCGCAGCCGGAGGGGTCCCGGGCGTGGGCTCGGGGCCGATCACGGCCACCAGGGCCAGCGCGGCGGCCAGCGCGGGGACGGCGATCCAGGCGATCCGGTGCCCGCGGCGTCGCAGGCCGGACCGGCGGGCCACCTCGGCCGCCACCCGCGCGGGCGGCAGGGCCGTGAGGGTGGCCCGATCGTCGGCACGGAGCGCCTCCAGGCGGACGAGGCCGCCGGGTTCGACCTCCAGGTCGTGGCGCACGGCCTCGGCGCGGTCGGGCGCGAGATCGCCGGCGGCGTAGCGCTCGAGCAGCCAGTCGGGCACGGGGGCGGGCATGGCTCAGGCTCCTTCCAGTTCGGCCACGTGGGCCTTCAGCGTGCGCAACCGCTTGCGCACGCCCGAGACGGAGAGGCCGGTCTCCACCGCCACCTCTTCCAGCGTCAGGCCGTCCACGAGGTGGAGCACGGCCATGGTCCGCGTGGAGGGCGCCTCCCGGCCGAACACCCGATCGAGGAGCACCCGGGCGCCCGCGAGGTCGCCCTCGGGGGCCTGGGCGATGCGATCCAGGACGTCCGCGGCCGGATCCTCGGGCCGGCGGCGCCGGGAGCGGATCCGGTTGAGGCACGTCCGGGTGGCGGCCGTCCAGAGGTACGAGGACGGGGCGGTGGTCTCGAGCCGGTCCCGGCGGCGGAGGATCTCCACGAACACGTCGTGCATGGCGTCCACGGCGGACGTCTCGTCGCCCAGCATCCTCCGGCAGCGCCGGAGCACCATGGGTCCGTAGCGCCGGTAGAGGTCTTCCACGTCGAGGGGCACGGTCCGGTCTCCGCTGGCTGGGACACCGCGGGAGCCTCGCGGTGTCACCGCGACTCGCACCCCCGATAACGCCTGGATCCGCGCCGGCTCCCCCCCGTCCGGGTCCGCGGGGCTACCGGTCCGCCAGGAAGGCCGCCCCGTACGCCCTGAGTGCCGTGGGCGGGCCGGAGGAGTCGACGCCGCCGCCGAGCTCCAGGGCGTCGTCGTCCACGGGGTCGTCGGCGATCCACGTGGCGCCGTCGCCGTAGCCGTTGATGTCGGGTTTGGCGTAGGCGTCGGTCCCGTCCGCGTCCACGAAGAGACCGTAGGTGGGCAGCGTGGTGGAGGTGCCGCACGTGTCCAGCGCCCAGTCGTAGTCGGTGGCCCACCCGATGGCGGCGTTCGCGTCCGCGGTGTAGGCGTCGTCCCCGCCGTTGTCCACGAGGATGCCCATGCCGTGGCACTTGCCGGCGCCCAACGAGCGGTCGGGGCCGTGGTAGGTGTCGTGCCCGGCGTCGTCCACGAACACGGTCACCGAGAAGTCGTGGCCCAACCCCACCGACGAGTGGGTGGGCACGAAGGTGGGGTTGTAGACGTCGTCGCCGTCGCCCTCCAGGAAGGCGGCCAGCGCGAAGTGCTCGGTCGCGCCCTGGATGTAGTTGTACCCCTCGTAGACGTCGTTCCCGGCGGCGTCGGCCAGGATCCCGAACCCGAACCAGTAGCCGTTGCCCTGGGCCATCACCGCGGCGGTGTACCTGTCGTCGCCGGCCAGGTCGCAGAGGACGGCCACCCCCCCGCCGAGCGCGACGCGCTCTCGGTAGTCGTCGCTGCGCCAGCCCTGGGCGGAGCCCTGGCCCTGCGAGATGTTGTGGGGGTAGCCCTCGTACCAGAGGTACACGAACGGGGTGTCGGGCACGAGGGTGTAGGCGTCGTTCCCGTCCCGGTCCCAGAGCCCCGCGAACGAGGACATGTGGGCGTGCGCCTGGCTGTAGGTGAACGCGCGGTAGGTGTCGTGCCCGCCGCCGTCGAGGAGGAGCGCGATGCCCACCATGGCAGCCGCCTGGCTGGCCGCCTCGGCCTCGTAGGCGTCGTCGCCGCCGTCGTCCGCGAGCACGCCCACGCCGAGGGCGGCATAGCCCTGGGACAGGCGCAGGGAGCGGTAGGTGTCGGCCCCTCCGCCCCGGTCCACGAGCAGGCCGTAGCCCACGATGCCCGCGCCCTGGCGAGGGTGCTCCGATCGGGTGAACGGCCCGTACCCGGACCCGCCCGCGTAGCGGCCGTCGTCGTCGGAGGGGAGCAGCCCCTCGGCGTCGTAGGGAGACGGGTCCTCGACGTAGGCGTAGGTGTCGTCGCCGCCCAGGTCCACGTGGAGGGCCACCGGGGCGTCGGCATCGGTCGTGGCGCCCGCCGGGATCCGGTAGACGTCGTCGCCGCCGGTGTCGAGCAGGAGCAGGATCGGGGCGTCGAGCGCGGGGTCGGTGGCGGGGTCCCAGGCGTCGGCGCCGTCACCGGCGAGGATCACGAGGCCGAGGGGGGTCTCCGCACGGAACGTCCCCGTCCAGCCGCTCCCGGCGGCGGCGTCGAGGGGAGCCTCGTCGAGGGCCTGGGCGAGCCGGGCGCCCGCCCCGTAGAAGACGGCGGCCGGCCCGGGTTCCGGGGCGAGGAAGGGGAGGTCCTCCTCCTGGTCGGGATCGAGGCCCGACTCGAGCGACACCACGGCGGTGTCGGGGAGGCGCTCGAACAGGAAGCCGGGGTCGGCCTCGGGGTGCATGGCGAGGAGCGCGGCGTTCCGGGCCGCGACGACCTCGGGCACCACGGCGAGGAGCACGGCAGCGGCCTCCTGGACCGCAGCCGGGACCTCGGCGAGCGTCGCCTCGGCGGCGGCCCGATCCCACGAGGCGCCCCCCTGGAGGAGGTCGAGCGCCGCGAGGAGCGGGGCGTCGGGATCGGACGCGGGCAGCGCGCCGCCCACGGTGAGCGTCACGTCCATCCGGGCGGCGGCCTCGGCGATCGCGGAGGCGAGCGGGTGATCGGAGGCAAGGGCCGCGTCGAGCCCGGCCGCCACGGTGCCCGCGGCGCAGGGGATGCGCGTGGCGTCGTCCTGCAGGTCGTGGAAGGCCGAGAGCCGAGCCGGATCCGCCTCGATGTACCCGCCGTAGGACGTGTAGACCCCACGGTCGATATGAGGGGGGAGCGCGAGGCCGAGCGTCCCGAGGAGCGTGGTGAGGGGGTCGTCCGACGGCACCTCGGCCGGGCAGTCGAACGGATCGGCCGGCGTCCAGGCGAAGGGCTCGTCCCAGGGGTCGGGGACGGGGCCCGTGTCCCCCTGGGAGGGCTCGTCGGCGCATGCGGCGAGGAGGAGGACGGAGAGGAGCATCGGGACCTCCGGGCGTCGGGAGGGCCGTATCCGGCGGGACAGCGCGGGGGGGGGGACGCCCGCCTCACCCCGGCCCGAAGTACCGCCCGACCAGGTGCCGGGACCAGGCGGCCACGTGGTCCACCGTGGCGAAGTTCAGGATCTCGCCGGCGTACCAGGTGTTCCGGTGGCCCTGCAGGGCCTCCAGGCGGCGGTGGAAGCCGGCCGCGAAGTCCTCGGGGCCCACGTGGGGGAAGTAGGGCCAGCGCGCCATGGCCAGCACGCGGCGGACCCGGCCGCCGGCCGCGGCCAGGTCCTCGTGGACGTGCCGTTCCAGCGTGGCGTCGTCGAGGCCGTCGCCGAGCAGGTAGCACTGGACCACGTCGCTGCCGTCCCAGCGCCGGCACCAGGCCATCACCCGGCCCAGGTGCGCCCGGTCGAAGCGGGCCGGCACGTAGGCCGAGTCCGGGGGCAGCCCGGGGGCCTCCACGAGGAAGACCACGTAGTCGTAGGTACGGATCCGGCCGAACAGGTCGCGCTCCTCGGGATCCGCGTCGAGAATGCGGGGCAGGTCCTGCAGCGGCGAGGCCACCACCAGGCGATCGCACTCGAGGGTCGCGTCCGCGGTCCGGACCCGCACGACGGCGCCCCGCTCGATGCCCCGGACCTCCTGCCCGAAGCGCACGTCCAGGTCCGCCGCCACTCGCTCCCAGACCGCCTGGTAGCCCTCGGCCACCGTGCGCGCGCTGCCCCGGACCAGGCAGCACCCCAGCGTGGCCGCGTTCATGTACTTGAACAGGTACGCCGCCGGGATCTCCTCGAAGTACCCATACCCGAACGAGGTGAAGGGGCCCTCGAAGCCCCGCCGCAGCAGGCCCAGGCCGTGGTCCCGGGCCACCTCGGCGAAGGGCGCGGCGAGTGCGGCGGGCGCGGTGGCGAACCCGGGCCGGTGCACGGCCCGGTGCCGGACCGAGAGCGCCACGTACCGGGACAGCTCGAGGAGGCCCCGCCACCGCGCACTCCCGGCGAAGAGGTCCACGAAGCCCCGCTCCCGGTCCCAGAACCGGAGGGGCGGGCAGCGCATCAGCGTGGCGCCCGAGGCCCGTACGAAGGCGCGCACGTCGCGGTAGCCCGGTGCCACGAAGACGGCGCCCAGCTCGTAGGTGCGGCCCTCGTGCTCGACGGAACGGCACTTCCCGCCCGCACGCCGCTCCCGCTCCAGGACCGTGACGCGCGCGTAGCCGGCGGCCCGGAGGTGGTGCGCCGCGGCGAGGCCCGCGGCCCCGGCCCCCAGCACGCAGACGCGGTCCGACGGGCGGGGTCGGGCGGCCGGTGGCGGGGGGGTGTCGGGCACGGACATCGGCCACCTCCGGCGGAGCGGTCGGATAACCCGCTCCCCGGCGGGCCGGATGCGGCCTCCCCGGGTACACTCCCGCCGTCCGTCGCCTCGCCTCCGGGAGGGTCCGTGGCCCGTACCTCCGTCGTCGCCGTCATCGGGGATTCCCACGTGGACCCCGGCTCCGACGCCGAGCGCTTCGCCGAGGGCCTCGGCCGCCGGATCGTGGACCACGGCTGGCGCGTCCAGACCGGCGGGCTCGGGGGCGTCATGGAGGCCGCCTGCCGCGGCGCGCGCGCCTCGGCACGCTGGACGCCCGGCGCCACCGTCGGCCTGCTGCCCGGCCTGGATCCCGCGGATGCCAACCCCCACGTGGACCTCGCCATCCCCACGGGCCTCGGCCACGTGCGGAACCTGCTGGTCGCGCAGGCGGACGCGGTGGTCGCGGTGGGCGGCCGGGCGGGAACCCTCACCGAGATGGGGTTCGCCTGGATGTGCGGCCGGCTCCTGCTCGCCTGGCGGGGTGGAGGGTGGAGCGGCCGGCTGGCCGACACCCGGATCGACGACCGCGCCCGCCGTCCGGACGTCCACGAGGACCGGGTGTTCGGCGTGGACACGCCCGACGAGGCGGCGGCGCTCCTGGAGGCGTACCTCCCGATATACGCGCGCAGGGTACGGGTGGACGTCCGATGACGCCTGGATGGGGGCTCCGCTGGAGGGGCCGGCCGTGACCCCCTCCCCTGACTCCCGTGCGACCCGGGGGTGGTGGCTCCTCGCCGCCGCCGCGTCCCTGGCCGTGGCCCTGAACACGACGTTCCCGGCCTGGCTCCATCCGGCCTCTCTGCTCCCGTGCGACATCGTGCACCCCGACTGCGGGGGCAACCAGTGGCTCCTGGCCTGGGTGGCCGACCGGGTGCTGCACGGCGAGGGCCTGCTCCACAACGACCGCTACTACTGGCCCGTGGGCGACACGCCCTT
>JBFYZZ010000197.1:0-8324 GCA_041309225.1 Deltaproteobacteria bacterium | reverse complement strand
CGCGCGGCCTCGTCGCTCGCCCCGTTCGGGGCCGGGCCCGGGCTCCTGTGGGTGGCGGACGACCGCGTGTGGACGATGGGACCGGATGCCGTCCCCCGGGCCCACGGACACCTGCCGCGGGTGCTGGGGTTCGTACCAGGGCCGCATGGATCCGCAGCCTTCCTCCTTCCGGATGGCGCGGCGGTGCTGGCCGCCGGAGGGCGGGTCGTCCGCCTCGCCGAGACCCTCGACTTCGAGACGGTCCGGTTCGCGCCCGACGGCAGTCGGCTGCTCGCCGCCGCGCCGTCGGGGGCGGTGGAGGTGGACCTGGCCCCCGGCCGGGTGCTGCGCACCCTCGATGCTGCCCTCCTGCCGGTCGGGTACGCCCCCGATCCGGTGCTGCTCGACGAGCGCACGGGCGCGCTCGTGGACGCCGGCGGCGCGGTGCTGCAGGGGGGGTTCGAGGGCGCGGTGCCCGCCTGCGACGGCGTCCTCCTGGCCGGTCCGGGCGGCGCGGTGTGGGAGGTGGCCTCGGGCCGCCGGACGTGGAGCGGGCTCGCGGGGGGGGTGGTCGCGGTCACCGCGGCGGGCGTGCTCCACCTCACGGAGGGCCTTCTCCGGCGCCTGGACCGGTCCGGGCGCGTGCTCGGCGAGTCGCCGGATCCCCTCGCCCCCGACCGGGCCGAGGCCGCCGTGGGGAGCGCGGACGGCTCGGTGGTCGGGCTCGCGGGAGCGGCCGGGGCCGTGGTCGTGGTGCGGGTGTCGGACGGGGAGGTGGCAGCGAGGGTGGAGGGGGTGCCAGGGGCCGAACTCCTCCCGGCGCCCGGCGGTGTGGTGGTCGTGAACGGCCGCCGGGCCACGCTTGAGCCCGGCGGGATCCCGCTCCCGGCCAGCCACGGACCCCCAGACGCCGCGGTGGTGGCCGCCGGTTCGCTGGTGCGCGCGGTGGCGGGGGGTCTCAGGGCCCACCCGCTCGTGCCCGGCGCCCCTGAGTGGCGGGCCGACGGCCTGGAGGTGCGGGCGCTCGCCGCGGGTCGCCTCCTGTTCGCTGCAGAGGAGGACGACCTCGTGGTGCTGGACCCCGCCACGGGCGATGCGCGGGAGCGCGGATCGGGCGTGCTCGAGGGCACCGACCGCCTGCTCGTCCTGCCCCACCCCTGGGTGGCCGCCTCTTCGGGATCCGGGTCGGCACCCCGGCTCGTGCTCCTGGACGCTTGGGGCCGGGGATGGGGGGTCTGGCCGCTGGCCGTGACGGGCGCTGCCTGGAGCGCCACCCCGCCGGCCGGCGGCGTCCTGCTCGCCTGGACGCGGGACGGCGCGCTCGTGGCCCTCGACGTGATCGCTCCGGCGCCGGGTCGTCCGCTCGTGGTAGGTTGACCGCCATGGCAGCGCCCCTGGATCCGGTCGTCGAAGCCCCGCGGCTCGTGCCGCTCACCGAACCGCCGCTCGTACTGGGGATCGCGCGCGAGCGCCCCGTGGCCGCGCAGGTGCTGCTGGCGCTGTGGCGCTCGCTGTGGAAGCGCCAGGGCGTCCTGCCCGCGGGGGGTGCGCCGGCCCTCGTGGCCACCCGGGAGCTGGTGACCGTCGATCCCGGCCGGGTGGAGGCCTACCGCGACGTGTGTGGCTACCCCCGAGGCCCGGCCGTGCCCGTGGCCTACCCGGAGCTGCTGTTCCACCCGTTGCTGGTGGAGATCGCCCTCGCCCCCGCCTTTCCGTTCTCGCCGCTCGGCCTGGTGCACGTCCGGCAGCGGATCCGCCGCGCCCGCCCGTTGGATCCCGGCGAGCGGCTCGATCTGAGGTGCACGCTCGCCGAGGTTCGGGGCACAGGCCGGGGGTTCGAGGTGGACTGCGCCATGGTCGTGGACGCCGCCGGGGGCGTGGCCTGGGAGGGCGTGACCACGCTCCTGTCCCGGGCCCGCACCGGCCGGGGCCGGGGGCTTCCGCGCCCCGCGGGGGAGCCGTCCGAGGGCGCGCTCTCCGTCGAGGTGGAGGTGCCGGCCGACACGGGCCGCCGGTACGCCGCGGTCTCGGGCGACTGGAACCTGCACCACGTCTCGACTCTCGCGGCACGGCTGCTCGGGTTCCGGGCCCCCATCGCCCACGGGATGTGGACGCTCGCGAGGACCCTCGCCGCCGCCGGGACCCGTTGGCCGGAGGCCCCCGCCTGCGCCGTGGACGTCGCCTTCCGGCGGCCGGTCCTCCTGCCGGGCCGGATCGCCCTGCGCCTCTCCGACGCGCCACCCGGCGGGATCCGCCTGGAGGCGCGGGATCCGGTGTCGGGCGCGCCGCACCTCACGGGCGAGATCACGCCCGCGGCGGCGCCCGCGGGGTGAGCGACCGGAACGCCCCCCAGTCGATCCCGAGCTTCCGCATCCGGGAGCGGAGCGTGTGTGGGTTGATGCCCAGCAGGGCCGCGGCCCCCCGGGGCCCCTCGACGCGGCCGCGGGCCTGGCGGAGCGCCTCCTCGATCTGGTGGCGCATGGCCGTCTCGAGGTCGAGGAGGCCGGGCGCCGCCGCCCGATCGTCGGTGCTCCGCCGGGGCGCGTAGACGCCGAGCGCCTCCTTCACGGCGAGGCGCTTGCCGCCACCGAGGATCGTGGCCCGCTCGACGACGGAGGCCAGCTCGCGGACGTTGCCTGGCCAGTCGTAGTCCTGCAGCACGCTGAGGTCCTCGGCCGAGGGCACCAGGGGGAACCCGTGGAGGCGGATGCCGGCGTTGGAGGCGAAGTGGGCCGCGAGGGCCGGGATGTCGCCCACTCGGGCCCTCAAGGGGGGCAGCACGATGGGAAACACCCCGATCCGGTACCAGAGGTCCTCCCGGAAGTGCCCTCCCTCGATCTGTTCGTACATGTCGCGGTGGGTGGCGGTCACCAGGCGGACGTTGACCGTACGGACCTGCTCGCCGCCGACCCGCTCGAAGGAGCCGTCCTGGAGCACGCGCAGCAGGCGGACCTGGGCGGCGGCCGGCAGCTCGCCCACTTCGTCGAGGAATAGCGTGCCGCCGTCCGCACGTTCGAACCACCCCTTCCGCGTGGCGATCGCGCCCGTGAACGAGCCCCGCTCGTGGCCGAACAGCTCGGAGTCCACGAGCCCGGTGGGGATCGCCCCGCAGTTGACGCGGAGGAACGGGCCCCGGGCCTGCCGGGATCGCACGTGGATCGCCCGGGCCACCACCTCCTTGCCCGACCCGGTCTCCCCGAGGATGAGGACCGGGGCGTCGGTGGGGGCGACCTGCTCCACGCGCTCCATCACGTCGCGCAGGCCGGTCTGGGCGCCCACGATGGAGTCGCTGATGTCCTGGCGCTGGAGGCGGGACAGGGCCGCCCGCTTGTCGGCCTCGGCGGCCTCGCGCAGGCGATTGAGCTCGTCGAGCCGCTCCGAGTTGGCGAGTGCCACCGAGAGCGGGGCCAGCAGGGGCTCGAGGACCCGCCCGGCTGCGAACGGCCCGAAGGCGGGTTGGAGGCAGACCACGCCCACCGGCCGCCCGGCCCGGTCCGTGAGGGGAGCCGCCGTGAGGGGGCCCCCCAGGCCCTCGGGTGCCACCATGGACCGCAACGGATCGCCATCGCCCGGATCCCAGGATGCGGGCGCCCCCCGCCGGAACCACTCATGGAGGCGCGCCGCGCCCTGGGCCGAGCAGGTCGAGCGCGAGGGGAGGGCGGCAGCGAGCGGAGCCCGCTCGGCCACGGCGATGGTGTCGAGCACGCAGGTGGTGCGGTCGAAGGAGCGCAGCACCAGCCGTTCCGCGGGAGCGACGCGGGACAGGAGATCCAGGACGCGCGGCAGCGATCGGGCGACGTCCATCTCGCAGCAGAACTCGCGCCAGACGTCTTCGAGGAGGTGGTCTTCGCGCATCGGCGGCGACCCGCGTGGAGGGGTGGTCCGGAGGTGTAGCACCTCCCGTCCGAATGTACCCGGGAGCACGGCCACCGGGATCCCGCCGGGTTACTCCTCCGATCCTCCTCCCTGGGGAATTCCGCTTCCGCCATGTCCCGCCCCCACGCCGCCCTCCTGCCCTTCGCGTGCATCCTCTCCACCGGCTGCCTCTGGATCGAGCCGCCCGTTCCCGTGGACGACTCCGGGCCCGGGCCGGACACCGAGTCCCCCGACGACACGGGCCCGGAGACCGGCGACCCACCGGACACCGGCGACTCCGGGACCTCGGACTGCGACGAGCTGTCGCAGGTCTGGGACGAGACGTGGATCGCCCTCGAGGACGAGGTCCTGACGCTCAGCAACGCCGTGCGTGCGATCGGCGCCGACTGCGGCACCTACGGCCTCATGCCCCCGGTGGGGCCAGTGGCGATGGAGCCGCACCTGAGGTGCGCCGCGCGCGTGCACGCCCTCGACATGGGCACGCGCGACTATTTCGATCACGACAGCACCGGCGGCCCGCTCGGGGATACCTTCGATCAACGCATCCACAACGCCGGCTACGTGGGTCATACCATGGGCGAGAACATCGCCGCCGGCTACCCCTCGGCCCAGGCCGTCGTGGACGCCTGGGTCGAGTCCGACGGGCACTGCGCCAACCTCATGAGCGAGGCCTTCGCCGACATCGGGATTGGCTACGCGATGGTGCCCGGCAGTACCTACGTCAGCTACTGGGTCCAGGACTACGGCGGGTGATCGAGGCGCCGGCCGGACCGCCCCCGAGCCGGTGGCTCCTCCCGGCAGTCTTCCTCGCCCTGCCGCCCCTGGTGCTCTGGCCCCTGCCCCGCGTGGGCCTCGGCGCCCTGCTGACCCTCCCCAGCGGGGAGGCCGCCGCCCACGTCTGGACGCTCTGGGCGGCGTTCGTGGAGCGGAACCCGCTCGGCTTCCACACGCGGCTCGTCGCCTGGCCCGACGGCGTGGACGTGCTCCCCATCGATCCCGCCAACATCCCGTGGGTGGCCCTGGGGGCTCCGTTCGGCCCGGCCGCGGCCTACAACGCCATCCTCCTCGGCGGCCTGCTCCTCATGGGCGTGGCCGGGGTTCTGTTGGCCCGGGCCACGGGCGGGGCACCCTGGCTCGGGGCCGTGGCCGCCATGACCTGCCCCGCCTTCCTCGCCGGCACACTCCGGGGCGCCACCGAGCAGCTCTCGGTCGGGTGGGTGGGGATCGGTCTCGCCCTGCTCCTCCTCGCCCTCGAGCGGGGCGGGTGGCACCGCGTGGTCGCCGCGGGGGCCGCCATGGGCGCCTGCACCTGGGCGGGGCCCTACAACGGCCTCTGGATGGCCTTTGCGGGCCTGATCGTCGTGGCGGGCCTCCTGTTCCGCCGGGACGGGCGAGCGTGGCGCCGGGCGCTTCCCGCGGGCCTCCTCGCCCTGGTCGTGGCGACGCCGGTGGTCTGGTCCATCCTGCACGATTTCCAGGCCATGCGGGACGATCGGATGCAGACCTCGGCCCTGAGGGCGCCGGTCGCCGTCGTGGGGGCCCTGCGCGGCGGGAGGGTCGGGGTCTCGGACCTCCTCGATCCCTGGGTCCCGGCCCCGTTCACCGGCCCGTTCTCCGACCTGTCGCAGACCACCTACCTGGGGATCGTGGCCCTGCTCGTGGCGGGGTTCGCCGCCCTCCGCCACCGCCCGCTCCGGCCGTGGCTCGCCGGCGCGGCCGCCGCGGTGGTCGTGGGACTGGGGCCCTGGTTGTACGTGAACGGCCAGCTGCTCCAGGTGGCGGATCGGCCCCTCGCCGGCCCGACGTGGTTCCTCATGCACCTGCCGTTCCTCCGTGGCCTCACGCACTGGTACCGCGTGGCGCCGGTGGCCGGGCTCCTGCTCGTCCCACTCGTCGCCGCGTGGGGCCGGCGCCGCTGGGCGCCGCTCCTGGCCGCGCTGCTGGTCGCCGACGCCCTCCTCCTGGCACCGTTCCATTGGCCGTTGCCGGCCACTTCACCCCCGGGGCGCGCCGTGCTCGACGACCTGCCGCCCGGAGAAGCGGTGATGGAGCTGCCCGCCAGCACCCAGCCCGATCCGCCCGTGGGGGTCTGGCGCAATGCCGGTCCGCTGTACCAGATCCAGCACCGCCATCCGATCACGAGCACCGTCATGCTGCTGCCCGAGCCCCGCAGCCTGGAGCGGGCGCGCTCGGGCATCAAGGGGCTCCTGTCCGGCGCCGGGCTCCCGGGTGGGGTGATCCCGGATCTCCGGCAACACGGGGTGCGCTGGCTCCTGGTCAACACGTCGTACCCCAGCATGGCCCACCCGAACCTGATTGCACGCCTCATCCGCTGCCTGGGACCACCGCTGGACCGGCGGGTGGAACTCTGGCTCTGGGATCTCGACGGCGCGGCCACCGGCGGGTGCCCCCCCGATCCGTGAGCGCCGCGAGCGCCCGTCAGTCCCCCGAGGCACCCTCGGGAACGTGGCCGTTCCAGCAGTACGTGCAGACCCGCTCGCGCGGGAGCCCGATCGCGCGGATCATGTCGGGGAGGGTCTGGTAGCGGAGCGAAGACAGCCCGAGCCGCTGCCGGATGTTCTCGACCATGGCCGCGTAGCGGGGCGTGGACGCGTCGGCGTACTCGTCGAGGTGCGCCACCGCGTCGTCCCCCTCGAGGTCGGCCATGGCGCGCCGGCCCGCCAGGTCGAGCTCCGACCGGGAGCGTGAGAAGTTGAGGAAGCGGCAGCCGTACACGAGGGGTGGGCAGGCCGGCCGCATGTGTACCTCGCGTGCACCCACGTCGAAGAGGCGGCGGACGACCTCACGGAGCTGCGTGCCACGGACGATGGAGTCCTCGCAGAGCAGGAGGCGTTTCCCGTCGATGACATCCCGGACGGGGATGAGCTTCATCCGAGCCACGAGGTCGCGCACCCGCTGGTCCTGCGGCATGAAGCTCCGGGGCCAGGTCGGTGTGTACTTGACGAACGGTCGCCGGTAGGGGAGGCCCGCCTCGGAGGCGTATCCGATCGCGTGGCCGATCCCGGAATCCGGGATGCCGGCCACGAGATCGACCTCCACCTGGTCCGCCCGGGCGAGCGCCGCGCCGCAGCGGTTGCGCGCGGCCTCGACGTTGACGCCCTCGTAGCTGGACGCCGGATAGCCGTAGTAGATCCATAGGAACGCGCAGATCTGCATGACCGGGCGGGGGGGCGCGAGCTGTTCGATCCCATCGGCCGTGACGCGGACGATCTCGCCGGGTCCGAGCTCCCGGACCACCTCGAAGCCGAGGTTCGGGAGCGCGCAGGTCTCGAGGGTGACCGCCCAGGCGCCGTCCTTCCGGCCGACCACGATCGGGGTGCGGCCGAGGCGGTCGCGGGAGGCCCAGATCGCGTCGCCCGTCAGCAGGAGCACGCTCGCGGAACCGTCGACCTTCCGGTGGACGAGCTTCAGGCCCTCCAGGAGCGTGGGGCCGCGGTCGATCACGCTCGCCACGACCTCGGTCTGGTTGAACTCGTTCCGCTTGATCTCGCTGAAGTGCGTGCCGTTCCCGTCGAGGGCCTCCCGGGCGAGCGCGTCGAGGTTCGCCAGCCGGCCCACCGTGACGATGGCGTAGGTGCCGTGGCGGGACCCGATCAGGAGCGGCTGGTCCTCCACGTCGCTGATCACACCGATCCCGGTCGAACCGCGGTACTTGGGGAGGTCGTCCTCGAACTTGGTCCGGAACGGGGTGTTCGTGATGTCGTGGATGTTGCGCTTGAATCCCTCGGGGCCGTAGACCACCAGCCCCCCCCGGGCCGTGCCGAGGTGGGAGTGGTAGTCGGTCCCGTAGAAGAGGTCCACCACGCAGTCGCCGCGGGACGCCACGCCGAAGAACCCGCCCATCGTGTCTCCTCGCCGCCGGGACGCGGCGACCGTTCCTGGGAGTCGGGGCACGGCAGGTACTCCGATCCGGACCCGTCCGCCACCGGCCCGGCGGTGTGGCGGACGGAGGCTGGCCGCGGGCCGGAGCCCGACTGCGCTCGGGCGACGAGGTCCCCCCGACCCGCCGGACCCCGTCGATCCAGGCGGCCGGGGAGGTGCTACCCTGGTGCGGGGTACGTCCATGCCGTTCGCCGCCCTGCTGCTCCTCGTTACCGCCGCTCGGGCCGAGCTCGCCTTCGGGCTGCCCTCGCAGCAGGCCGTGGTGGAGTGGCGCGACGCCCTGACGCTGGGCGGGTTCACCGCGACCGTCGGGGAGGCGGACGTGATGCTGGTGCCCGGCGCCCGGACCTGGGTCCTGCGCGTGCGGGATCCGTCGGGCCGCACGCGCGAGGTCGGAGTGCCCGAGCCACGGACCGTGGAGGAGCGCGAGGACGTGGTCTGGCTGGCCCTGAGCCTCCTGCGCGCCTCCGAGCGGGGTGACCTCGGGCCGCTCCCGGGACCGGCGACGGTGCCCGAGGGCCCGGCTCCCCTCGGCCCGCCCGCCGTGGCGCCCGCAGGCCGGCCCG
>JBFYZZ010000196.1:0-13240 GCA_041309225.1 Deltaproteobacteria bacterium | reverse complement strand
TCGGCGTCGGTGTCGGCGTCGGTGTCAGCGTCGGTGTCGGCGTCGGTGTCGGCGTCGGTGTCGGCGTCGGTGTCGGCGTCGGTGTCGGCGTCGGTGTCGGCGTCGGTGTCGGTGTCGGTGTCGGCGTCGGTGTCGCCCGGCGAGGTGTCCTCGGGTTCGTGCGTGCAGCCGGGAGGGGCCAGGACCATGGCCAGGAAGACGACACGGACGAGCGTGCGCATGAGCCCTCCTTCGCTGCGACTCCAGCGTAGGGCGGTTGCCGCCCGGGCACAACAGAAAACAGACCTTGTCAGGCCCTGGCGATGCGCTCCGCCTCCACCCTCAGGGAGCGTGCGAGGTGGGCCGCCCCGCTCGCGTGCGCGATCTCCCTCGCCTGGTCGAGCAGGTGGAGGGCCGCCGTCCGGTCGCCCCGGCTCGCGTGCCACCGGCCGAGCAGTCCCAGGCCCGTGGCCCGCGTGTCGTCGTCTCCGTGCTCCCGGGCGGCCTCGACGGCCCGGGCCAGCCTGTGCGGCCCGGTCCCCCCCAGGGCATCGAGGTACCCAAGGTGGACATCGGTGCGGACGAGGGCCTCGTGGCTCCCCGTCTCGCGCGCCACCTCCGCAGCCTGTTCGAACGCCTCGCGCGCCCGATCGGCCTCACCCTGGGCCAGCAGGGCCTCTCCCAAGTGGAGCAGGCCCTCCAACATCCCGAGCCGGAAGCCGACGTCCTTGAGGAGACCCAGCGCGTTCCGATGGAGGGCAGCCGCCTCGGCCGGATGGCCGCGGATGCCCTCCAAGAGGCCGAGACCGTCGAGTACACGGCCCTCCGCGATGCGATCGCCCGCAGGTCCGGCCGCCGCCCGGGCGGCCTCGAGGTGGGCCGTGGCGTCGGTGGGATCGTCCCGACGCACGGCCAGGGCCGCGAGCCCGAGGTGGGCCCGCGTGGCGAGCGGGGAGCGTGGCGCGGCTTCGGCGAGGACACGCTGGAAGAGCGTCGCGGCCTCGGCGTCGCGGCGCTCGTCGGCACCCAGGGTTCCGAGCGCCTCGGCGACGTCGAGAGCGAGGTCCCGGTCCCCGATGGCGCGCGCGAGCTCCTCGGCCTGCTCCAGGCAGGCATGCGCCTCGAGCGGGCGCGAGAGCGCGAGGTACAGACGGCCCAGCGCCGCCGAGGCCCGGGCCTCCTCCTCGGTCAACCCCTGCTCGGCGGCCTCGTCGAGGGCCACCAGCAGGTGGCGCTCGGCCGGACGCGTCCGGCCGAGGAGGAGGGACACCTCGCCCGCCCGGCGGTGGAGCGACACCGCCCGGAGCGAGAGGCCCGCGGTGGCCGGGCGCCCGGCATCGGCCTCGCGCTGCCACACGAGGGCCTGGTCGAACCCCGCCAGTGCCCGCTCCAGGAACCCGTGGGCGGCCAGGATGTCCCCCACGGCGATGAGGTGACTCACGGCCTCCTCGAGCTGGCCGGAGGCCGCGAGGTGGTGGGCGAGCGCCTCGCGGCCGGCGGGTAGCGCCCCGAGCTCGAGGTGGGCGAGGGCCGCGGAGATGCGCCGGTGCGCCTCGCGGCGAGGCGCCCCGAGCACGTGGCGATCGACCGCCTCCCAGAGCGCACGGCTGGCAAAGGCCACGGCGCGTTCGGAAGGGTCGTCCGCGGGCACCAACAGGCCCCGCTCGAGGAGGGCGTCGAGGAGCACCGGCACGTCCTGGAGACCGGCCGCCTCGGTGAGGAGCGATACCGGCACACGCATCCCGGCCACCGCCGTGAGTTGGAGGAGCGATCGCAGGGCCGGCTCCAGGGCATCCACCCGCGCCTCGAGCAGCTCCCCCAGCGTGCCGGGCACCGCGCCTCCGGACACGTCCTCCGCGAGTCGCACGCGGTGACCGTCACGGGCCACGAGCCCGGCGCGGTCGAGGGCCCGGACCACCTCGGCGAGGTATCGCGGGTTGCCGCCGGCGTCGGCCATGGCGAGGTCGAGGAGGTCCTGGCCGGTCTCGGTCGCGCCCAACACGCCCGAGACGAAGCGGGGCACCGCCTCGGCCGGCACCGGAGCGAGGGGAACGGTGGCCGAGACGAGGGGTTCGAGCTCGGGCGGCAGGACCTCGGCCGAGGTCACGATGAGCAGCAACGGGCGCTCGCGGGCCACGCGGGCGGCCTGCGCCACGACCTCGCGGCCGAAGGCGTCGAGGTACTGGATGTCCTCGACGACCACGAGCGCGGGTGCGGTCTCGGTCATGGCCCGGAAGAGACGGCGTGCCACCTCCACGAGCAGGTCGCGGGCGGGCAGGGGGCCGGGTCCACCCAGGAGGGGCGCCAGGACGGCGGCGTCCGCGGCGGAGAGCCCGGTCGCGGCCAGGCGGGCCAGGCGTCCGGCGGGGGTGAGCGACTCCTCCTCGGCGCCGAGCCCCGCCGATGCGGCCACGAGGTCCCTCACGAGCGCCCCGGGCTGGGCGGCCCCGAAGGGCCAGGCCCGAGCCCGACGCACCCGGAGGGATCGGTGGGCGGCCAGGGCCGCGAGGTCGTCCACCAGGCGGGTCTTGCCGATGCCCGGTTCGCCCGTGACGGCCAGCACGCGGCCCTGCCCCTGGCCGAGGGCCACCAGGGCTTCGCGGAGCACCTCCACCTCGTTGCGGCGCCGCAGCCAGCGGCCCGGGGCCGCCGCCCGGTCCCCGCGCCGCCCTAGCAGGTTCCAAGCGGGCACCTCTCCGGTCCGCAGGCGGAGGGGCGGGGCAGGCTCGAGCCGCCAGGCGTCGCCGGCTGCCGCTGCCGTGCGATCGCTCACCCGGACCTCGCCGTGCCCGGCCGAGCTGGCGATGCGTCGCGCGGCCTTGAGCGTGTCGCCGCGCCCGATGACGGTCACCCGATCGCCCTCCCGGCGCAGCGCGACCTCGCCGCGGTGGACCCCCACACAGAGGGCGGCGGCCGCGTCGCCGCAGGCCCGGGGAGCGGCGTCGCGCAGGGCAAGCGCGCAGGTCAGGGCACGATCGAGGTCGTCGGTGCGGGTGCGGGGTACGCCGAACAGGAGCAGCCACGACTCGTCGTGGCCCGGCAGGAGGAACCCTCCGTGCCGCTCGGCGGCCATGCGGAAGAAGGCCTGCCAGGCCTGGTGGCGGGCCAGGACCCGGCCGGGTTCGCCCCCGGCCGAGAGGTCCGTCTGGCCCGACACCTCCAGGGCCACCACGGCCACCGTCTTCAGGGCTTCCTCGCCCTCCGGCAGCAGGGAGGCACCCGAGAGGGGCGGGGCGCTCGGTATGGCCGGCGTGAGGTCCGCGGGGCCACCCGCGTCTGCACCGGTCGAGAGCCGTGCGAGATCCTCGGCGAGCCGGCCGAGGTCCCCCGCAGCGGGATCCCCCTCGTGGCCGAACTCGGCCAGCATGAACGCTTCCAACCGGGTGGCATCGGCCCGGAGCCCGTGCCGGTGGAGGAACGCCCTCAACGCCTCCTCGAAGGCCTCGGCGCGGGGGTACCGGTCGTCAGGATTCCGGGCCAGCGCTCGCTGGAGGACCGCCCAGAGATCGTCCGGGATGGCCGCGTTCTCCAGGCGAGGGTCCGGCACGTGGGCCTCGCGGACGAGGCGGAGCTTCTCCTCCGGGTCCTCGTGCCGGTAGAGGCGGTGACCCACGAGGGTCTCGTAGAGCACGATTCCGGCGGAGAAGATGTCGGATCGCGCGTCCAGCGGCTCGCCCCGCACCTGCTCCGGGGACATGTAGGCGAACTTGCCACCGCCGGGCCGCCCAGGCTCCTCGCCCCACCCCTTGCCAGCGAGGCGGGCGATCCCGAAGTCCAGGACCTTGACCTCACCCGTGAACGACACGATGAGGTTGTGGGGGCTCACGTCGCCGTGCACGATCCCGAGGGGGTGACCGTCGGGCCCGGCCAGGGTGTGGGCGTACCCGAGCCCGCGGAGCGCGGATGCCACGGTCCAGACCGCCAGCGGCAGCGGCAGGAGGCGGCCGTCCGCCCGCAACGCGCGGAGCACGCGCGCGAGGTCCCGGCCGTGGACGTGCTCCATGGCGATGAACCAGTCGTCGCCTGCCCGTCCCAGCTCGTAGACCTGGACCACGTTGGGGTGGTTCAGGGCCACCGCGATGCGCGCCTCGTGCACGAAGAGGCTCACGAGGCGCGGATTCCGGGCCAGGTGAGGCCGGATCTGCTTGACGACGAGGTGCTTTTCGAACCCCTCGGCCCCCAGCGTGCGCGCCAGGAACACGTCCGCCATGCCGCCCTGGGCGATCTGGGCGAGCAACTGGTAGCGACCGAGGATGGCGGGCAGGTCCATGGGTCGATCCCGACCTGGGCTCACGCCCGTGGATCGAAGGGATTCAGGCGAGCGAGCTGCTCCACGAGGGTGCGGCTCTCCGCATCCAGGGAGGGCGGCATCACCACCCGCACCGCGAGGTAGACGTCGCGCTCGCGTGCGCCCCGGCCGCGGAGCCGGAGGATCGTGCCCGACGACGTGCAGGGTGGGACCACGAGCCGGCAGCGGCCGGACGGGATCGACACCTCCACCCTCCCCCCGAGCAGGGCCTCGGTGACCGAGACGGGCAGGGGGAAGGGATCGTCCTTCGTGCCGGCCGGTCCGGAGGCCTCCCGCGACGCCTCCCCGGCCGCGGGGGCGTCGGCGGGCACCTCCCTCTCCTCGATGACCACCTCGCAGACGAGGTCGCCCGGCGGCCCACCGCCCTGCCCGGCGTCCCCCATGCGCGGCACCCGGAGGACGGCGCCGTCGGGTGTGCCCGGGGCGATCCGGAGCTCAATCGTCTCCTCCGTACGTTCCGGGGAACCCCCGGAGGCGGCGGGACTCGAGCGCCGGAATCGGACCGGCACCGTGCCGCCTGCCCAGGCGAGGTCGCCGTCCACGCGGACCCGCGTGAACACGTCCCGGCCCGGACGGGGTGGGGGAGGGGACCGAGGCGAGTGGCGACGGCCCGATGCGCCGCCGTCGCCGAAGCCGAACCCGGCCACGCCGAAATCGTTGAAGATGTCGTCGAGATCGAGGTCGTTCCGGGCATCGGGTGCCGTGCTCGAGTCCCGTGCGAACGACGGGCCGACGTCTTGCATGCGGTCCCAGAATCCGGGGCCGCCGAAGGGCGCGGATCGGGGCTCCCGGCGACGGTCGTGCCGGGCCCGCTCCACGGGGTCGACCAGGGCCTCGTAGGCCCGCCGTGCCGCCTTGAACCGCTCGGCGGCGGCCGGGTCGGTGCCCGCGAGGTCGGGGTGACAGGCTCGGGCGATCTGGCGGAACGCCCGCTTGATCTCCTGGGTGGTCGCCGTCCGTTCCACGCCGAGGACGGCGTAGTAGTCCACCGGCGCGTCGGAGGGAGGGGCGGCCATCCAGCGGACCTCGCGGAGGCGGGGACGGGCGCATCCTATGTCGCGCCCACCGAGGGCGTCCACCGGGCGGATCCGCGGGCCGGACAGGGAGCGTCTGGGCGGGGTTCCCGCCATTGACGGCCCTCCAGGGGCGGCCTAGACTGACCTCCTCGCCGGCGCGCCCCTCTCCCGAGGAACGGATGGGCAAGTACAACAACCCTGGTGGACTCTCCTGCTCCTTCTGCCACAAGCCCCAGAAGGAAGTGGAGAAGATCATCGCCGGCCCCAACGTATTCATCTGCTCGGAGTGCATCCGGCTCTGCATGGACATCATCCACGACAAGTCCCAGCAGAAGCCGGTGGCCTGGGGTCCGACCCGCATCCCCCCTCCCGCACGCATCAAGGAGTTCCTCGACCAGTACGTCATCGGACAGGAAACGGCCAAGCGGAAGATCGCCGTGGCCATGTACAACCACTACAAGCGCATCGAGGTCAACGAGAAGGGCGGGGCCCGCGGCAGCGACGTCGAGATCCAGAAGTCCAACCTCCTGCTCATCGGGTCCACGGGCACGGGCAAGACCCTCCTCGCCCAGACCCTCGCCCGCTTCCTTGACGTCCCCTTCGTCATCGCCGACGCCACCTCCCTCACCGAGGCCGGCTACGTCGGCGAGGACGTCGAGAACATCGTCCTGAGCCTGTTCCAGGCGTCCAACGGCAACCTCGAGCGCTGCCAGCGGGGCATCGTCTACATCGACGAGATCGACAAGCTCGCGAAGAAGCCGCTGGGCGTGTCGTCGGGTCGCGACGTCTCCGGCGAGGGTGTGCAGCAGGCGCTCCTCAAGATCCTCGAGGGCACCCGGGCCAACATCCAGGTACGGGGCTCGAAGCGGCTGCCCAATCAGGAGTACGTCCAGGTCGACACCACCAACATCCTGTTCATCTGTGGCGGCTCGTTCGAGGGGCTGGAACGGGTGGTCCAGGCCCGGGTCGGCCGCCGGAGCGTGGGGTTCCACGCCGACGAGGAGCCCCCGGCGGGTCTCTCTCCGGTCAGCGACGTGGCCATGGAAGACCTCGAGAAGTTCGGGCTCATCCCCGAGTTCATCGGGCGCCTCCCCGTCGTCTGCGTGATGGATCCCCTCGACACCTCCGCGCTGGTCCGGATCCTCACCGAGCCGCGCAACAGCCTCGTCAAGCAGTACCAGAAGCTCTTCCGGTTCGAGAAGGTCTCGCTCACGTTCACCGACGCAGCGCTCGCGGCCATCGCGGACAGGGCCACGGAGCACCGCTCGGGTGCCCGGAGCCTGAGGGCCGTCCTCGAAAACGTGATGCTCGACATCATGTACGAAGTGCCGTCCCTCGAGGACGTGAAGGAGGTCGTCATCGGTGAGGAGGTCGTGCGTTCGGGTGCCGCCCCGTCCTTCGTGCGCCACCGCGACCTCGGCGTCCCGGGGTGACCGTGCAGCGGGGCCTCCTCATCGCTTCGCCCCAGATGAAGGATCCCCACTTCGAGGGAACGGTGGTCCTCCTCTGCCAGCACGACGAGAACGGCGCCGTCGGTGTGGTGATCAACCGGGAGACCACCATGCTGCTCGGCGACGTGCTCGAGCAGCTTTCCATCGACCGCACGGACCGGGCCGAGATGCCGGTGCTCTGGGGGGGCCCCGTGGAACCCGGAGCGGGGTTCGTGGTGTTCCTCGGGTCGGTCCCGGAAGACGAGGGCTGGAACGTGGGCGACGGGGTGGCCGTCTCCCCCGCCCGCGATCGCCTGGCCCGCAGTGTGCTGGGCACGGAGGCGTTCCACCTCTGCCTGGGGTACGCGGGATGGGGGCCCGGGCAACTCGACGACGAGATCGCCCAGGGGGCCTGGCTCTACACCGAGGTGGACCGCAGGGTGATCCTGGAGGCACCGGTGACCGAGCGCTACGCCGGTGCGCTGGCCCGGCTCGGCCTCGACGTCGAATCCGTCTGGATGAAACCCATCGATGAGTGAACGGCCCCCGGCCGGGCCGGTGCCCGCTGGCGTCGCGGGATAACGGGAGCCCGATGCGGACGTTGGCCTTCATCCGGTCGCTGGGCAGCGGTGCGGTCGGGACCGTGTACCTCGCCGAGATCGAGAGCGGGCAGGGATTCCGCCGGCAGGTCGCGGTCAAGGTCCTCCTTGCCGATCCGGACGCCACCGGCGACTTCCTCGCGCGCATGCGAGACGAGGCCCGCCTGCTCGGCCTCCTCCGGGACGAGCGGATCCCTGCGGTCCTCGAGCTGGTCCGGGTGGCTGGCCGCGACGCCGTGCTCATGGAGTACGTGGACGGCGTGGACCTGGGCACCCTCCTCTCCACGGGCCACCGGGTTCCCGCCCGGGCCCTGGCCGAACTCGGCGCAGACGCCGCGGGCGCGCTCCACCGGGCCCACGTGGCCGCCGATCCCAGCAGTCGGGCACCGCTGCACGTCGTCCACCGCGACGTGAAGCCCGCCAACCTCATGCTGACGGTCCAGGGGAGCGTGAAGCTGCTCGACTTCGGGATCGCCCGGGCCCGGTTCTCCGCCCGCGAGGCCCACACCGGGCAGCTCATCCTCGGCACCGTCAACTACATGGCGCCCGAGTACATCGTCACCGGCGACGTCTCCCCCGCCGCCGACCTCTACGGCCTGGGCGTGTCCCTGTGGGAGGCCGCCTCGGGCCAGGCCTTCGGGCAGCCGCGTCTCCGGCGCGAGCGGTTCGACGCCCGCGTGGAGGAGGCGCTCACGACGATCGGAGGCACCCACGGCCCGCTCGTCCCGGTCCTGCGGTACCTGCTGGCCTGGGAGCCCCTGGATCGCCCCCCCGCCGCGGAGGTGGAGCGGGTGCTCCGGTCCGCGGCCGACGAGATGCCCGGCCCCAGCCTCAGGGCATGGGCGGGCCAGGCGGTGGGTGAGGCCCTCGCGGCCCGGGCTGCCGGGCCTGCCCCGAGCGACCCGGTGGGCCTCGCGGGCCAGGTCCACCCCATCGAGTCGGCCGCGGCCGAACCGGCGGGCGTGCCCGGCCCGGTGCCGGTGCCGCTTCCGCTCGAGCTGCCGGCCCGAGGGGAGCGCCCACCGGATCCGCCCGTGCCGGCCCCCACGCCGCCACCCGCGCACCACCCGCCGGCCTCCCCGCCGGCCTCCCCGCCGACCCGCACCGCTTCACCACCGCTGCACACGGTGTCGCGACCTGCACGCCGCCGCCCCTCGACGCTCGCCCTCGCCGTCCGCAGCCTCCTGCTCGGAGCGGCCCTCGGCCTCCTCATCCTCCTCGCCCTCGTGGCGATCCTGGTCCTCGTCCGGTGATGCGGATCGTCCGGATCCCGCTCCTGGTGGGGCTCGCGGCCGTGATCGCTGCCGGCATGGGATTCGTCGTCTGGACCCGCCGGGCCGGGCTCGCCTGCGACGGTGGCACGTCGGTGCTCACGGGTCCGCACGTGGTCCCCCCCGACCGGGGGGAGGTCCACACGCTCGTCGCCTCGGGCCAGACGATCGCGGAGATCCTGGATCGGTTCGGTGCCCCTGCAGAGGCCGTGATCGCCGTGGCCCGCCCCATCCACGACCTCTCGCGGATCCGGGCCGGTCGAACCGTCACGTTCGGGTACGCCCGCGGGATCCCCCATGCGGTGTCGTTCGCCTACGCCATCGACGAAGACGAGGATCGCAGCGTCCTCACGGAGTGGACCGAGGCCGTTGGCTGGACGGCTCGCCTCGACGAGGTCGCCTACGATCGCGCGCCCGAGGCCAGGGTCTTCTCGGTGGTGTCGAGCCTCTGGGACGCGGCCCTCGGCGCGGACCTGCGCCCGAGGGACATCGTGCGGATCTCGGAGATCTTCCAGTGGGAGGTGGACTTCAACACCGAGATCGATCGGGGGGACACGTTCACCCTGGTGGCCGACGGCCTGATCCGCGACGGCGCGTTCGTCAAGATCGGCGAGATCCACGCCGTGAAGCTCGTCAGCCGCTCCAAGGAGCGCATCGCGATCCGCCACGTCCATCCCGATGGCTCGGTCGACTGGTACGCGCCCGACGGCACGGCCCATCGCCGCCCCTTCCTCCGCTCTCCCCTGGCGTTCTCCCGGGTCACGAGCGGGTTCAACCTCCGGCGGTTCCACCCGGTGCTCAAGGTCCGGCGCCCCCACTACGGCACTGATTTCGGGGCCCCCGAGGGCACCCCCGTCCGCGCGGTCTCGAGCGGTGTGGTGACCTTCGCGGGCAACGCGGGAGGGCACGGCCTGAGGGTCGTGCTGCGCCACGACGGGGGCTTCGAGAGCGGGTACTCGCACCTGAGCCGGATCCTGCTCCGCAAGGGAGCGCGGGTCACCCAGGGGGAGGTGGTCGGGAAGGTCGGTTCGACCGGCCTCTCCACCGGCCCGCACTGCCACTACGAGCTCAAGCAGAACGGCCGGTACATCGACCCGATGACGGCGAAGCTGCCCGTGGTGGAGCCGCTGCCCGACGCGGAGCGGCCCGCCTTCGAGGTCGAGCGCGCCCGCTGGATGCCCTGGATCGAGGCGGGCGGCCCGCCGGCCTCGGCCACCCCGGTGGCCAGCGGGTGACACGGGTCCTCCTCGCCAGCCTCCTCCTCGCGGCCTGCCGGCCCGGTTCCGATCCGCTCGCCCGCGCCTGGGTCCGGGTGCGGGACGCCAGGGACGCGGCGCTCCTGGCGGCGGCGGGAGTGTCGTTCGCGGAGGCCCGCGACGGCGACCGGGTGGCGGTGATCGGCCCGGGATCGACGCTGGACGCGCTCGCCGCGAGCGGCCTCGAGGTGCGGATCGCGGCCTCCGACCACCGCGTCGCCGAGGATGCACGAGGTGCGCACCCGGATCCCGAGGACCTGCTCGCGGTGCTCCGGGACCTCGCCGAGTCGGCGCCCGACCGCGTCGAGTACGTGGACCTGGGCGAGAGCGTGGCGGGTCGCGACCTGGCCGCGGTCCGCGTCGGGCACGGTGCCTGGGTGGTGCGGGTGGTCGGGGCCCACCACGGGGACGAGCCGGTGTCGGGGACGGTGGCCCTGGCCGTGGCCGAGACGCTCGCCTCGGGCGATCCGCTCGGGGTCGAGGTCTGGGTCGAACCCCACGTCAACCCCGACGGCGTGGCCGCGGGATCCCGCTACAACCGGGCCGGCGTGGACCTCAACCGCAACTACGACCACCGTTGGAGCCCCAGCGAGTACCGCTCGGGCGACCACCCCTTCTCCGAGCCCGAGGCGCGTGCGGTCCGCACGCTCGCGGCATGGCACCCGCCCGCGTCCGGGCTCACCCTCCACGCGGGTGCCCGCAACGTCACCTGGCCCTGGAACTGCACCACCGACGACTCCCCGGACGAGGACCTGCTTGCCGAGATGGCGGACGCCTACGCCGACCGGTGTCCTCTGGACGGGTTCGAGGCCCTGAACGGGGCTGCCTGGTACGTCACCCACGGGGACATGAACGACTGGGCCTACGGGCACCGGGCGGCCCCGGACCTCACGGTGGAGGTCTCGACGGACGGCGCGCCGGACGCCGCGGCCACCGCACGCATCGTGGAGGCGCACCTCGACGCGATCGCAGCCTTCGTGGCGAGACCGCCCCAGGTCGTGGGCACCGTCCTCGACGCGGAGGACGGGCGCCCCGTGGAGGCCACCGTCACGCCCACCGGCGGCCGCCCGTCGCCGGCCGGGCCGGACGGGACGTTCGCCCGCTTCCTGCTCGATGGGCCCCAGGTCCTCCACGTCTCGGCCCCCGGTTGGATCCCGGCCTCGGTGGACGTGGCTGCCGCCCGGGACGCCACGCGCACCGTGGAGGTGCGCCTCGATCGGGCCGCGCTCCTCGATCTCACCCCCGTTCTCCTGTCCTGGTCGGACGATCCCGTCCGGCTCTCCTGGGAGGGCCTCGCGGACGCCGAGATCACGCTGTACCGGCCCGGCGAGTCACCCGTCCCGATCGCTCGGGACGGCGACGCCTACCCGGTCGTTCCGTCCGACCTCTCGCCGGGACCATGGGGCCTCGAAGCCTCCGCAGGTGCCGCACCCCGGTGCATCCTCGTCGGTGAACCGGACGATCGCGTGGAGATTCGGGCGGTGGTCCGGGAGGCCGCCACGCTCCGCGTGACCGGCCACGGGTTCGGACGGGGCACGCGCGCCTGGGCCCTGGGGGGTGCCCACCGCGCCCCGGTGTCGCTGCCCGTCCTGTCCGAGTCCCCGGACATCCTCGAGATCGACGGATCGGCGGCCGAGGGCCTGCCCGATCCCCTGGACCTGATCGTGGTGAGCGACGGTGCCCAGCTGGCCGTCCTGGACGCCCGTGGGGAGTACGTCGTGGACACCGGGGAGCCGCCGGACTCCGGGGAGCCGCCGGACTCCGGGGAGCCGCCGGACTCCGGCGGGCACCCCGACGGTGCCTCCCCGGCGGCCGGTGCCTGCGGATGCGGCGGGGGATTCCCGGGCACGGGCGTCGCGGGCCTCCTCCTCGCGGTCGTGGCGAACCTGGTGCGGCGACGTGGAGCGGACCCTCGTGGCGGGCCCCGGCCTCCCGGGCGCCGGCAGGGCGTGGCGTCCCGTCGGCCTACAGCAGGCCGTGGCGGCGCTTGACGTCCTTGAGGGCCTGGGCGAACGCGACCTCGTAATCCACCGTGCCTTCCACCACGTTCTTGATCTGGGCCTGGGCCTCCTCGCGCAGGGCCCGCTCGTCCACGTCGAAGGAGCGGATGGTGTCGAGGACCTTGCGGAAGAGCGGATCGTCCTCGGTGAAGACCTCCTCGACGAAGCGGGAGATCATGAAGTTCTCGACGATCTGGCGCGACAGGAACTTGGGTACGGTCTCGCCGGTGGGATGGCCCCAGGTGTCGGCGATGGCGGAGCGGATCTTGGAGTACTGGTCGTAAGGGATGCCGTCGTGGGACATCTTGTCGCGGACCGCGTCCCGCAGGTCGAGATCCCGGCGCAGGAACGTCTCCATGATGGCCACGATGTCCTGCTCGGCCTCCGTCCGATTCTCCGGCGCAACCTCGATGTCACCCTCGGAGGTGAGGCGTTCGACGAGGGCGTGCGCGATCTGGGGGATGCGTGCGCGGTAGAGCCTCATGGGGGACCTCGCATCGAACGGGGGAGGTGCGGGTACCGGCGTGACGGCGGGACCCCGTGAGGGGCCCCCCCGTCTACCCCGCCGGACGACCGGCGGCGAATGGTCAGTCGCTGATCTGGGTGCCGCGCGCGCGGGCGGTGATGGTGCAGTCGTTGTCGAAGACCTCGTCGTCGTCGACGAGGATCTCGAACTCGCCGTCGAGGAGGTAGCGGTCGTCCTCCAGCGTGACCATGCCGTCCTCGTACACCGAGAGGTTCGCCTCGTTCCAGGTGGCGTTGCCGCTCAGCTGGAACGACCACGAGGCGTCCACGTGGCCCTCGAACACCATGTCCTGGCTGAACGTGTAGGTGAGGTGCCTGGGCCCGTCCCCGGTGATCGTGAGCATCCCCACGGCCCAGTCGGTGAGGTAGCCGTACTGGGATTCGCAGCCCGAGGCGCCCTCGACGAAGACCTGGAAGTGACCTCGGATGTCGGGGATGTCCTCGCCGAACCCGGTGTCCGCGGCCTCGCCGCAGGCAGGGAACAGCGCAGCCAGGAGGAGAAGGGAATTCATGGCCTGGATCCTCGATCGTCAGGAGTTGATTCGGACGAAGGATTCCGTGAGGAGCTCCCAGTCCAGGCTGTCGCCTGCACTGGTCGCGGGGACGACCTGGGATCGCTCGGTGTGGGGCACGAAGCGCTCCGAGATCTTGTCCGCGAGGAACCGTCGGTAGGCCTGATCGGCGTCGCCTTCGACATGGTACTGGTGGACGTCGAGCAGGTGGCTCCCGTACCGCTGCCCGAACACGACGGTGCCGTCCCCCAGGACCCACACGCGATAGCCCTTGAAGAGGAACTTGAAGTCGGGGGCGACGGCGCGGCGGGCCGCCTCCCGCTCGGCCTGGCGGGCCCGGGGA
>JBFYZZ010000195.1:0-3300 GCA_041309225.1 Deltaproteobacteria bacterium | reverse complement strand
GCGGCGTCGTCGGGCCGATCGGCGGCCAGGTCCCGGGTCTCCCCCGGATCGGCGGCCAGGTCGAAGAGGCCGGGCGCCCGCACCTCGGGCCGGATCCACTTGAGCCCGCCGCGGCGCAGGGCGTGGTCCACCGGTGGATCCGCCACGTGGCGGGCGCCGGGTGCGGTGGCCACCACCTCCCGCTCGACGCATGCGCCCCTCACTGGGTTGAGCAGGGAGAGCCCGGGGACGTCCTGGCCGGTCAGGCCGGCGAGGTCGAGCAGGGTCCGGGCGACGTCGGAGGTGGGCACCTGGCACGGGATGCGCACGCCGGCCGGCACCCGCCCGGGTGCGCGGACGAGGAGGGGCACGAGCAGCGAGGGATCGAAGAGGTCGTCGCCGTGGTCGAAGAGGTAGCCGTGCTCCCCGAGCGACTCCCCGTGGTCGCCCACCACCACGATCGCCGTGGCGTCGAGGCGGCCCCGGGCGGCGAGCCGATCGAGCACGCGGCCGACCTGGGCGTCCGCGAAGCGCACCTCGCCGTCGTAGGCCTCCGCGATCCAGGCCGCGTCCGTGACGGCCCTCGCGCGGGCCGGCCAGGACGCGGGGAGGTCGAGCGGCGGGCCGTCGGTGGCCGGGGCGCGGTCGGGCGCGAACGCGGGCGGCGGCTCGTACGGGCCGTGCGGATCGAACAGGTGGAGCCAGGCGAACCAGGGGCCCTGCTGCCGCTCGATCCAGGCCAGGGCCCGGTCGGTGGCGTGATCGCCGCGCCGCTCCCTCGGGATGTGCGCCGGGAGGACGATACGGTCCCACATCTGGACGAGCGAGAGGCGACCGAGGCCGGGCAGACGGCCGAAGTCGTCGTCGTAGACGTCGAAGCCGCGGGTCCACCCGTAGCGGCCGTGCAGCGGGAAGCCGGACACGAAGGCCGCGGTGCGCCAACCCGATGCCTGCAGGATCGCGGGTACGAAGGGCACCCCGGACGGAAGGACGGTACCGTTGGCCACGAGGCCGGTCCGGTGCGGGGGCAGGCCCGAGAGCATGGCGAGGTGGCTGGGCTCGGTGAGCGGGGCCGTGGCCACGGCCTGCTCGAACACCGCGCCCTCGGCGGCGAGCCGGGCGGCAGCGGGCGTGCGACGGGCGGAGTTCCAGGGCGAGAGCGCATCCGCGCGGACCGTGTCGAGCGTGACGAGGAGGACGTCCCGGCGGTAGGGGTCCGGGGGAGGCCCCTCGTCGGGCGGCCGGGAGCGCACGAGGGTGGCGACGACGCCGGCCACGAGGACGAGCGCCGCGGCGCCCTCCAGGCCCCTGCCCGCCGCGCGCAGGGGGCGATCGAGGAGCGCCCCGGCCGCGAGCGAGAGGAGGGCGATGCCGAGGAGCCCTCCCCAGACGATCGGATCCGAGACGAAGGCGTTGACGTGCAGGTCGAACCGCCAGGCCACGGCGCCGTGGAGGCCGGCGACCGCCGCCACCAGCCAGCCGGTGGCGGGCACCCGGGGGCCCGCCAGGCGCCCGAGGACGCGGAGCCCGAGGGCCGAGATCACCAGGAAGGCCGCCGAGAGGAGGCACGCCGCACCGAGCCACGCGAGTGCGGCCGCAGGGGTCAGCCCGAGGCGCGGCGCCGCCCGCAGGCCCACCTCGGCGGCGCCGGACGCGAGTCCGAGGAGGCAGGCGAGGCGGAGGGAGGGGGATCGCATGACGGGCGTCCGGACCCCGTAACCGGACGGTCGGCGGCCCGGCGCGGGGCGGGATCGGTCGTGGTAGGGTGGGAGCACCATGCCCTGCCGTCCGTCCCCCCTCGCTGCGCTCGCCCTCGCTGCGCTCGGCTGCGCCCCACCGCCGGGCGGCCCCGCGCCCACGGTGCTGATCGTCACGGTGGACACGGTGTCCGAGCGGATCCTGGAGGGCAACGGCGATCTCGCCTGGAACACGGCGCCGCGCATCCACGCCTTCCTCGAGGAGTCCGCCACCTTCCCCAACACCCTCTCCCCTCGCGGCCTGACCAGCGTGGCGCTGTCCACCATGCTCACCGGCACCTACCCCCGCGATCACGGCGTCCGCGACAACGGGCAGGACAACCCGACCCGCACCACGCTCCTCCAGGCCTTCCACGACGCGGGCTACCTCACGCTCGGGTTCTCGGCGAACCAGTGCCACCTGCTGGAGGGGCCGGGCACCGACGAGGCGGTCTGCACCGCGTCCGACGAGGACGTGCAGACCTCCAACCAGCACCTGCGCGACGCTTCCCTCGTGGACCGCTTCGTGGCGCGACTCGGCGGGCTCACCCCGGACCGGCCGGTGTTCGCCTGGGTGCACCTGAACGAGCCGCACTGGTCCTACGATGTCGTCCCCGAGTGGTACGACGCCTTCCACCCCGAGCCCTACGCGGGCGACCTGGATCCCGCCTCCGCCGACGCCCTCGCCGCCGTCACGTTGGGCGAGCGCGCCTATGGCGCGGAGGACGCGCGCCACCTCGAGGCGATCTACGCCTCCCAGGTGCGCTCCGCCGACGGGCAGGTGGGCCGCGTGCTCGACGCCCTGGTCGCCGCCGGCCGGTGGGACGACGCGGTGGTGGCCGTGGGGGCGGACCACGGTGAGGAGTTGGCCGAGCACCATCGCTACTTCTTCCACGGGTGCTCGCCCTACAACGACGTGCTGGACGTGGTCTGGGGCATCCGCGGGCGCGGCGGCCTCGGGGCGGGCCTCGTCTTCGACGGCTACGTCTCGCTGGCCGACGTGGCCCCCACCATCGCCGACCTGTCGGGTGCCCTCGCATGGCCCGACGACGTGCCCGGCCGTACGCTCGCCCCGGCCCTCGACGGCGGCCGCGACGACCCCGTACCGGTCTTCTTCGAGCGGAGCACCCGGACCGCCGGTGTGGTCTCGGGCACCTGGAAGCTCGTCCTCTCGGCGGGCGGTCCCTACGACGGCTGCCCGCCGTTCAACGAGGACCCGGCGGTCTACCCCGGCCAGCCCACCGAGCTGTACGAGCTCGCGACCGATCCGGGCGAGGCGGCCGATCGCGCCGCGGAGGAGGCGGCTACGGTGGACGCGCTCGAGGACCTGGTGTGCGGCTGGATCCTGGAGGCACCCTGGGCGCCGGCACCCGGCCGGCACCCGCTGGTGCAGCGATGCCAGGGGGAGCGCTGATCAGGGCGTGGGGGGGCAGTCGGGCTCCACCGCGCGCTGGTCGCACTTCGCGTCCGGATCCTGCACGATCGCGCCCAGGACGGGCAGGGGCGTGGGCCTCAAGGGGGGAGGGGACGGTGCCGGGAGCGCCGGGGGTGCGAGTACGGCCCCGGCTGGCGCCGGCGCCGGCGC
>JBFYZZ010000194.1:0-5042 GCA_041309225.1 Deltaproteobacteria bacterium | reverse complement strand
CGCTCTCCGGCGATTCGGGCACCAGCGAGGCCGGCCTCACCGTGACCACGTTCGAGCAGGAGGTGCGGGTCACGGAGGGCATCCAGAAGTTCCTCGACCGGCACGTCCGCAAGCTCAAGTGGCACGTCTCCCACCCCACGCTCGACGGCGCCCAGAACGGCCTCCGCCTCTACCGGGCGCTGGCCATGGTCTCCCGCTTGCGGGTCCGCCGCACCCTGGCCCTCCTCGAGGGGCGCACCCGCCTGACCGTCCGGGAGTGGGGTGTGGCGCGCGAGCTCCTCAACCGCGCCTACCGCGAGTTCCGCGAGGCCACGAGCATCGTCACCACCACCTGGGTGGACGCGCTCGCGGCCCAGAACGACCGCGACGGCGTGAAGGCCGCGCTCGCCGGGCTGCCCGGGATCGTGACCGAGCAGGTCCGGGCCATCGGCGAACTGCGCGATCGGATCGAGATGCGGCGCCAGGCGCTCGAGGTCAAGCCCGACGCCTATCCCGCCGTGAAGCCGCCCCGGTACTTCGGCGGCGACCTCCTCGACGGCCCCTCCTGGAAGCACTTCTGGGGCGAGGTCAACGGCATGGCCGACACCGCCCGCAACAACCTGGGTCTCTGACCGGGCGGTCGGACCGCGCTCCGGGCGTGGGGCTAGACGCCCTGTGCGTCCGGGCCCCAGATGACCTTGTGGAGCTGGACCTGGAGCCGGACGGGCAGCCGATCCTCGAGGATCCAGGCTGCGAGATCCCGAGGAGGAAGCCGATCGGCCAGGGGGGAGAGCAGCACGGCCGCCCGGCGGTGCAGGGCGTGGCGCCGCTCCATCTCGCGAGCCCATTCGTAGTCGATCCGATCGGCCACCACGATCTTGATCTCGTCGCCCGGTCGGAGCCGGTCCAGGTTGGACCAGAGGTTCCGCCCCTCCTCCCCCGAGGAGGGGGGCTTCAGGTCCATGATGATCCGTACCCCGGAGGGTACGGGGGAGAGGTCCCGGGAACCGGACGTCTCCAGGAGCACCGAATGGCCGCGCGCCACGAGCCGCGTGAGGAGGTCGGCGCAGGCCGCCTGCAGGAGCGGCTCGCCCCCGGTGACCTCCACGAGCGGGAGGCCGAGCGCCTCCACGGCCTCGAGCACCGCGGAGAGCGGCATCGGCGTGCCCCCGGATCGGGCCCAGGCGGTGTCGCACCAGGTGCACGCCAGGTCGCAGCCCGCCAGCCGCACGAAGGCGCACGGGAAGCCGGCGGCGGTGCCCTCGCCCTGGATCGAGGCGAAGATCTCGGCGACCGTCAGGATCGGATCGGAGTCCACGCGGCCTCCGCGGCGGGTCCGCCGCTGTCGCTATCCGGTCGGGTCGCGCGCGGCCTCGTGCTCGCCGCCTGCCTGGTGGCCACCGGGGTGGCGGGCGCCGCGGACGAGCCAGACGACGCCACCGCGGACGAGGTCGTGGTGGTGGAGGAGGACCGGGCCACGGTGGCGGCGCTCCCGGGTGCCACCCTCACGGTGATCGAGGTGGGGGAGGTGTCCGACCGGGTGCTCTCGCTCGGGGACCTTCTCGCCGCTTCACCGGGTGTCCACGTGACCTCGACCGGCGGGGTGGGGGCGTCCCAGTACGTGCGGCTGAGGGGTGCGAACGGCGCGCAGGTCCGGATCCTGGTGGACGGCCTCCCGGTCATCCAGGACGGGTCGGGCGCCGTGGACCTCGCCTCGCTGCCGCTGGAGGCGGTGGAGCGGATCGAGGTGTGGCGGGGCCTCCTGCCGCTCGACCTGGGGGGCGAGGGGATCGGCGGGGCGATCAACCTCGTCACCCGCCGGCCGGCCGATCCCGGGGAGGCGCGAGCGACCGCGGCGGCCGGATCGTTCGGTGCCCTCGAGGCGTCGGCGGGGGGCGGAATGTCCCGGGACCGCTGGCAGGTGGCCGGGTGGGCCGCGGGGCAGGCGGCCGAGAACGACTTCCCCTTCTTCTCGGACAACGGGACGCCCTACACCACGGCGGACGACGACCCGGATCGGAGGCGCACCAACGCCGCCACCCGGCGGGCGGAGGCCACGCTGAGGGCCCACAGGGACGGCCGGATCGCGCTGGCCCTCGGGGCCGACGGTCTCCTGCGCGCCGGCGGCGTGCCGGGGCCCGGGACCCTGCCGTTGGAGGAGGCCAGCACCGGGGAGCAGCGGGCCCTCGTGTCGGTCGCCGTCTCGGGCGGCGGGCGGGTGGAGGGCCGGCTCCGGATCGCCGCCCAGGGCGCCCGGCAGGCGTTCCGGAACCCTCGAGGTGAGGGGGGGATGAGCCCGCTCGATCTCGACGCCCACGCCGGCGCCCTGACCGTCGACTCCGGCGTGGCCACGGACCTCGGCCGCGACGTCCACCTCGGCCTGCACGTCGGGGCCTCCCGCGTGGAGTGGATTTCCGAGAACCTCCTCGAACCCGGCGCCGGACCGGCCGCCCGCAGCCGGGATCGGCTCTCGGGATCGGCGCAGGCCGAGGCGCGCCGGGGCCGGGTGGGGCTCGGGGTGGGGCTCGCCGTGGACGCCGCCCGGTCCCACGCGGACGGCGCTCTGCCCTACGGGATCGGCGGCAGCCAGGCCGCTGGGGACGTCCTGCTCGTGAGCCCGCAGGCCAGCGCGACCCTGGCCGCGGCGCCGTCGTTCGCGTTGCGGGCGTCGGGCGGCCGGGCCCACCGCCTCCCGACGTTCGCCGAGCTGTACGGCGCCAACGGCATCGCCGTCGGCAACGACGACCTCCGCCCCGAGCGCGCCTGGTTCGCCGACGCCGGCGCGGACCTGGCCGGCGGCGTGGCCGGCGGCACCGGGACCGTGTCCCTCACGGGGTACTGGCGTGACGTGGAGGACCTCGTGGCCTGGGTGCAGAACTCCCAGTTCACGCTCCGAGCGGAGAACTTCGACCGGGTTCGGGTGGGCGGGTTGGAGACCGGGGTGGGGTGGACCCGGCCGCGAGGGTCCCTCGGGCGCGTCGAAGCCTCGGCTGCCTGGACGCTGACCGCCACCCGGAACCTGTCCGACCGTCCCACGACCACCGGCCGAGTGCTGCCGGGCCAGGCGCTTCACGTGGTGTACGCCGACCTGTCGGCGGGACCCTCGGTGGTCCGTGCAGGGATCACGGTGGAGGCCGAGAGCGGGACCTTCCGCGACGAGACCAACCTCACACCGCTCGCCGCACGTGCGTTCGTCCACGCGCGGATCGAGGTACGGCCCCGCCCGCGGTGGCCCCGGGTCACCCTCGAAGTGCGCAACCTCCTCGACCACCGGGTGGAGCCGCGGTGGGACGGCGTGCACCCCGTGGAGGGCGGAGAGGCCGTCCAGGCAGTCACGGACTACGCGGGTTACCCCCTGCCGGGCCGCGCGTTCTACGCCTCGCTCGCCTGGTCCTCCCGGAAGGCGCCGTGATCCTCGCCGCGCTCCTGCTCGCCGCCTGCGGTCCCGACCGCGGGGACACCGGCCTCCCACCGTTCCCCGGCGACTTCGTCCCCCCCGCCGGCTTCTGGGCCTGGGAGGGCCCGGACCGTCTCCTGGTCACCGAGGTGGATCCCACCTGGCAGGCCGGCTACTTCGGGGTGGTCGATCCGGCGTCCGGGGCATGGATCGCCGAGGGCGGGCAGGCCCACACCGACGCGGTGGCGGCCTGCGCGGGGGCCTTCCTCCTGGTGATCAACCGGATGGGCGCGGACAACCTCCAGTTCGTGGATCCTCGTGCCGGCACCGTGGTCGCCCAGTGGTCCACGGGCGAGGGGTCCAATCCCCAGTCGGTGGTGTTCTGGGGCGAGGAGGCCTGGGTCACGCTGTACGAGGAGACCGGCCTCCTCGTGGCCGACTGGACCACCGGGGCCGAGCTCGCCCGGGTGGACCTCTCGCCGTGGGCCGACGCCGACGGGGTGCCGGAGGCATCGCAGGCGTTCGCCTGGGGCGGCCTCCTGTGGGTGACGCTCGAGCGCATGGACCGGACGGCGTCGTGGGCGCCCGCCGGGGAGAGCGTGCTGGTCGGCATCGATCCCGCGTCCCGCACCGTCGTGGTCGAGATCCCTCTCGGCCTCGGCGACGTGAACGGCGGCTGGACCGTCGAGGACGGGATCGCCTCCTCGGCCGCGTCGGGCGCGCTCTGGGAGGAGGTCGGGACCACCCTCGCGCTCGACGGCGGCATCGTGCGGGTGGACCTCGCGGCCCGAGCGGTGGCCGGGGTGCCCCTCACCGAGGCGCAGGTGGGGCGCGACGTGCGGGCCGCCCTGACCCAGGGCGACCGGGCCTGGATCTCCACCTACGACGAGGATCTCGACAACCGGCTGGAGGCCTGGGATCTCGCGGCCGTCCGGCAGGAGGCCGCGCTGCCCGAGGCCTTCGTCGCCGGCTGGCACCGGACAGTGGCCGGGGACGTCTGGCTCGCGGAGCACACCGCCGCCGGGTTGCGCCGCATCGCCTGGGACGACGGCGCCACCCTCGGCACGCTGGCCACCGTGGCCCGTCCTGTCTCTGTCCGTACCTGCGAAGCCGGCCGGTGAGGCGGCGGGACGCCGGCCGCCGGCGGGAGCGGCCGGTGGAGGAGGGCCCCTACCGCACCGGGACGCGGTACGGCGAGAATCCCGATCCGGCCGAGAGATCCGGCCGGCCGGAATCCAGGGCGACGGCCTTCACGTGGTACTGCAGGCCGTCCTGGTAGGCCGCGTCCGGCGTGAGGGTGGCGGTGAACACGCCGTCCCGCTCCGACATCGGCATGGACTCGTAGACGGCGCCGGGCCGGGCCGGGCGGTAGTAGAGCGTGGCGCGGTAGCGCCCGGACGGGATGCGCACGGTCACGGTGAAGGGCTGGCCCGCGGACGCGGAGGGGGGGGTTTCGGCGACCAGGTCGGCTCGCACGGCGGGCTCCGGCGGGCGGGACCGGCCACCGTTGCCGGCGGCGTCCCGACCCGCGGACCCACTCGGTGGGAGGGCGGGTCCGGTGCTCGCGCCCGGCGCCTCGGCCATCGCGCCGGCATCCGCCGCCTCCGGCCCGGATGTGGAGGGCGCCACCACGACGGGGACCTGGGGCTCGGGGGCGGGGGCGACC
>JBFYZZ010000193.1:0-8312 GCA_041309225.1 Deltaproteobacteria bacterium | reverse complement strand
AGTCGGCGACCCCGTCGCCGTCGGTGTCCGGGTAGCCCTCGTCGACCGTGCCGTCGCCGTCGTTGTCGAGGCCGTCGCACTCCTCGGTGTCCATGCAGTCGGCGGTGCCGTCGCCGTCGGTGTCGGGGAAGTCCTCGTCCACCTCGCCGTCGCCGTCGTTGTCGAGGCCGTCGCAGTCCTCCTTGTCGATGCAGTCCGCGAAGCCGTCGGCGTCGGTGTCGGGGTAGCCCTCGTCGATGTCGCCGTCGCCGTTGTTGTCGATACCGTCGCAGTCCTCGCCGTCGACGCAGTCGGCGATGCCGTCGCCGTCGTTGTCGAGGAAGTCCTCGTCGACCTCGCCGTCACCGTCGTTGTCGAGGCCGTCGCAGGTCTCCGCGTCGATCTCGTCGCAGATGCCGTCGCCGTCGGTGTCGGGCAGGCCCTCGTCCACCTGGCCGTCGCCGTCGTCGTCCGCCCCGTTGCAGACCTCCTCGTCGACGCAGTCCTTGCGGCCGTCGCCGTCGGTGTCGGGGAAGCCCTCGTCGATCTGGCCGTTGCCGTTGTTGTCCAGGCCGTCGCAGGTCTCTTCGTCCTCCTCGTCGCAGATGCCGTCGTGGTCCACGTCGGGGAGGCCCTCGTCGACCTCGTCGTCGCAGTCGTCGTCGAGGCCGTTGCAGAGCTCGTCCGCGTCGGGATGGATGGAGGCGTCTTCGTCGTCGCAGTCCTCGTCGCAGGAGGAGTAGCCGTCGCCGTCCACGTCGACGCAGGTCGGCGGGGTCTCCTCGTCGTTGCATGCCGCGAGACCGGTGAACAGGAGGAGGGAGAGAGGGAGCGCATAGGAGCGCATGGGGGCCTCCGGGCAGGGATCGGCAACAGGATACCATCCTATCGCATCTCTGAGGGATCCGCTGGATCCAAGTGATGCGGCTTCCACCGTGCAGGACGCTCAGGCCGTGGCTGGGGGGGACACGCCCTGGCCGGCCCTCACTCCTCTGCGACCTCGCGGCGGACCTCGCGGCCGGGCATCCGGTCGTCGCCCGGGGGCACCGGGAAGTCCCCGCGCCCCGGCGGCCACGCGAGGCGCATCTCGTAGAGGGCGCGATCCCAGCGCGCCAGCATGGGCGGGATGGAGAACGGCACGGCGAGGAGCCCGCTCCGGGCCGCGAGGCGCTCGAGGGCCCCGGTCGCCCCGGGCAGGGGAGCGGAGCTGTACAGGGCCAGGGCGGGGCCGTGCTTGTCGGCGTGGAGGAGGGCCACCCAGGGCACCTGGGCGAGCACGTCGGGGAGGGCCGAGGCCTGGTAGCGACGGACCGGCGAGGCGAGCCGGTCCCCGTGGCCCGTGAGGACGAAGATCGCCTCCTCGAGGGCCGGACCGGGCGCCTCCGCGCCGGGGACGAAGCCGTCGGGTACGAACGAGGCCAGGAGGCCATCGACGGCCGCGGGGTCCGGGAGGACGATCCGCCAGCGCGCGCACCGGTCGATGCGCCGGCCGCCGTAGCGCGGCTGCTCATGGATCTCGACCAGGCAGGCCCCGTCGGGGAGGTCCCCCGGCTCTCCCTGCTCGCAGAACGCCACCACCGGTTGTCCGGGGAACAGGACGTCCAGGACGGCCCCCACCGAGTAGCCGGAGAACGGCAGGCCCCGGCGGGCGTCGCGGGCCGTGTCGTCGGTGAACGTGGCCCCGCTCACCACCAGGCGGGACAGGGCCGGGACGGGGTCGATCGGGAATCCCTCCACCCAGCGTTCCCGGCCACGGCAGAGCCGGCCCGGATCGCCCGGATCGAAGGGGGTGAGCGAGACACCGAGGGCCTGGATCATGCCGGCGCCCCTATCGCCGGGGTCCGGGGGGGGCAAGCCGCCGGCGGTTGCGGGAGGGACGGTGGGCGTATAGGCTCGCGGTCCCTGCCGGACCCCCAGGGGCTGCGTGCGCGACATGCCGAGTGGGAACGCCTTCTACGTCACGACCCCCATCTACTACGTGAACGACGCGCCCCACGTGGGGCATGCCTACACCACCGTCGCGGCGGACGCCATCGCGCGCCATCAGCGCCTCGCGGGGCGGGAGGTCCACTTCCTCACGGGGCTCGACGAGCACGGCCAGAAGGTGCTCCGCGCCGCCCAGGCCCGGGGCGTGGACCCCCAGCACCACGTCGACGAGATGGCCCGTCCCTTCCAGGCGCTCTGGAAGCGCCTCGGCATCTCCAACGACGACTTCATCCGCACCACCGAGCCCCGCCACAAGGCGGTGGTGCAGCGGGTGCTGCAGGAGCTCCACGACCGCGGGGAGATCTACCGGCAGTCGTACGCCGGCTGGTACTCCACGGCCGAGGAGCGCTTCTGGATGGAGAAGGACCTGGTGGACGGGAAGTGCCCCCTGTCCGGCCAGCCGGTGGAGTGGATCGAGGAGAGCAACTGGTTCTTCCGGATGGGCCGGTACCGGGATCGCCTCGTGGCCTGGATCCAGGACCACCCCGACTTCCTGCGACCCGAGAGCCGGAGGAACGAGGTGCTCGGGTACCTGCGGCAGGACCTCGGGGACCTCTGCATCTCCCGGCCGCGGGCGCGCCTGCCCTGGGGCATCCCGCTGCCCTTCGCCCCGGAGTGGGTGACCTACGTCTGGTTCGACGCGCTGCTCAACTACGCGTCCGCCATCGGGTACGGCACCGACCCCGAGCGCTTCCGCCGGTTCTGGCCGGCCTCGTTCCACCTCGTGGGCAAGGACATCCTCACCACCCACGCCGTCTACTGGTCCGCGATGCTGTTCGCCCTGGGCCTGGATCCGGCCGAGTGCCTCTTCGCCCACGGCTGGTGGACGATCGAGGGCCGCAAGATGTCCAAGACGCTCCGCAACGTCGTGGACCCCAACCTGCTGATCGATGCCTACGGGCCGGATGCCGTCCGCTACTTCCTCCTGCGGGAGGTCGCCTTCGGCGCGGACGGCGACTTCTCCCACCGGGCCTTCCAGGTCCGGTACAACGCGGATCTCGCGAACGACTTCGGCAACCTCGCCCACCGCGCCCTGTCCATGACCGAGCGCTGGCTGGGGGGCACCGTCCCCCCCCGGTCCGAGATCACGGCGGCGGACCGCGACCTCGAGCGCCTCGCCGTGGAGACCGTGGCCGGCACCCGCGCCGCCATGGAGGCCCTGCGCTTCCAGGAGGCCCTCGCCACCACCTGGACCCTGGTCCAGGCGGGCAACAAGTACATCGACACCGAGCAGCCGTGGGCCCTTCAGAGGGAGGGCCGCGCCGATCGGCTCGCCACCGTGATGCACAGCGTGCTCGAGGTCTGCCGGATCGCGGCGGTGCTGGTCTGGCCGGTGTGCCCGGACAAGGCCGAGGCGCTGCTCTCCCGGCTGGGAACCCGCCTTCCTCGCAGCCTCGACCGCCTCGCGGGCTTCGACACGCTCCCCCCGGGGACGCCCGTGGCGGCCCGCGAGCCCCTGTTCCCCCGCATGACGGAGCTCCCGCCTGCCATCCTGGCGGTGCTTTCCACCGAAGCCGCCCCCCCCGTCGCGGAGGCCCCCCCCGTGCCCACCGAACCCGAACCCCCCTCCGACCTCGTCTCCTACGAGGAGTTCGCCCGCCTGCGCCTCGTGGTCGGCACCGTGACGGCCGCCCTGCGCCACCCCAAGGCCGACCGGCTGCTCGTGCTCACCCTCGACGTGGGGGAGCCCACGCCGCGCACCGTGGTCGCCGGCATCGCCGACCGCTACCGCCCCGAGGAGCTGGTGGGGATCCAGGTCGTCGTGGTGGCCAACCTGAAACCCGTCACGCTCCGCGGCATCCGATCGGACGGCATGATCCTGGCAGCCGGCGGGGCCTCGGTGCAGGGCCTCCTCGGCCTCTCGACGGCCGTTCCCCCGGGCACCGTCGTCCGATAGGCCTCACCGCTTCCTTCGCGACGCGGATCGGGGTACACTCCGCCGAGTGGCGGCCCGCACCGGGCCCACTGGAGGACACGATGCCCCGTCCCTGGATCCTCGCGCTGTTCCTGGTGAGCTGCGGCGACTCGTCGGAGACCGGCGACACCGGCCCGAGTGGAGGCGCCCCGGACATCGCCGCCGATCCCGTTTCCCTCGACTTCGGCCTGCAGCCGCTCGAGACCTCGGCGCAAGAGAGCGTGGAGATCTGCAACCACGGCGACGCCCACCTGGCGATCTCCGAGATCGAGGTCGGGCAGGTCTCCGCGCCCTTCGTGCTCTCGCCCCTCACGGAGCCGGTCCTCGACCCGGGCGCGTGCACCACCGTCACGGTCACCTTCACGCCCCTGCAGCCCGCCTCGTGGGACACCCGGCTCTGGATCCACAACAACGATCCCGATCAGCCCCGCCTGGGGGTCCCCCTCCTCGGTACGGGCGGGTCTCCGGCCATCCAGATCACCCCCGCCTCCACGGATTTCGGCACCGTCTGGTTCAAGTGCTCGGTGGAACAGGACATCACCATCTCCAACGTGGGCACCTCCGAGCTCACGATCCTGGACTGGAGCTACGACACCGACACCAAGGACCTCTCCTTCACCGGCATCTGGGACGAGAACGGCTCCGCCGAGGGCCTGGTCACGCTCGCCGCCGGGGCCTCGTGGACCGGCACGGTCACCTACGCCCCCACCGACGGCGACCTCCACACCGCCATCCTCACCGTGACCTCCACGGATCTCGACCAGCCCGAGGTCCAGGCCACGCAGACGGGCGACGGCACCCCCGGCGGCACGATCACCGACACCTTCCTCCAGGCCCGCTGGCGCGCGCCCGACGTCCTCGTCGCGGTGGACCGCACCAGCTCCATGGCCGGGGAGATGGCCAGCGTCGAGTCGAACCTCGACATCTTCCTCGACGAGCTCCTCGGCAGCCGCTACGACTACCAGCTCGCGGCGGTGGTGGAGGACACCGGCTGTGTGCGGGGCAGCTACAACTTCCTCGACACCACGTACGCCGCCTCCACCGCCGTGCCCGCCTTCGCCACCATGCTCGATCTCTACGGCGATCCGGGCGAGTACAGCCAGCAGGGGTTCCGCCTCGCCGACCGGGCGCTCGCGGCCGCTGCGCCCGGCGGCTGCAACGAGGGGCTCCTGCGCGACGACACCCGCCTCCACGTCATCGGCATCTCCGACGGCCCGGACCAGTCGCCCGCCGAGTGGGACGACTACGTCGACGCCTGGAACGCGCTGCGGCCCGAGCTCGACATGCTCGCCGTCCACGCCGTGGGCGGCGACTGGCCCGACGGCTGCGTCGGCGCCGAACCCTACGACGGCTTCTACCAGGCCTCCGGCGCCACCGGCGGCTCGTTCTTCTCGATCTGCGGCGGTGCGTGGGGCAAGGAGCTGGCCGGCGCCATCCTGGCCGAGGTGGTCCTCAAGGACGCCTTCACGCTGACCGAATCCCCCGTGGCGGCCTCGATCTCGGTGGCCGTGGACGGCAAGGCGCGGACCACGGGCTGGCTCTACGACGCCCCCAACAACGCCGTCCGCTTCACCGTGGCGACGATCCCCGAGGAGGGGGCCACGGTGGAGATCACCTACGACGTCGCCGGCGGCTGCTGATCCCCCTCGGGCCGCGGCCGCCTCCGTCCGGACCCGGGGCGTTACGTTCCCGCGTCCCACGGAGGCCGCCATGTCCGCGCGCGACTACCGCCGTCCCACGTTCCACGGGTTCAAGCCCTACGTCGCCGGCAAGCCGATCGAGGAGGTCGAGCGCGAGCTGGGCCTGGGCATCCCCATCGCGAAGCTGGCCTCCAACGAGAATCCCCTCGGCCCGAGCCCGAAGGCGATCGCGGCCATCCGGGAGGCGTTGCCGCGCCTGCACCTCTACCCCCACGACGACTCCTGGTACTACCGGCAGGCCGTGGCGCGGCACCACGAGGTAACCTTCGAGGAGGTGTTCGCGGCCGCCGGGTCCGTCGAGGTCATCGAGCTGTGCGCCCACGTCTTCCTCGAGGCCGGCGACGAGGTCGTCACCTCCGAGAAGACGTTCGCGATCTACACCCTGGCCACGCTCAAGTCGGGGGCGCGCCTGGTGCTGACCCCGTGCCGGGACCGCTACTGGTACGACCTCGAGGCCATGCGGGCGCGCATCACGTCGCGGACCAAGCTCGTCTTCCTCGCCAATCCCACCAACCCCACGGGCACGTGGTTCTCCCGCTCCGAGTTCGACGCGTTCATGGAGGCCATCCCCGAGGACATCCTGGTCGTCTACGACGAGGCCTACCACCACTACATCACGCGCGACGACCTCCCGGATCCCTGGGCGTGGTTCCGCCGGGGGCGCGACGTCCTCATGCTCCGCACCTTCTCCAAGTCCCACGGGCTCGCCGGACTGAGGGCGGGGTACGCCGTGGGTCCCGCCCGGATCGTGGAGGGCCTCATCCAGGGCCGCACCGCGTTCAACATGTCCAGCCTGGCCCAGGCCGCCGGCATCGCCGCCCTCGAGGACGCCGAGTTCATCGAGCGATCCCGCCGTTTCAACGCGGGCGAGATGGCCTGGATGTGGACGGCGCTCCAGGACCTGCCCGTGACGGTACCGCCCAGCCAGACCAACTTCCACCTGGTGGACACGGCGCACGACGCCAACGCGCTCTTCGTCGCGCTGCAGCGGCGCGGCGTCATCGTGCGGCCCATGGGTGGCTACCAGCTGCCCCACGCCATCCGCGTCAACGTGGGCTTGAGGACCGAGAACGAGCGGTTCGTCGAGGCGCTCCGCGAGCTGCTGACCTAGACCGGCCCGGCCGGGGACCGCGCGTTACGGCGACCTCGGATCCCGAGCGGGCCCCCCAAGCCCGCTCCCCGGCACGAAGGAGCCGCCCATGGCCCGTCCCATCGCACTCGTCGCCAGCCTCGCCGTCCTGGCCGCCACCTCGCTCGCATGCGGAGCCGGGGAGAAGGTCAGGGAGGGCATCACGGAGATGTCCGGCGAGAAGATCGCCGAGAAGGTGCTGGAGGGGGCCTCCGGCGGCAACCTCGCGGTGGACGGCGGCGCCGCCGTCGACCTCGCGGACCTGCCCCCGATCCTGCGCCCCCCGAACGTGACCGCCCGGGGCCGCATGAACATGACCAACGAGGGGGGCACCGGCACCCTCTACATGTTGGAGACGACCGACCCGGCCGCCACGGTGCTCGCCTGGTACAAGACCTCGCTCGCATCCTGGAAGCTCGCCACCGAGCTGGCCACGGGCGACGGCACCATGCTCCTCTACAACAGCCCCGACGATTCCGTCTACGCCCAGATCACGGTCGCCTCCGGCGAGGAGGGCAAGGTCGCCGTGACCATCCTCCACGTGGCCAAGTTCAAGACGCCGCCCACGCCCTGACCCTCCGGGCTGCGCCGCGCGCGGCTTCCCCGGGCCGGGTGCCGTGCATAGGTTCCGGCCGTGCCGTACCACCGAGCCGGCGGAGGGAGCCCCATGAAGTTCGAGCGGTTCACGATCAAGGCCCGCGAGGTCGTCGCCGACGCCCAGAACCTGGCGGGACGGCTCGGAAATCCCGAGATCCGCCCCCAGCACCTGCTCATGGTGCTGCTCACCCAGGACAAGGGCATCGGCCGCACCCTGCTCGCGTCCATCGGCGTGGATCTCGACCTCCTCACCCGCGAGGCCACCCGCCTCCTCGACGACCTCCCCAAGGTGTCCGGCGGCGAGAAGGCCCGCCTCGCGCGCGCCACCGATCAGGCCCTCCAGGCGGCCGACGACGCGGCCCGCGAGTTCGGCGACACCCACGTCGCCACCGAGATGATCCTGCTGGGCGTGGAGGCGGCCGAGGACAAGCCCCGCCAGCTCCTCCACGACCACGGCGTCACGCGCGAGCGCCTGGTCGAGGCCATCCACGGGATCCGGGGCGGCCGCCAGGTCACGGGCGAGGGCGCCGAGGAGCAGTACCAGGCCCTCGACCGGTACACGCACGACCTGACCGCCCAGGCGAAGGAGGGGAAGCTGGACCCCATCGTGGGCCGCGACGCCGAGATCCGCCGCGCGCTCCAGGTCCTGTCCCGCCGTACCAAGAACAACCCCGTCCTCATCGGCGATCCGGGCGTGGGCAAGACCGCCATCGTGGAGGGCATCGCCCAGCGGATCGCCGCCGACGACGTGCCCGAGAGCCTCCAGGGCAAGCGCCTGCTCGTGCTCGACCTCGCGGCGCTCATCGCCGGCGCCAAGTACCGCGGCGAGTTCGAGGAGCGCCTGAAGGCCGTGCTCACGGAGATCAAGGCGTCGGAAGGGCGCGTACTCCTCTTTATCGACGAAGTCCACAACATCGTGGGCGCCGGGCGCACCGAGGGCTCGACCGATGCGGGCAACATGCTCAAACCCATGCTTGCGCGCGGCGAACTGCATTGCATCGGGGCA
>JBFYZZ010000192.1:0-32394 GCA_041309225.1 Deltaproteobacteria bacterium | reverse complement strand
GGGGCGGCCACGGGGGCCGGCGGGGCGCTCGCGGGGGGTGGCGCGGGCCGGCGGGGCTCGGCCCGGATCCCGGTGTCGCCCTCCTCCTCCTCGGCCTCGACGTCACCGGCCAGGGGGGCGGCCTCCCGGCGCAGCCGATCGCCCGTGAGGGGGATGCCGTCCACGCAGTCGACGAGGCGGGCGCGGCCCGAAGCCTCGGATCGGAGGCAGGCCTGGGGGGGCAGGACGCAGGACCGCTCGAAACACGCCAGCAGCGGCAGCGGGGTGTCGGCCAGGACGACCTGACCGTCCACGGGGGTCGAGGGGACGATCCCGCCGGAACCCGGCTCGAAGCGGGCCGTGCCGTCGCACGACAGGATCCAGAGGCCGTGGACCCGCCACGACCCCTGCTCGCTGGTGACCCTGGATCCCTCCCCGAAGACCCTGAGCCGGGGCCGGCAGGTGGGGAGGCCGGCGTTCTGGCAGCACGCGATGCAGAGGGCTTCGTCGGCCCGGGCCGGCGCGAGGAGGAGGAGCGGCAGCAGGATCAGGGGGTGCATGGGCGGTCTCCGTCAGCCGGTGTCGAGGACGTCCGCCGCGCGGCGTCCACCCGCGAGCGCCTGGAGCTCCTCGTCGACGTCGTCCGAGACGCGAGCCACGCACGCGAGTGCGAGCTGGAAGGCCTCGGGGGACAGGTCCTCGCCCGGGATCGTGACGGCGAAGGAGAGCGTGTCGTCCTCGAAGAGCAGGAACGCGCCGGTCACGACCTCGGTGTTGAGGTGGAGGATCCGCACCAGGAGTTCGAGGCTGGGGCGGAACCCGGTGAGCACCACGGACGCGATGCGGACCCAGGACCGGTCCTCGTACGCGAAAACCCGCACCATCACGACCGTGGAGCCGTAGCGGACCAGGAAGGGTCCGTCCTCGGACGCCCGGTCGGGCGCGACACCCAGGTCCACCAGAAGGTCCGAGACGTGGTCGGTGACCTGGACGACGCGGGCTTCCAAGGTGGCGGGCTTGCGTCTAAGGCTTCGCCGTCCGCCGCGGGGCGGGGAGGAGCGGGTCCGACCCATGCACGCACTCCGGGGTGGGGACGGCCCCTACGGTACACCGGGAACGACGCTGCGGTCCATCGCCCGTCGCCGGGCGGCCGTGGGAACCGCCCGATCCCGGGGGGCACCGGTCCGACGGACATCGCGCCGGGGCGGTATACTGGCGCGGACCCGCGCCCCATGTCTCGCCTCCCGCCCCTTAGCACCGCCGCCGCCCTCCTGGTCCTGCTGGCCGCCTGCGGCCCCGGGGGGGACCTGGACCGTGGCCGCGAGGCGCTCGACCGTAACGACCTGGGGGCGGCCGAGGCGGCGTTCAGCCGCATCCTCGAGGCCCGTCCCGACGATCCGGAGGCCCTCTACGGCCTCGGGTGGACATTCCACGTCGCAGGCCGGCGCGAGGAGGCCCGCCGCATGTTCGAGCGGTGTCTCCAGGCGGCGCCGGACGACCCCCTCGGGTACAAGGGGCTCGGCAGCGCCGCGCTGGCCGAGCGGGACCTCGCCGGGGCCGAGCGCTGGTTCGCCGACGCGCTCACCCGCGCGCCGGGGGACCCGGCCATCCGCAACAGCCTCGCGCTGGTCCACCTCGAGGCCGGTCACCTCCCTGAGGCGCTGGCCCTCTACGACACCCTCCGCCGCGAACACCCGGCCGATCCCGCCCTGGCGCTTGGCCAGGCGCAGGCACTCGTCCGGGCGGAGCGCCCGGAGGAGGCGCTGGCCGTGGTGGACGCGGCCCTGGCGGGGACGGGCGCGGGGGAGCGCACCCTGGGGCTGCTGCACGCCCTGCGGGCGCGGATCCTCGTGGTGCGCACCGCGGGCGGGCTGGATCCGACCCGCTGCGCCGAGACCGTCCCCCCGGTCCACGACCGGCTCGACGAGGCCACCCGGGCGCTCGACGCGGCAGCCGCCCGTGCGGTGCCCCCCGAGGATCTCCTCCCCACGCGTCGTCTCGTGGTTCGTCGCCGCGAGGAGATCGGCCTCGCATGCCCGTCATTCGTCGATCGCTCCGCAAGACGCGGCGAGGGGGGGTGAGCGCGGACGCCACGAGGACGGCGTCCAGGCCCGCACCTGCTCCGGCCGCTCGCGTGCGCCCGGGCAACGATCGGCGCTTCGCGATACGATGATCTCCGTGAGTCCCCCCCGCTGCCGCTCCCCGCTGTTCGACCGCCGCGCGCTCACGCTGCTGGAACTGCTCCTCGTCCTGGGCATCCTCGCCACGCTGGCCGCCATCGGGTGGGGCACGCTCCGGGCCCACGTCCCGCGCTACCGCCTCGTCGAGGCCGGCACGCTCCTGGCCGAGAGCGTGCAGGCCCTCCGGATGGCCGCCATCACCTCCGACCGCGAGACCCGGCTGGTCCTCGCGGAGCCCGATCCCGACCCCGGCGATCCCGCGGCCTTCGGCGGCCACTGGTGGATGCAGGCTGGGAACCGGCCGGCCGGAAGCACCGCCTGGGAGTACCTGCCCATCGATGCCGACGACGGCGCGGACGACGATCGGGGCGAGGGCACGGTGGACCTCGGGAGGGGAGGGAACCACCGCATGCCCGGCGTGGGCCTGGCCCGCTGGGACCCCCTGGAGGGGCCCGGGACCGGAAACGCCGAGGCCATCGTCTTCACGCCGCGGGGCTGGGTGGGGAACCCCCCCGGCGACTTCGACGCCCAGGGCTACATCTCGCTCAGGCTCGTGAACAAACGCGCCCTGGCGTCCGGCCTCGACGACGCCGTCTACGTGCGGGTCGCACGCTCGGGCTACGTCCGGATGGAGTCGACCCTCTCCCGGTCCCGAGACGTCACCGCCGCACGGGGAGGTGCCGCCCATGAGTCCTGATCCCACCCGCGCCCGCAGGGGATTCACGCTCGTCGAGGTGTTGCTCGCCAGCGCGCTGCTCGGCTTCTCCATCGTCGCCATGCTCGGCTTCCACACCCAGTCCGCCCGTTCCAACCTCCACGCGCGCAAGATCACCGCCTGCTCCTACCTGGCCCAGTCCAGGATGGAAGCCCTCCTCTCCCTCCAGTGGACCGAGACCAGCTATCCCGCGGATCTCCAGGACATCGGCGGTGATCCCACGGACTCGACCGATCCCTGGACCCTCCTGCCGCACCCGTCCACGGGCGCCTCGCCGGTCAACGCCGCAGGCAGCACCGACCCCGCGTACGGGGCGCCCGAGTACTGGGTCACCTGGGCCGTCGAGGCCATGGACGCCGAGCCCACCTGGATCCGGATCCGGGTGCGGTGCGAGTACTACGACGCCCGCTTCGACACCTGGCAGGGCACCACGATCTCCTCCTTCCGGTACCGGGACGCCTGATGCTCCTCCACGCCCGGCGTCGCGCCTTCACGATGCTGGAGGTGGCCGTGGCCATCGTCCTCGCGAGCATGGTGGTGGCCGGGCTGTACCAGCTCTTCCTCACCCAGACCCGCCAGCTGGCCTTCCTCGACTCCCAGGCCGAAATAAACCAGAACCTCCGGTTCGCCTCCGACATCGTCACTCGCTCGCTCCGGAACGCGGGTCTGGGCACGGCGGGGGAGACCACGGGACGCCTCGGTCCGAGCGGCGACGAGAACCAGGCGATGCCCGCGGTCGTCGCCCTCGACGGGGCAGGCCCCGGCGGCTCGGACGTTCTCACGATCGTGGCCATGGACCCCTCGCTCACCATGGACACCTCCATCCTGGAGCCACGCTCCTGCGAGACGGCCTCGCTCGCGTTCGACCTCGGCATGCACGATCACGGCCCCAGGATCCTCCGCTACGAGGCGGGGGAGTACCTCCTGTGCCTCGACTTCGCCTCGCTGGGCGGCATGACCTCCTTCCTCTGGGAGATCACCTCGGTGGACACGGCCGGCGGGGTCATCGGCCTCGTCCCGAACACGGGCCTCGCCGACTTCGACGCCGTCTGCCCCCCGGGCCAGGCGCTCCCCCCCGTCATGACCTGCTCCCGGGCCGAGGTGATCACGTTCTACATCGATGCCGACGACACCGACGGCATGGGGCCCGGATCCCCCGACCACCCGGTCCTCATGATGGACCTCGACCACGCATTCCCGGAGGCCGACGACGTGCCGCTCGTGGACGACGTCGAGGACCTCCAGGTCGCCTGGTGCCTCGAGGACGTCGCCGGAACCTCCGCTTGCACGGACCCTGCCTCCTGGCAGGACGGCCTCGGTCCCGCCGACCGGCCCTGGATGGCGCGGGTGAGCCTCGTCTCCCGCGGCAGCAGGGAGGAGCTCACCCGGCAGTACCAGGGTGCCCGACCGGCCCTGGAGAACAACCCGGGGGCCGCCGAGACCGACCACTACCACCGTCAGGTGCTCTCCACCGAGGTCACGCTTCGCAACCTCAAGCTCCTCTCCGCCCTGTGAACGCGTCCATTCCGTCCGCACCGCCCGCACCGTCCCGCCGCGCCTACGCGCTGCTGGTGGCCATCATCCTGATGGCCATCCTCACGGTGGTGGGAGCCACCACCCTCTCGCTGGCCGGCGTGGATCACCGGATCGCACTCCACAACCGCAAGCACATGATGATCGTGAACACCGCCGACGCGGGCGCCCAGCACGCCCGGGACGAGCTGCGGTGGGATCAGCCGGCCGACGAGTGGCTCGACAGCGGAGACACCGGGGCCTGGATCACCGCCGGGGAGGCCGAGGCGCGGTACGGCGGCCTGGTCTACCCCCACAACCTGGGCGTCTACCGGGTCCGGGCGGTCTACCAGCGGTGCGGGAGCGCCCCGCCGGGGTACTCCACCGAGCTCGGGACCAGCCAGTTCCGCTCCGACTACTGGCGGATGGAGTCCACCGCCTCCATGGAGAATCCCTCCTTCGAGGCCGTCAACGAGACCTCCGCCAGGGTGGTTGCCACGATGCGCAAGGTGGTCATCGGGTCATGCACGATGTGACACCCCCCCCGACCCGCCCCCCTCCGGCCGTCCGCCACGCCGTCGCGACGGCGGCCCTGCTCCTCGCGGGCCTGTCGCCGCCCGCGGGGGCGACCTCCCCGGGCGAGGAATACCTGTCGGTCCTGGAGGCCGTGGAGCCCAACATCCTCTTCCTCGTGGACCGCTCCGTCCAGATGAGCGTGCCCTGCCCGGTGGCATCCTGGGCCGACGGGTCCAGCTCCACGGATTCCTGCATCCGGGACGTGGTCGAGGCCATCGACCAGGTCGTCCTGCACTACGACTGGGCGCGCTACGGCGTGGCGAGCACCGTGCTCCCCGCCGGAGGCGACACCTTCGCCCGGGTGGTCCCGCTCGGGGCGTCCCAGGCCGAGGTATCCGCGAGGATCGCCGGGATGTCGGCCATCACACCCGACACCCTCAACCTGGGCGAGTCGCTGGCCTCCCTGGCCGACACCTACTTCATGCTCACCACCGCGGACGATCCCGCCGACAGCGACGGCGACGGCCTGTCCGCGGATTTCAACCGGGCACCCGTCCAGCACCGTTGCCAGGACACCCACGTCATCGTCATCACCTCGGATCGCCCGGAGGACGACACCAAGGTCCCGCTCTTGCGGCGCCCGTCCATCCCGGACGACGTCATCTGCAACAGCGGCGGGCTCACGCCCCCGCCCGACACGGAGTGCTTCTACGACAACGTCGTGGCCTCGCTCTACGACAGCGACATACGGCCGGACCTCGAGGGCGTCCAGAACGTCGTCGTCCACACCATCGGCATCGGCATCGACACCGGCACCGTCGCCGACGCCCTGTTCGCGAGCGCCGCCGACCAGACCGACGGCGAGGGTGTCTACCAGATCGCCGGCGACGCCGACGACATCCTCGACGCCATCCTGCTGGTCATGCAGGACATCCGGTCCGGGTTCTACAGCCGGTCCACGCCGGTCCTCACCCCCGAGGGCGACTTCCTGCTCTACTCGTTCTACGAACTCGACGGCACCCATCCCCTCGGGCTGGGCCACCTGAGGGCCTACGCGCTCGGCACCGACCCGGACGACGCCGAGACCTACGGCGACGTCGTCCTCCTGTCCGGCAGCCCCCACGACGCATGGGGCGGGGCGTACTGGGACGCGGGCGACCTGCTCGCCGGTCGCACGGTCGTCGCTGGCGAGCGGAACGCGGGGCTCACGGACGGATCGGGCACCCGCGAGATCTACACCTTCGTGGACGAGATGGTGGGCACCTCCCTCGGCGCGGCGGCGCTGGCCGACCGCCGCATGGACTTCGACGCCGGGTTCGCCACCGCCGTCGCCGGCGACACCGCCCTCCTCGATCTCTTCCTGCCCACTGCCTCCACCGCCACCCCTCCCTGCGCCGACGACCCCACCTACGACCTGGACGGCGACTGCCGCGTGGACGCCGCCGATCTGCAGGCGCTCATCGACTTCACGCGGGGCGTGTCCACCGCCACCTTCGGCTACGGCGGCGTCGAGCGGGGGACCTGGAGGCTGGGCGACGCCCCGAACGGCACGCCGGCCGTGGTCATGCCCCGGAACGACGCCTACACGGTGGACCCGACCTACCATCGGTTCCTGGAAACGCAGCGGTCGGATCCCGCCGTTCCCACCATGGTCTACGCCACGTCCAACGACGGCATGCTCCACGCCTTCCTTCTCGAGGACGACCCGTCGACCGCCCACGTGGAGGCGGGCGAGGAGGCGTGGGCCTGGATCCCCGGCTACCTCCTCTACCGGGAGCACGACGCCGAATGGGCCGGCCGCCTCGTCGACCCGCTCGTCTTCGGGCGCACCTACCTGTTCGACGGCTCCCCGGTGGTCGCGGACGTCTGGATCGACGAGGACGGCGACGGCATCCGGGACTGCCCCGACGCGTACGCCTCGGTGGCCGACCTCGCGGGGAACTGCGAGTGGCACCGCGTGCTCGTGGTCCAGCAGGGCAAGGGCGGCCCCGTCACGCTGGCCCTCGACGTCACCGATCCGCTCGATCCCCGGTACCTGTGGGAGCAGTATGACGTTCGCACGCCGCCCGCGCAGGGGTACGGCGTGGGTCGTCCGGTCGTCGCCCGCGTCCGCGACGCCCGCAATCCCGACGCCCCGGTGCCGCGCTGGGTGGCGCTCTGGGGCAGCGGTCGCGCCGTACCATACGCCGCCGCCGCCACCTTCTTCGACGCCACCGAGGCCAATCTGTACCTGTGGGCCATCGGCGACGACTACTTCTACGGCACCAGCGCCGAGTGGAACCACGTCCCCGCACTGCTCGGCGCCACCGGAACCCGCACGTGGGCGTCGTCGGACGGGTACCGGCTCGACGAGGGCGGGTCCCCGGGCCACCCGGAGGCCGACCTGTTCGGCTCCGCGCTCGACCTCGACGCCGACGGTCACCCCGAGTACGGCTTCATCGCCGCCACGCCCACGGTGGTGGACGTGGACTCCGACGGTGACGCCGACGTCGTCTACTTCCCCGTCTCCACGACCTACGGCTCCGCAGACGACGGCCAGGTCCCCGGATCCAGCCACCCGGACACCGGGACCTCGTGGATGTGGAAGGCCCTCATCGATCCCGCGGCGCCCGACGAGATCGTCTGGTGCCCCACGGCGTTCTTCGATCCGCGCACGGTGGTTCCCGACGACCGGAGGCCAGAGGTCTACTACGCCGCCACCGCATCGTGGCTCACCGACGGCACCCTCGGCCTGTACTGGGGCTCCGGCACCCCGTACGACCGCGATTCCGACGAGGTCGGGTACGTCTTTGCGGTCCGGGATCCCACGCCCGCCGTCTGCTCGGTGGGCGAGCCCATCCTGTGCAACGGCGTCGACGGCTACTTCACGCTCGATCCGGGCGAGGGGCTCACGGCCGATCCGATCGTCTACGCTGGCGTCGTCTACTTCAGCACGTTCGTGCCCGACGTGGACCGCTGCGAACTCGGCAAGGGGCGTCTCTACGGCCTCCGCTACGACGACTGCTCCCAGGGGCTCGACACCACGGGTGACGGCACCGCCGGTCCCGGCGACGCCTTCTATACGAGCGCGGGCGTCTTCCCGTCCCGACCCGTGGTCACCGACCAGGGCTCCATCCTCGTGGGCGGCCTCGACATCGCCGGGTCGGACGTGGACATCACGCGGATCGACGGGGCCACCGATCCCTTCCTCGGCACCACCACGCTCACGTGGATGGAGATCTACTGACACCCGCGCGATCCATCGCCAATTCCGCGGCGGAGGGATACCATCCACCCATCCTCTCCGGTACGCACGGCGCCACGAGCCACCCGCCCTCCCTCCGTTCCCCCCCCCAAGCTCCCGCAGATCCTGTATACTCGTCGAAACGACGTCTTCCCCCGAGGGCAGCCTGCCCTGATCCGGTCCCCTGACGGAACCTCCCGATGGCCCTCATCGCCCGCAAGAAGACAGCGATAGGACTCGACATCGGCTCCTCGTCGGTCAAGCTCCTGGAGCTCGACCCCACCCGGAGCGGGTCGTGGCGCCTCCTCCACTTCGGCACGGAGACCCTCCCCCCCGAGGCCATCGTGGACGGCGCGGTGATGAACCCCACCGCCGTCGTGGACGCCATCCGCGAGCTCGTCCGCCGGCTCCGCGTCCGCACGCGCGACGTGGTCGCCTCGGTGTCGGGACACTCGGTCATCATCAAGCGGATCAACCTCCCGGTGATGACCCGCGAGGAGCTCGAGGAGTCCATCCAGTGGGAGGCCGAGCAGTACATCCCGTTCGACGTGAAGGACGTCCACATCGATGTCCAGATCCTCGACCGCTCCGTGGACGAGGCCGGCCAGATGGAGGTCCTCCTGGTGGCGGCCCGCAAGGAGCTGGTCCACGAGTACGTCTCGCTCATCCACGAGGCAGGGCTGGTCCCGGTCGTCATCGACATCGACGCGTTCGCGGTCCAGAACGCCTTCGAGCTGAACTACGACCGCGTGCCCGACACCATCGCGCTGGTGAACATCGGTGCGAGCACCACCAACATCGGGGTGCTTCACAACGGCATCTCGGCGTTCACGCGTGACATCACGCTGGGTGGGCGTCAGGTCACCGACGAGATCCAGCGGGTGCTCAACATCTCGTTCGAGGAAGCCGAGGCCATGAAGGTGGGCCGTGACGAGCGCGACACGTCGGCCGTGGTGCCCGAGGAGGTGGAGCACGTGATCCGGACCGTCAGCGAGAGCATCGCGTCCGAGATCCACCGCTCCCTCGAGTTCTACCACACCACCACGACCGGAGAGGGCTTCTCCCGGATCTTCCTCTCCGGTGGCGGCGCGCTGACCCCGGGGCTCGCGGCCGCCCTGACCCGCCAGTCCGGAACCCCGACCGAGGTCGTCGACCCCTTCCGCCGGATCGAGATCGACGAGCGGACGTTCAACCCTCGATTCCTCCAGGACACCGCGCCGCAGGCGGCGGTCGCGGTCGGCCTCGCCTTGAGGAGGCCCGGCGACTCATGATCCGTGTCAACCTCCTCCCCGCCCGCATCAGCCGCCGGCTGGAGGCCGTTCGCAGGGAGCTCCTGGTCGCGGGAGCCGGCGCGGTCCTCCTCGTCCTGGCCGGCGCCGCCATCTTCGTCTGGCAGACGGCCACGGCCAACGGGCTCCACGCCGAGAACACGCACCTCCAGAAGGACCTCGAGACGCTCAAGATCGCGGTGGCCCGAGTCGACGAGGTCGAGAAGATGAACGCGGAGCTGCGCCGGAAGCTGGACGTCATCGCCGACCTGCAGGCCAACAAGGTGGGGCCCGTCCACCTGCTCGACGAGCTGCTGGCCGCCATGCCCGACAAGGTGGCCCTCACCAGTCTGAAGGAGAACGGCGACAAGATCACGATCCTGGGCGATGCCGCCTCCAACGAGGTGATCTCCCAGTTCCTGATCAGCCTCGAGAAGTCCCCGTGGTTCGACGACGTCTACCTGGTGAGCATCGACCAGGCCACGGTGGGCAACCTCCCCATCAAGACCTTCGAGGTCTCCTCGCGTCTGGTGATCCCCAAGGAGGAGCAGGAACGCCAGAAGGCAGCGGCTCGCGCCGTGGTGAGCGACCTCGACGACGAGCAGGCGGCGGTCTCCCTCGCCCAGGTCGCTCCCGCGCCTCCAGGCAACCCGACCGCACCCGCGCCGACACCCGGCATCCCATCCCCACCCCCCGCGCCCACCGGCACGGGCGGCGCCGAGTAGGCGGAGGGCGACGTGAACCTCACCTCGCTCCTCGAACGCCTCGGACGGATGACCCGCACCCAGCGGCTGGTGCTGATCGCCATCGTCTACATCCTGATCGGGCTGCTCTTCTTCCTGGCGTTCTATATTCCGAGAGCCCACGACATCTCCACGGCCCGCACCGAGCAGGCCGAGCTCCGGGAGAAGAAGGCCATCGTCGAGAAGCGCGCGGCCGACAAGGAGGCCTACGAGCGCCAGCTCGAGGAGCTCACCCTCCAGTTGCGGCACGCCCTGCGGCAGCTCCCCGACGATCGGGAGATCCCGGACCTCCTCTCGCGCATCAGCACCATCGGGCGCCGCCTCGGCCTCGAGATTCAGAAGTTCCTCCCCAGAGACGAGATCCTCCGCGAGTATCACGCCGAGGTCCCCGTCCAGCTCCAACTGCGCGGCTCCTACCACGAGGTGGCGATGTTCTTCGATCGCCTCTCCAAGCTGAGCCGTATCGTGTACGTGCAGGACATCCAGATGGCCGAACCCGTGGAGCAGAGCGGGAAGGTCCTCGTCCAGGTCTCCGGCACGCTCACCACCTTCCGCTTTCTCTCGGAAGAGGAGCGCAAGGCGGCCGAGGAGCGCCGCAAGGCCGCGGAACGCAAGCCCCGGCCTCGGGGTGCTCCCAAAGAGGACGAGGAATGATGCCTCCGCTTCTGCTCGTCGTCGCCCTGCTCGCCGGCTGCGGCGGCCAGCCCACCGCCCCGAGCCGCTCCTCCACCCCACCGGGGCAGCGCGCCGGCACGTCCGCCCCCGCGGTGGCCCCGACGCCGCCCACCGGAGCGAGCGCCGAATACGCCTACAACCCGATCGGCAAGCGCGACCCGTTCCGCACGTTCGTCACGTCCTCCGACGACGACGACATCGCCTCCCCCACGCCGCTGCAGCGCTACGAGCTCGAGCAGTACCGACTCACCGGGATCGTGTGGGGGGTGGACCGGCCCCGTGCCCTCATGGAGGATCCGGAGGGTGTGGGCCACGTGGTCGAGCTGGGCACGTACGTGGGCCGGAAGTGGGGCAAGGTCACCCGGATCCGGGCCGACAGGGTCGTGATCACCGAAGAGTACCTCACGCCGGACGGCACGCTGGTGGTGAACCCCATCGAGATCGGGCTCACCGAGGCAGGAGAACAGGAAGGAGGCGAGGCCAGATGACACTCCACTCGTCCAGGGGATGGCGCATGGCCACCCTGCTCGCGGCCGCACTCCTCGCCGCCCCCGTCCGGGCCCAGGAGGTCGAGGCCCCCTCGGTCCAATCGGTGGAGGTCGTCGCCGGCGACACCACCTCGGTGCGCATCCTGCTCAGCCAGCCCGTGGAGGGCGCCGCGGTCCAGTCCTACCTGCTGTCCGATCCCGAGCGGCTCGTGGTGGAGATCCCCGGCGGTGTGGCCACGGGCGCGGCGCCGGTGGTCCACGGGCTCGGGGAGGTGGTCACCGCGGTCCACACCGAGCAGGCCTCCGACGAGGCCGGCACCCTCCTCAAGGTCGTGCTCGACCTGGAGGGCACCTCCGACCACGTCCTCTCCGTCGCCGGCCAGGAGGTGTCCGTGGCGCTGCTGGGGCGCACGCAGCCGGTGCTCCATGCGGCCGGGCCCACCACGGCCTCCACCGATGCGCAGGGCGAACGTCCACTGTCCGGTCCGGCCCTCCCGCCGGGCGCGCCCTCCACCCTGGCCACCCTCGACTTCGAGAACCTCGACACGGTCAGTCGCGTCGTGATCGGCACCAACCGCGCCGTCGACTACACCGCCAGCCAGCCGGAGGCCGGGCTCATCGTCGTGGACCTGCCGGGCACCCGCCTGGCACCCTCCCTCGACCGTCCGCTCGACACCTCCGAGTTCGTCAGCCCGGTCCGGATGGTCCGCGCGCAGGGCACCCGCACCGGCACCCGGGTGGCCATCCACCTGCGTCGCACCGCCGAGTACTCCCTCCGATCCGGCGGTGAGAACCTGCTCTACGTGGACGTGACCCTGCCCGCGGACATGCAGGCCGATCGGGCCGCGGGTCGCCAGACCTGGACGGCCGCGGCGCCGTCCTCCCCGGCCGCGTCCGGCGGAGAGGGCCTGAAGAGCGCCTACCATGAGGAGATCCTGATCGGGGCCTCGGGCCGCTCCGTGAACCCCCAGGCTGCCTTCGGCACGGGGGGAGGGGCCGACGATCCGGCCTCGCTGTTCGGCATGGCGGCGGGCTTCCTGTACGACACGTCCTCGGCCACGTCCCAGTCGTACTCGGGCCAACGCATCAACATGGACCTCGTGAACGCGGACATCCACTCCGTGTTCCGCCTCGTCTCGCACGTCTCCAAGCTCAATCTCGTCGCGGGCGACGACGTCAAGGGCCGGATCACGGTGCGCCTCGAGAACGTGCCCTGGGACCAGGCGCTCGCGGCCATCCTCCAGGCCAAGGGCCTGGGCAGCCAGCGCTTCGGCAACATCGTCCGCATCGCCCCGATCGAGACCATCAAGTCCGAGCAGCAGGCCGCCCTCGAGGCCCAGCGGGCAGCGCGGGAGCTGGAGCCGCTCCAGGTCTACGTGGTCCCCTTGAACTACGCCCAGGCCGATCACCTCACGGACCAGATCAAGTCCGTTCTGTCGGATCGGGGCTCCGTCCAGGTGGACAGCCGCAGCAACCAGCTCATCGTCCAGGACACCGAGTCCACGCTGGCCCAGGTGCGCGAGCTGGTCCGGCAGCTCGACCGCCGCAACCCGGCGGTGGTGATCGAGGCCCGCATCGTGGAGGCCAACTCCTCGTACAGCCGAGGGCTCGGCATCCAGTGGGGCGGCGAGTTCGATGCGAGCGCCAGCACCGGGTACGCCACGGGCGCGTTCTTCCCCTCCAGCGTCGGCGTGTCTGGCGGCCTCACCACCAACGGCGCCGAGACCTTCTACAACGCCGGCCAGTCCACCCTCGTCGCGGATCTCTCCTCACCGCAGGGGGACTTCGCGGCCCTGGCCATGAGCCTGGGCAGCATCCCGGGGCTCATCGACCTCGACGTGCGCCTCTCGGCCATGGAGTCCGAGGGCTGGGGCAAGATCGTGTCCTCGCCCCACGTGTCCACCATGGACAACAAGACCGCCCGCATCCGGCAGGGGTCGCGCATCCCCTACCTGTCCACCAGCGCGGGTGGCACCCAGGTCAAGTTCATCGACGCCGCCCTCGAGCTCACCGTCACCCCGCACATCACGAGCGACGGCCAGGTCCACCTCGAGGTGGTGGTCACCAACAATCGGGCCGACTTCTCGGTCACGGTCCAGGGTCAGCCGGCCCTCCAGATCAAGGAGGCCGAGACCACCCTCATCGTGGCCGACGGCGACACCACGGTCATCGGCGGCGTGTTCGCCACCGAGGACACCCGCAGTCGCGGCTCGGTCCCCTTCCTCGGCCGCATCCCGATCCTGGGCCTGCTGTTCCGGAACTCGGGCCAGGTCGTCTCCCGCAACGAGCTGCTCGTCTTCCTCACACCCCGGATCGTGGAGGTCGCGTCCGGCGGTGCCACCGGCATCTCGGGCACCTGATCCCGGGAGCGGCCGTGGACCGGCTCCGGGTCGACCTGGGCGATCGGTCCTACCCGGTATGCGTGGTCCCCGGCGGGCTCGGCGCCCTGGGCGTCGCGATGGCCGAGGTCCTCCCGCCGGGTCCCTGCCTGCTCGTCACGAACCCGCGGGTCGGCGGGCTCCACGCCCCGGCGGCCCTCGCGTCCCTGGAGGCCGCCGGGTTCCGGGCCACCGTCGTGGAGATCCCCGACGGGGAGGCGGGCAAGACCGTCGCGACCTGGGCCCGCCTCGTGGACGACCTGCTGGAGGCCGGCATCGAGCGCACCACCCCCGTCGTCGCGCTCGGCGGGGGGGTGACGGGCGACGTGGCCGGGTTCGCCGCCGCGACCGTGCTGAGGGGCGTGCCCCTGGTGCAGGTGCCCACCTCCCTCCTGGCCATGGCAGACGCCTCCGTCGGGGGGAAGACGGCCGTGAACGCACGCCAGGGAAAGAACCTCGTGGGCGCGTTCCACCAGCCCAGGCTCGTGTACGTGGCCACCGGCGTGCTCTCGACCCTCGACGACGCCGAGTTTCGATCCGGGCTGGGCGAGGTGGTCAAGCACGCGGTGGTGGCCGACGCCGGGTTCTTCGGGTGGCTCGAGGCGCACACGGCGGCGCTCCTCGTGCGCGACCCGGACGCGACCGCGCGGGTCGTCCACCGGTGTGCCGCGATCAAGGCCGGGATCGTGGCCGGCGACGAACGGGAGGCCGGCCCGCGGGCCGTGCTCAACTTCGGTCACACGGCAGGACACGCCCTCGAGACGGCGCTGGGTCCCGGCGTCCTCCGGCACGGCGAGGCCGTCGCCGTGGGCATGCTCGTCGAGGCGAGGTTCTGGGCGGGCCGCGGATCGGGCGAGGACGTCCCCGGTCGCCTCGCCGCGCTGCTCGAGGCGCTCGGCCTCCCACGGACACCCCCGCCCGTGCCCGATCCCGCCGCGTTCGCGGGACGCCTCGCCGCCGCCGTTGCGATGGACAAGAAGTCGCTGCGTGGTACACTCGTCCTCGTCGAGCCGATCCGCGTCGGGCGCGTCCGCCTGCAGCGGATTCCCGGGGACGCACTGCACGCCCTCCTCGCGCTTCTCTCCCCCTCGGAGATCCCATGATCCGCACGATGCTCGTGGCCCTGGGCGGCCTGATGGCCGGCTGCGGCGAGGGACCCTACGCCGCTCCGTCGTGGGCCACCATCGACGCCGGCGAGGACATCCGACTCGCGGCGTCCCCCGCGTTCATCGATGCCGACAACGAGGGTGCCCTGGTGGCGGTCGAGGTCATGGTGCTGGACGGGCGCTCGGGTACCCCCATGAACGACATCGAGGTGGAGGTCGCCTCCGGGTGGTCCGGGGTCTACGTCCTCCCCGAGGGCGCCGTGACTCCGGTCGCCGATCCCGACGCCGGGCCCCTCGGCCCCAACCCGGATCCCGCGGACGTGGAGGCGGACTGCGACGCCGGTGACGGCGCCGATGCCTGGTGCGCCTGGTACTGGGACATCCTTAGCGGGCGGTACCACGAGATCGGCACCACCACCGCCGCCGCCGCCTCGTTCGTCGCGGGGACCGGCGAGCGCGGCGTCCTCCGCTTCTCCCTGTTCGTGAACGACCTCCCCACGGGCGACTCGGCCGACACGGGCACGGCCGACTACCAGGCCGTCACGGTCCGCGCGAGCATCCAGGTCGACACCGACTCCTTCTCGATCCTGGTGGAATGACCCGGACGTGACCGGCCCCCGCGCGAGCATCCTGGTCCTGAACGGCCCGAACCTGAACCTGCTGGGGGCGCGGGAGACCGCGGTGTACGGCGACGAGACGCTCGCCTCCATCGAGGTCCGCTTGCGGGCGCTGGCCGTGGACCTGGACGTGACCCTCACGTTCCTCCAGTCGAACCACGAGGGCGCCCTGGTGGACGCCGTCCAGGCGGCCCGCGGGCGCCACGACGGCCTGCTGGTCAACCTCGGGGCCTACACGCACACCTCCGTGGCCCTCCGGGATGCCCTGGCGGCCGTGGGGATCCCCTTCGTGGAGGTCCACCTCTCCAACATCCACGCCCGGGAGCCGTTCCGCCGCCGGAGCCTCCTCGCCCCCCTGGCGGCGGGCGTCGTGCTCGGCTTCGGGGCGGCGTCGTACCTCCTCGGACTCCGCGGCCTCGCGGGCATCCTGGCGGTACGACCCGACCCGTAGCGCCGCGCCGTCCGAGGTACCCCTCCCCATGCCCGACACCCGGTCCGACCTGGAGCAGCAAGCCCTCCGGCTCGTGACCCGGGGTCAGTTCCTCAAGGCCGTCGAGCTCTACCAGCGGATCCTGGCCCGCGATCCTCACGATCGCCGGATCCGCCAGAAGATGGGCGAGCTCTACCTCAAGGCCGGGCGGGAGGCCGAGGGTCTGAAGTGCCTGAGGGAGGCGGCCGCGGCCACGCTCAAGGACGGGCAGGCCCGCGCGGCCATCGCGCTGTTCAAGATCCTCCAGGGCCACCTGCCCGACGATCTCGCGATCGCCGCCTCGCTGGCGGACGGGTACCGGCAGGCGGGGATGGCCGCCGAGGCGGAGCGGGCCGCCGAGGACACGCTCCAGGCAGCGGCCGCCCGCCGGGACTGGGCCACCGCCCTGGCCATGGCCGCCCATCTGGTGGAGCTGAGGCCCACCGACCTCAAGGTCCGGTTCCAGCGGGCCGAACTGCTCCAGGCCGCCGGGGACGCCTCCGGTGCCCTGGCGGCCTGGCGGGACCTCGCCCCGCTGCTCGTCCGGCGGGGCGACCTGGGGGAGGTGGCCCGGGTGCTGGAAGCCGCCGTGGTGCTGGATCCCCGGGACGTCGCGCTCCGGGTCGAGGCCGCCCGAGCCCGCCTCGACGCCGGCGACGCGGCCCGTGCCCTCGAGCTCCTGGCCGACGCACTCGCGGCCCGACCGGGCGACCGGGATCTGGAGCACCTGCAGGCCCGGGCGCTGGCCCGCACCGGACAGGCCGCCGAAGCCCGCGTCATGCTCGTCGCCCTGGCCGATCACCAGCGCTCGGCCGGTGACATCGAGGGGCAGGCCCGCACCCTCCGGGAGGCGCTCGAGGCCGGCGAGGAGGACGCCGCCCTCCGGCGCTCGGTCGACGAGGCGGAGGCGCTCGTGGGGCAGAGGCGCGTGCGGCTCTGGGACGTCCCCGTGCTTGCCCCGATCCACGACGACGAGGTGGTGGCCTGCACCCGTGCCGAGATCCTGGCACGCTATGGATTCCCGGAGCGCGCGGTGTCCTCCCTGGAGGAGGCCCTTCGCGCCCGCCCCTCCTCGGTCCCGATCGTCGCGAGGCTGGTCGAGATCCTGGTGGACCTCGACCAGACCGGCGACGCGCGGGGGCGACTCGAGGCCATCGCGCGCGCTGCGCGGGGCCAGGCCAGGGAGGCGTTGGCCGGCCGCCTCGAGGCGCTCGGAGGGTCCCGGATCCCGGCCACGCCCCCCCCCGCCCCGGAGGACGACGATCTCATCGAGGACATCGGGGCCGACGAGACTCGCGGGTACGCGCTCGACGGCCCGGAGGGACCCCTGGCGCGGGCCGATGCCCTCCACGCGGCCGGGGACCTGGTGGGTGCCCTCGGGCGCTACCAGGAGGCCTGGCGCGAGGATCCGAGGAACGACGAGATCCTCCTGAAGATCGCCGAGATCCGCACCATCCTCCGGACCGGCGCTCTCACCGGGGCGCCTGCGGCGCCCGAGGTCGAGGAGGCCCCGGCCGAGGAGCCCACCGCCGACGTCCCCGAGGAAGCGGGAGGCTCCGTCGACGACGCCTGGGCCCGGGCATCCGTGGGGCTCCACGCCGAGGCCCTGCACGCGGCCGCGTCCATTCCCGGGCTCCCGGCCCGCCTGGTGGAGGCGCGCGCCCTGCGCGGGCTCGGCCAGGAGGATCGCGCACGAGAGATCCTCGGTGCCGCGCTCGACGGCGCGCGGTTCGATCCCCACTACCTCGACGCCCTCTGGGATCTCGCGGACCTCCTCCTCGGCGCCGGTCGCTACCAGGGTGCGCTGACGCTGCTGGAGGAGCTCCAGGGATTGGCGCCCGACTGGCGATCGAGGGACGTCCAGAACCGGATCCGGGGCCTCAGGATTCTCCTGGACCGCGCCGGTTAGGCGCCGCCCGGGTCAGGGTGCAGGCGCTGTGGGCGCCTCGGGGAGGGGCTCGGGCGGGGCAGGCGCCTCCTCGGCGGCCCCGGCCGCCTCCAGGGCCTGGTCCTTCTCCTGCTGCAGCCGCTGGAGTTCCTCCTCCAGGTCGGTCCCCATCTGGATGGCGACGTTGGAGTAGACGGCGAGCGTGATGCTGGTGGCCAGGAACAGGAACGCCACCACGCTGGTGGCCCTGGACAGCAGGTTGCCTGCCCCCCTCGGGCCGAAGATGGAGGAGGAACCGCCCCCGCCCCCGAACGCCGAGCCCATGTCCGCGCCCTTGCCGGGCTGGAGCAGGATCACGAGCATGAGCATGGTGCAGAGGACGATGTGCAGGAACGTGACGAAGAGGAGCATCGGATCACCCCGGGGGGTGCGCCGGCCGGGGGCCGGGGTCAGGTTCGGAGGGCGCGGAGCGCGGCCTCGACGATGGGCAGGAAGGTCTCGGCTTTCAGACTGGCACCGCCCACGAGGGCGCCGTCGATGTCGGGGCGGGCGAGGAGGAGGCCCGCGTTCGCGGGGGTGACGCTGCCGCCGTACAGGATGCGGAGCCCGTTCGCCGCGCCGCCGGAGAACCGGGCGGTGAGCCAGGCCCGGATCGCGGCGTGCATCTCCTGGGCCTGCTCCGGGGACGCGGTACGGCCCGTGCCGATGGCCCAGACCGGCTCGTAGGCGAGCGTCATGCGCTCGAGGTGCTCGGCGCCGAGCCCCGCGAGCCCGCCCTCCAGTTGCCGCTCCACCACGGACACGGCCTCCCCGGCGTCGCGCTCGGAGAGGGTCTCGCCGACGCACACGATGGGGTGGAGGTCGGTCCCGAGGGCGGCCTGGACCTTGAGGTTCACGGTCTTGTCGGTCTCGCCGAAGTGCTGGCGCCGCTCGGAGTGCCCCACCAGGACCTGGGTGCAGCCCGCGGCCCGGACCATGCCCGCCGACACCTCGCCGGTCCAGGCACCGGAGGCCTGCCAGTGGCAGTCCTGCGCGGCGATCTGGATGCCGGTGGCCCGCAGCCGCGACACGACCTCGGGGATGGACAGAAAGGGCGGCGCGACGGTGACGTCCACGCCCTGCCGATCCTGGAGGTCCCGCTTGAGGGCCATGGCGAGCACGTCGGCCTCGCCCGGGCCGAGGTTCATCTTCCAGTTGCCAGCGATGAAGGGACGTCGTGCCATGGATCACGCACTCCGGACGCGGAGGGCCTTCAGGCCCGGCAGCTCGCGGCCCTCGAGGAACTCGAGGGATGCGCCGCCACCGGTGGAGATGTGGGAGATCCGATCCGCCAGGCCGAACCGCGTCAAGGCAGCCACGGAGTCCCCACCGCCGACCACGGTGCAGGCGCCGGAGGAGGCGATGGCCTCGGCCACCGCGCGCGTGCCTGCCTCGAAGGAGGTGGCCTCGAAGAGGCCCATGGGCCCGTTCCAGAACACCGTGCCGGCGCGCCCCACGACCTCGGCGTAGCGGGCCGCGGTCTCGGGGCCGATGTCGTAGCCGGTGCAGTCGTCGGGGATCTCCCGGACCACCTGAGGCTCCGCATCGGGGGTCCGGGCGACCACGTGGTCCACCGGGAGGTACACCGTGACCCCCCGATCCGTGCAGCGCTCCAGGAGACGCCGGGCGAGCAGCGTGCGATCGGTCTCCACGGGGGAGCGTCCGACCTTGCGCCCCTGAGCGGCCAGGAAGGTGTAGGCCATGGCGCCGCCGATGAGGATGGCGTCGCACCGGCGGGCGAGCGCCTCGACGATGGTGATCTTGTCGGACACCTTAGCGCCGCCGACGATCGCGGTGAAGGGGCGATCCGGACCCTGGAGGAGGCGGGAGAGGGCCGTCACCTCCTTCTCGACGAGGAGGCCCGCCGCCACGGCCTCCGCACAGGCCGGGACGCCCACGATGGAGGCCTCTGCCCGGTGCATCGCCGCGAAGGCGTCGTTCACGAAGAAGCGGCCGAGCCGCGCGAGGCGCGCCGCGAACTCGGGATCGTTCTCCTTCTCCCCGGGGTGGAACCTCAGGTTCTCCACCACCATGACGCCCCCGTTGGGGAGGTCCTCGGCGAGGTCCTCCACGTCCTCGCCCACCGTGTCGTGGGCGAACACGACCTCGCTGTCGAGCAGCTCCGCGAGCCGGGCGGCGGCCGGCTCCAGCGAGAGCTCGGGGACCCGGTGGCCATGGGGGCGGCCCAGGTGGCTGCAGACGACCACGCGCACCCCCTGCTCCCGGAGCCATCCGAGGGTGGGCAGGGCGGCGCGGATGCGGGTGTCGTCGAGGACCTCCCCGCCGGACAGGGGGACGTTGAAGTCCACCCGGACGAGCGTGCTCGAGCCGGGCTGGACCGGCAGGTCCGCCAGGGTGGGGAGGCCCGTGATCAACGCCGCTCCAGTCCGCCGACGAGGCGAGCCAGGTCCACGAGGCGCGTGGCGTAGCCCCACTCGTTGTCGTACCAGGCGAGGACCTTGCCCGTCCGATCGCCGGCCACATAGGTCCACGAGAGGTCGGCCACGCTCGAGAGGGAGGTGCCCAGGTAATCGCTGCTGACCCACGGCTCGGTCGTGACGCCGAGGATGCCCTTCAGGCGCCCGGCGGCGGCCTCGGTGAGGGCGGCGTTGACCGACGCCACGGTGATGGGGTCGCGGGTGGTGAACACGAGGTCCACGACCGAGACGTTCGGCGTGGGGACCCGGATGGACAGGCCGTTCAGGCGGCCCTTCAGGTGCGGCAGCACCAGGCCCACGGCCTTCGCGGCGCCCGTGGTGGTGGGGACCATGTTCAGGGCCGCGGCCCGCGCGCGGCGGAAGTCACCCTTGCGGTGCGGCGCGTCGAGGAGGTTCTGGTCCATGGTGTACGAGTGGATCGTGGTCATCAGCCCAGTCTCGAGGCCGAAGGCCTCGTCGAGCACCCGAGCCACCGGCGCCAGGCAGTTCGTGGTGCAGGAGGCGTTGGAGATGATGCGGTGCTTCTCGGGGTCGAGCATGTGCTCGTTGACGCCGATCGCGATGGTGATGTCCTCGTCCTTGGCGGGCGCGGAGATGATCACGCGGCGCGCCCCGGCCTCGAGGTGCATCTGGGCCTTGGCGCGGGCGGTGAAGAGGCCCGTGGACTCGAGGACCACGTCCACGCCCTTGTCACCCCAGGGCAGCTTCCGGGGATCCGGCTCCGCGCTCGCGGCCACGAACACGCCACCGATGTCGAATCCGCCATCCACAGCCTCGACCTTGCGATTCCAGCGGCGATGCAGGGAGTCGAACTCCAGGAGGTAGGCGAGCTGGTCCGGACCCGCGAGGTCGTTGACCTGGACGATCTCGATGTCGGGGCGATCCCAGGCGATGCGGAGAAACGCGCGGCCGATGCGGCCGAACCCGTTGATGGCGACGCGGAGGGCCATGGGGACTCCTGTCCGTGGCGAGGGGCGGGGTGCATAACCCGGGGATGGATGGACGCACCCGGGCGGGGAGGGCGGGGTGATAGGAGCCTGAGATGGCCCTCCTCGTGTCCGGGCTGTACCTGGAGGAAGGCGACCTCGCCTCGGGCGTGGCCGCCCGGCTCGGCGTGGCGCCCGCGGATCTCGCCGCCGTGGAGGTGGTGCGCCGGGCGCTCGACGCCCGGCACCGCCGGCCCCGGACCGTGCTCAACTGCCGGGTGGAGCTCCGGATCCCGGAGGAGCCGGTGCTCGCACGTCGTCCCCCCGGCGTCCGGCCGTTCACCGAACGGGACGCCGCCCGATCCGGGCGCGTCGCCGCGGCGGTCGTGCGGCGGCCCTGGCCCGTGGGTGTCCACCCCGTGGTGGTGGGTGCGGGGCCGGCCGGCCTCTTCGCCGCCCTGGCCCTCGCCGAAGCGGGCGCTCGCCCGCTGCTCCTCGAGCGGGGCGATCCCGTCGAGGCCCGCCGGCACGCCGTGGCCCGCTACTGGCGTGACGGCGAGGTGGATCCGGAGAGCAACGTGCTCTTCGGTGAAGGCGGGGCCGGAGCGTGGTCCGACGGGAAGCTCCACACCCGGCGTCGGGATCCGGAGGTCGGCGAGGTCCTGGCGCGGCTGGTCCGGTACGGGGCCGACCCGTCCGTGCTGGAGGACGCGCGGCCCCACGTCGGCACCGACCGGCTCCGGGGGATCCTCCAGGCGTTGCGGGCCGACCTGATCGCCCACGACGCCGAGGTCCGGTTCCGGACCCGGGTGGACGGCCTGCTCGTCGAGGATGGACGCTGTCTCGGCGTGCGCCTCTCGGATGGCACGGAGATCGCTGCCGGTCCCGTGATCGTGGCCGCGGGGCACTCGGCCCGCGACGTCTTCCGCTGGCTCCTCGGGGCCGGGGCCGTCGGGGAGGCGCGGCCCATGGCGGTGGGGGTCCGCATCGAGCACCCCCGTGTCCTGGTAGACCGGGCGCTCCGGGGCGTCCGCCACCGCGACCTGCCGGCCGCGGACTACCGCCTGGCCTGGAGCCCCGAGGGAGCGCGTGCCGCCTGGTCGTTCTGCATGTGCCCCGGAGGCCTCGTCGTGCCCGTGAGCCCCGAGGCGGGCCGGGTGGTGCTCAACGGGATGAGCATGTCCAACCGGGGATCTCCGTGGTCCAACGCGGCCCTCGTGGTCCCGGTCGGGCCCGCCGACTACCCGGGCCCGGATCCGCTCGCGGGCGTGAGGTTCCAGGACGCACTCGAAGCGCGGGCCTGGGACCTCGGCGGCGGTGGGTTCCGGGCGCCCGCGCAGCGGGTCACGGACTTCCTCGCCGGCCGCGCCTCCCGGGATCTGCCCCGTACGAGCCACCCGCGCGGCGTCACCCCCGTGGACCTCCAGGCCCTGCTGCCTCCGCCGATTCGGGATGCGCTCGTGGGTGCCATCCGGGCCTTCTGCCGGCGCATCGAGGGGTTCGCGGGCCCCGAGGCGGTCCTGCTCGCCCCCGAGACTCGTACGACGTCACCCCTCCGGTTCGCCCGGTCGCCCGACGGCGAGGCCGTGGGGCTCGCTGGTCTGTGGCCGGTCGGGGAAGGGGCTGGCCACGCCGGCGGCATCGTGAGCGCCGCCATGGACGGCCTCAGGGCGGCCCGAGCGATCGCCGACCGGGCTCGATCCCCGGCTAGTGCACCATGAACTTGTAGGATCCGTCGCCGAGGATGTTCGCCTCGATCCGGATCGTCGTGGGGGGCTCGCGGCCCGGGCAGGTCGACTTCTCCACCGCCACGTCCACGAAGGCGGTGTTGTCGGACTGCGCGGGATCCATGGCCCAGGTGCCGCCCTCCTGGCACGCCATCTCCTCGTCGAGGATCGACACGTTGGCATCGGCCTGCCAGGTGTTGTCCCGCTTGAAGGTGAGCGTGTTGTACATGAACTGGACTGCGCCGCCGTCGGAAGGGCTCCAGTTGAGGATCTGGAGCGCGAGCAACTTCTCGGCGAACTTGCGGCTCGAGGCGTCGTCGGGGACCTGGGGCCCGACGACCTCGGCTGCGGCCTGGACGGACGCCTCCTTGGGGCCACAGGCTGCCAGGACCAGCGCCAGCGGAAGGACCATGTGGGACATGCCAGCCTCCGGAGTGTCGAGGTCGGCCGGATCATAGCGCTTTCCGGAGAGGAATGCACCGGTGGGGCATGGGAAGGGTCCTGCAGGGCTGTCCGAGGGGGCTCGGGGTCTTCCATCGCACCTATGGAAAACCCGAGGGACAATCGATGGGACTCCTGCGCCCGGCCCCTTGGAAACGGCATACCTCGCGGTCTGCTCAGTTTTCGAGCACGGCCATACGAACCTGACAACGCCTGATAACGACGAACCGGCCCGATCGGGCCTCTCCTCGGAAGCCTGGGGCGCCTGGCTGGGGCCGTTTTCCATAGAAAGTGGAAAAACCGCCCTCGGGCTCCACCCCGCAATCCCCCCGTCCGGCCGCCGGATTACGATGGACGGGCTCCTCCGCCGGAGGCCCCTTGCGCACACCGCTCGCCCGCATCCTCGCCGTCTACAGCGTGCTCGCGGCCTGCCTCACGTGGCCCGTCGTCCTCCACCCCACGACGCTCGTGGCGGGAGCCGAGCGCTCGGACCTGTGGGAGAGCCTCTGGTCCCTCTGGATGTTCCAGCGGGCGACCTGGTCCGGGCATCTACCGTTCCACACCGATCTCATTGGATTTCCCGACGGCGGGACGCTGGTGGTGGCCGACCTGGTGAACGCCGTCCTGGCCCTCCCGTTCGTCCCGTTGCTGGGCGTGGTGCCAGCCTACAACCTCCTGGTGCTCGGCCACCTCGTGTTCTCGGGCACTGTGGCGCACCGGCTGGCCGAGGCCCTGCCACCCACCGGCGCGCCGAGGGGGGCGGGCTGGATCGCCGGCACGGCCTGGACGGTGGCGCCGGTCCTGGTGTCCGGCATCCACAACGGGACCAGCGAGGCCGTCGCGGGCGGCTGGCTCCCCCTGGCCCTGCTCGCGGCGCTGGCCGCCGTCCGGCGGGGAGGCGCGAGGCGGGTCCTGGTCGCGGCGGTGGCCCTGGCCATCTGCACGATCGCCTCCTGGTACTTCGGGCTGGCGGCGTTCCTGGGCGTCGCCTCGCTCGCCGCGATGGGCGAGGGCACGGTCCCGTTCGGCCGCCGGGTGCGCCGGCTCGGCTCCGTCCTGGTCCTCGGCGCGGTGCTGGTGGCGCCCGTGGCCATCGGCGTGCTCCGTGCATCCACGGCCCCGGACAATCTCGTGGGCATCAAGAACGCGCGGGAGCTGGCCAGCGTGCGGCGGACCAACGGACCGGCCGACCCGGTAGGCTGGTTCGCCATCGGAGACTACCGGTCTCCGGACTTCCGTGAGCTGTCCCGCTACGGCGAGGACTTCATCCACTGCCATTACCTCGGGTGGGTGCTGCTGCTGGGTGGCCTGGCCGCCCTGGCCAGCCGGGCCCGGCGCCGCGGACTCGGTTGGATCGCACTCGCCGGGCTGGTGGGCGGGATCCTCGCCATGGGACCGGTCGTGGCCCGGTTCGGGAGCGCCGTGCTGCTGCCCGGGGACCGCGCCATCCCGCTGCCCTGGTTCCTCGTCGAACGCCTGCCGGGTCTTTCGGGCCTCTCGCTCCTGTACCGCCTCGGCGCCCTGCCCGCGCTCGCCCTCGCGGTGATGGCCGGGATCGGGCTCGCCTCGCGAACCCGCCGGCCGCGCCTCGCCACGCTGGTCGTGGTGGTCCTGGTGTGGATGGACCTCCGTGTGCTCGCCCCGGTGCGGGGGCTGCCCGCCATCGCGCGGGCCGTGCCCGACCCACCCGTCCTCGCGCTCGCCTCAGCACCCGAAGGTGCGGTCATGAACTTCCCGGTGGTCGGCGGCCGCCGGTACCTCTGGGAGCAGACCATCCACGGCAAGCCGCTGGCGGGATCCCTCAACTTCCCCAACGACCGGGCCTCCCAGCGCGTGTGGAAGGCCATCCTCGCCGCGCCCGAGAGCGATCCCGAGGCGGTGCGGCAGTCGGTACGCCGCGCCGCGTGCAGGCAGGAGATCCGGTACCTCGTGGTCCACGTCGATCCGATGGCCCGACCCGACATGCACGACACCGCGGTCCAGCGCCTGGCGTCGGCGCTCGACCCCGTGTCCTCGAGCGGGGCCGTGCAGGTCTACGACCTGTGCGCCGCATCGTCCGCGCGGGCGGAGGGGCGGTAGATGGCCGCACCCACGGTGCGTCCCCTGGGCGTCCTGCTCCCCGCCGCCGGCCCCGTGGAGGGCCTGGAGGTGCCGCCCGGGGAGGCGCCCTGGCTCGGTCGCCCGCTCGCGCTCCGCCAGGAGCGGGCCTTCCGGCTCGCGGGCGTCGAGCCCGGCGAGGACGATCCCACCCGCGAGCGCGTGCTGCTCGCGGCCGACGCCGTGGCCACCCCGGCCACGGTGCTGGGGCTGCTGCGCCAGGGTCGGGTGCGGGGGGCACCCACGGTGTTCGTGCCGGGTGGCGAGCTGGGGGTTCTGGCGACCGCGCTGTCCCTGGGCCGAGAGGGGATCCTGGCGGCCTGGATCCCGGCCGGCTCGCCCGTCGAGGCCCTGTCCGGGCTCGAGCCCGTCCCCCTGGATCCGGCCGAGCAGGCCGTCGACGTGCCGGTCCCGTCCGCGGCGTTCGGCACTGCCGTGCTGCGGGTGCCCCTGGCGGACCGCATCCTCCTGCCCGCCGGGCACTGGGTGCAGGTGCTGTGGGCCAACCTGCTCGGCCTGGGCCCGTTCCTCTGGAAGGAGTTCCTGGGGGCCGACGCCGTCACCATGGCGTGGCGCCTCACCCGGGCAGCGCTCCGGGCCCGCAGTCTTCAGCCGGCCCGCCTCGGCGCGACCATGCGCCGGTGGGGACGGGGCGCCCGCGTCCACCCGTCGGCCGTCGTGGAGGGATCGTGGCTGGGCGACGGGACCGTGGTGGGTGCCCAGGCCGTGGTGCGCGGCGCCGTCCTGGCCGAGGGTGCCCGCGTGGAGGACCTCGCCCACGTCGAGTACGCGGTGCTGGGCCGGAACGCGGTGGCCGAGCGCCAGGCCCTCGTGTCGTTCTCGGTTCTCGACGCCGAGGCTGCCTGCGGCGGCGCTGTGCGGCTGGGCCTCCTGGGCGCAGGTGCCGCCGTGCGGCACGGCGCCGCCTGCATGATGGACCGAGAGGCCGGCCGGCCGGCCGAGGTGAGGGTGGCCGGCCGCCTCCTGCAGGCGCCCATGGGGCTGGGCGGGGCGTGCATCGGACCGCGCGCCGTCGTGGGTGGCGGGATCCGGGTACCCCCCGGCACCGTGGTGCCGCCCGATGCCCGGTGGGGGCCGGGTGCGCAACAGGCCGGCCCGAAGGCCAGCCTGGAGGATGGAGCGGGAGACGGGACTTGAACCCGCGACAGCCACGTTGGCAACGTGGGGCTCTACCACTGAGCTACTCCCGCGAGCCGCCCGGCAGATTATTCCCTCCTCACGGGCTGTCAAGCCGGCGGCCCTGCCCGGATCGTGACAGGCTGGAGGGGCGGGTGCCCCTCCCACGCCCCGGGCCTTGCACCCCCGAGGCATCATGGATCTCACACCCACGACCCGCATCCACGCGATCCTCGAGGAGTGGCCGTTTCTCCAGGACTTCCTGATCGCGTACAACCCCAGGTTCCGCCTGCTCGAGAACCGGGCGATGCGCGCTACCATGGGCCGCATCGCCACCCTGAGGATGGTGTCCTCCATGGGCGGCGTCCCGCTCGAGCGCCTCCTGGAGGACCTGGCGGCCGCCGTCGAGCGGGAGGCCGGCACCCGCCCGGCGGTGCGCACGGACGACGGCGACGCGGGCAGCGCCGAGGAACTGGCCACCTTGCGGGCCATGATCCGCCGCCTTCACGCTGGCGAGCCGCTCGAACGTCTCCAGGCCGAGTACGAGCCGATCCTGTCCCGGATGGACCCCATGCGGATCGCCGAGATGGAGCAGTCGCTGATCGACGAGGGCACGCCCGCCGAGGAGATCCAGGCCCTGTGCGACGTCCACGTGGCGCTCTTCCGCCGCTCGCTCGAGGGCACGGAGCCCCCGAAGGTGCCGCCCGGCCACCCCATCCACACCGCCCTCGCCGAGAACCGCTGGATCGAGGCGCGGCTGGACGCGTGGGACACCGTGATCCAGGGCGTGGGCAGCCCGGACTGGGCGGCCGTGGCGGCCATCGCGGGCGATCTCGCCCGGGTCGACCTCCACTACCAGCGCAAGGAGCAGGCCCTCTTCCCCTTCCTCGAGCGGAAGCAGTTCACCGGCCCGTCCACCGTGATGTGGGGCGTACACGACGACGTGCGCGCCCGGCTGCGCGAGGTCCGGGAGGCCGTGGCCACGCGCGACGCCGCCCGGGTGCGGCGGGCGGGCACCGAGGCCTCCCGCGCCGTCCTCCAGATGATCTTCATGGAGGAGCGGATCCTGTACCCCACCGCCCTCGGGCTCCTCGATCCGGGGGAGTGGGCCGAGGTGGGACGGGCCGAGGGGGAGGTGGGGTACCTCGTGCCGCCCGCGGCCGAGTGGCCCCTCGTGTCCCGGGTGGTCGGGCCCGGGGAGCGCCTGGGCGAGGGCCCGCCGTTCCTACCGCCCCGCGAGGCCGCGCACGTGCCCGGGGGCGGGGAGGCGATACCGCTCGGGGCCGGTGCGCTCACGGCCGAGCAGCTCGACCGGATCCTCCGGCTCCTCCCGCTCGACCTCTCCTTCGTCGACGCCGAGGACCGCGTCGCCTGGTACTCCGACGTGCCCGACCGCGTTTTCGCCCGCACGCCCGCGGTCATCGGCCGGCCGGTCCAGCGCTGCCACCCCCCGAAGAGTCTCCACGTGGTGGAGGAGATCCTGCGGGCGTTCAAGGAGGGCCGGCAGGACCGCGCCCGGTTCTGGCTCCAGATCGGAGAACGATTCGTGATCGTCGAGTACGTCGCGGTGCGCGCGGCCGACGGCCTGTACCTGGGCTGCCTCGAGGTCACGCAGGACGCGACCGGCATCCGCGCGCTCGAGGGCGAGCGCCGGCTCCTCTCCTGGAGCGACGGGGAGCGCTGAGGCGGCCGATGGGCCCGATCTCACGCACCGTGCTGGCGGTGGTCGCGTTCGCGGTGGGCTGCACCGGTCCGTCGTCCCCCGACCTGCCGTCGCGCCCCAACACCGGCGCGCCCCCGGACACCGGGGAGTCCGGGGGATCCTGGACCCCTGCGGCGGATCTCGCCGAGCTGGTCGGCCGGGTGCTGTCCGGCACCGTGGACCCGCGCGACCGGCCCGCGCTCGAGGCCTTCCTGACCCGGGTCACCGCCTGGGACGGACCCTGGCGCCACACCGTCCGCACCGCCACCTCCGAGGATGGCCTCGCCTGGACCCTCGACGCCGCCGCCGTCTGGGAGCGGGCCTCGGTCCCCGAGGCCGTGGTCGCCGGGGACGGTCGGATCCGCCTCTACGCGGTGGACGGCGACCTCGACCGCTTCCTGGCCCGGGCCCTGGCGAACGATCCCGTGTTCCGGGACCGGGGCCTGGTCGGACTGGCGGGCCTCGCGTGCCGCACGAGCGAGGACGGCGTCGCCTTCGGACCCGAGGAGCCGCTGGTGGTGGGCGTCAACCCGGGCGTCGTGGTGGACCCCGACGTGGTCCTCCTCCCCGACGGCACCTGGGACCTCCTCTACGTCGGCGCGGAGCCCGGCGCCTTCGCCGAGGAGGCGACCGCTCCCGGGGGGGAGATCGCCTCGTGGCCCCAGCTGGCGCGGGGTCCGGACGGGATCGCCTACACCGCCCACGGGGAGGGCGACCCCATCTACCGCTTCCTGGATCCCACCCACGCCCGGGAGACCGAGGATCGGTGGTGGATGATCTGGAACGGGCTGTGGAGCGCCCGATCGGCGGACGACGAGCGGACGTGGGTGACCTCCCCCGACCGCGAGGACCTCGCCGCCATGACGCCCGATCTGGTCCTGAACGACGGCGAGTGGTGGCTCTACGTCCAGTGCCCGGGCGTGACGAGTATCTGCGTGGCCCGGCTCGACGACACCGGATCCTGGCAGCTCGTGCCCGGCCCGGTGGTGCGCCATGGCCGCAGCCCCAGCGTGATCCGGCTGCCGGACGGGACGTGGCGCATGTACTACGTGGACGACGGCAGCGCGGGCCTCACCCGGGCCAGGCGGACGCCGCGGCCACCAGGAGCGCGAGGCCCGGCACCAGCGGTTCGACCTCGAGATCCTGCACGCGCACGTCGGGCCGGGGGTTCACCCAGTCCCACCGATAGAGGGTTCGATCGGCCGCCGTAGGATCGGACCCGGCCGCGGCGGGGGAGGGGACACGGAGCGTGCCCGCCGTACCCCAGAGGAAGGCCGAGCGGGGGGCGCCGTCGGGCGCGAAGGTGTCGAGTCCGTAGCGGAGCATCGCCTCCCGGACCTCACCGTCGGCGTAGCGGGCCCGGACACGGGCCGCCGCGGGCGCCTCGAACTTGCGGTACCCCTTCGGCCGCTCGAGGGCCAGTTCGGCGCCGTGGTCTGCGGCGGCGGCCTGGAGAAGGGCGATCCCGGCGACCCGCCGGTCGACCGCCACCCGGACCGGCGCTCCCTGGCGGGCGCTCCGGATCGGGCCGATCCGGAAGGTCGCCCCGACGACCGAAGCCGAGGGCGGGAGGTGGGCGGCCGGATCCGCGGGCCCGGCCGGGGGGCCGTCCAGCGCGAGCGGCACCGGTGGGCCCGAGCCGGGGATCGCCGCGTAGCCCGGGAGGAACGCGGGCTGGTCCGCGAGGCTGGCGAGCGTCTCGTCGATCGGGCCCCGGACGGCCAGGTCGGGGCGCCAGGCGGTGAGCCCGGCCAGCAGGGCGGCGGGCCAGTGGTAGCGCAACCCCTCGCTGCCGCCCGAGAGGGTGGTCGCCAGCCAGGGCGCGGGGGTGAAGACGGCGATGCCCTCGCCCGTGAGGTCCGGCAGGATCTCGCCGAGGCCGGCCCGCTGCCAGTCGTCGTAGCCGGTGTGCACCCGCAGGAGCGGAAACCCCAGCCCCCGGAGGAGCGTGGGGGGGTCGTAGACGTGGCTCCACGAGAGGAGCAGGATGTCCTTCCGGGCGGCCTCGGGGATGAGGTCCACCCCCGGGCTGGGCCGCGGGCGCTCGAGGGATCCGCCCTGGGCGAGGATGTCGGCCCAGGCCAGGATGCGCACACCCTTCGCCGCGAAGAAGTCGCGGTGCCACAGGAGGTCCTCGGCGTACAACCGCCACCGGGGGGTGGCCGAGCAGCGGGGGCAGCGCTGGTCCTCGAAGAACGTCCGTTCGGTGTCCCACAGGGCCTCGTCGTGGCCCACGTGGAAGAACGGGGGCCGGCCAAAGAGATCCCAGAGCTCGTCGTAGACGTCGGCCAGGATCCGCCGGTAGTCGGGATGGCGGGTACACGCCTGGTCCCGGGTGGCGTCCTCGGCGAGCTCGGGATGGGCCTGGACGAGCCAGGCGGCGTGGGCGGGCACGTTGGTGCCGGGCACCACCACCAGGCCGAGGGCGTGCGCGGCGTCGAGCACGGCCTGGAGCTGGGGACGGGTCCAGCCGCCGGGCACCCCGATCTCGGGGTGCGAACGCAGGGTCCAACCGGCCTCCAGGCCGAGGACCAGCACGTTGAAGCGGCCTCGCAGCACCCCCCGCCGGAGGAACTGGCGGTACCGATCCACCGGGTACATGGACGAGGACCCGGGCTGGAGCGAGTGGTAGAACACGCGCCACGGGAGGGCTGGGGCGTCGGCGGCGGCGAAAGGCGGGGCCTCGCCGTCGGGCCCGACCGCGTCGGCCAGGGCCAGGGCACCGTAGAGCGCGCCCCGCAGGTCTGCCCCGGTCACCGCCGCGCCCGCGGCTCCGCAGACGATCCGGAACCCCTCGGCGGGGAGTTCGCCCTCCGGGGAGCCGGGGAGGGGTATCGGATCGGCCGGCAGCCCGATCCAGGCGTCGCCCGGCAGGAACGCGGTCCGCACGGGCACCGGCTGGCCCGTGAAGCGACGCACCTCCTCGGCGAGCAGGGCCGCCGCCTCGGCCACCGCCGGGCTGCCCACCACGACGCCCGTGCCCGGGCCGGGCCGGAAGGGGCGGCCCCGGCGGGGGTTGAACGTGCGGGGCGCGGGGACGATCCCCGCCGCCGGGATCGGGGGATCGATGGTAGCCGTGTGGTACAGCCGGCCCTCGGCGAGGGCCGTGATCCGGTCGCCGCGGCGCCAGGTGGCGGTGACGGTGAACCAGCCGGTGACCGGCGGTGGATCGACCAGGAGCGGAGGTGACCCGGCCGCGGACCAGGCCGGAGGCACGCCCACCCGCATCCGGGGCCGGAGGGCACGATCCTGCACGATCTCGATCCGTTCCGCGCCGGGGGCCTCGAGGACGAGGCGATCGTCGCGGCGCGAGACCGAGAGGCGGGCGGACGGGCGGACGTCCACCGGGAGGAGCCAGGCGGGGCGCGCGAGATCGGCCCGCCCGTCGGGCGCCCAGGTGAGGAGCGTGGTGCCCCCGTCGTCGGGCACGCGCAGGTGGATCCGCAGGCGGCGGGGAATGCCGGCGGTCAGGACGGGGATGGGGTCGATCGCCCGGATGCCCGCCTCCAGGAGCACGGAGGTGGGGGCATCGAGGGCGTCCTCCGTGCCGCGGGTGAGGGACACCTCCAGGTGCGCCCCCGGCGGGAGGGTCGCGGCCCGGACGAGCAGGCGCCCGTCCTGCCAGGCGAGGCGGACGTCGGCCTCGGCGGGTGGCCGGCGGGCGGCGTCCTCGGCCGCGAAGCGGGCGAGCGGCGTGGCCTCGTCCCAGCACGGCGCCGTGGGGTCGGGCAGGCACGGGGTCACCGTGACCACCCGGCCGGGCGCCAGGGCGAGGGCGTCTCCCCCCCCGGGGGCCGGGGCGGCGAGGGACGCGGCGAGGAGCGGGACGGTGAGGAGCGCGAGCATCGACGGGGATCGGGCCTCCCAGCATAGCACGGGGGCCCCGCGACCCCTCCGGCACGGAGGGGAGGGATCACCGTGGCGATCGATGCCCCTCGACAGCGGCGGATCGGCGCGGGCATGCTGGATCCGAACGGTCCGGCCTGTTAGCGGCACTCCCGATCGCGGTGCCCGCGGAGGTTCCATGAAAAGCCTCGTCCTCATGCTCTTCGCCCTCTCGGCCTGCCCCCCGCGGGAGCCCACCGACGACAGCGGCGGGCCCGACGCCGACACCGACGCCGACGCCGACG